>CALVDP010000004.1 GCA_944326315.1 uncultured Bacteroidales bacterium
AGTCCCGGACACCGATGGACGAATATAAGACTTGAATTCCGGACTGTCTTTCAGAAAAAGAAAATCCGTATTTTTTTTCTTTCTGAAAAAATATTTTCTTTTTCCGATAGAAATTTTTCTCTTTCTGAAACGTTATCCCGGCATTTATTATACATGTTGAAAAAATTATGACGAATTTTTTTGTCCTTAAAGAAAATCTCTTTATTTTTGAAAAGTGTGTGCATACACACTAATGTGCGTTTATGAAATGTAAAAAAGAGACCACGTGCCAATACCGACCTTGACAACCAACCTTTTGCAGATTAATTCAAAATAACGGAATAAACATGAAAAAGAATCTTTTCCTCCCCTGCATGATCGCAGGATTGTCAATGATGTTGTATAGTTCAGAGCTTCCGGCAACTGCTGCCGGAGGAGCCGGCAAGACCAGGACCGTGACATTTGCGCCGGATACGGTAAGGGTGCTGGACAACCCTTTGTCCGGATGGGTCATGTATCTGGGCAGGGACTGGGACAGAAGCCAGGATGAAAATTTCTGGGAAGAGCAGGGGTATGACAGCATGCCAGCCGATAGCGGCAGAGTCACTGTAAAGGTCTCTGACTATGCGTCCGTGGCATATCTTAGGACGAGCTGGTCTTCCATGGAGCCTGAGGAAGGGAAATATTTCTGGAAAGATCCGGACAGCCGGCTGTCGCGTCTTGTCAGGAGCGTGCAGGACCGTGGTATGAAGATAGCTTTCCGCATCGTGGTGGATGGACGGGATCAGGGAGCCAACACTCCTGAATTTGTGTTTGATGCCGGGGCGAGATATTATCTGCAGAATGAAAAGCGTCCGGCACAGAAGACGCCGTTCCCTCAGGATCCGGTATTCAGAAAATATTATGAGAAATTCATAGAGGCTTTTGCCGAAGAGTTCAATGACCCGGACAAGACGGCCTTCATTGACGGCTACGGGCTCGGGAAGTGGGGCGAAGGCCACAATGTTGCCTATGAGCCTGGCAATGTGATTTCCGACAGCACTGCTTATTACAAGGAGAACACAATGGAATGGATCACAGGACTGTATGCCAGAACATTCACCAAGGTCCCGCTTATCATCAACTATCATCGCCATATCGGCGCTCCGGTAAGTGAAGGCCGCCATGTGGAGCCGGACAGCGAGCACCTTCTTCAGATAGCCATTGACAACGGTTACGGGCTCAGGGCAGACTCATTCGGCATGAACAACCAGGATTGGGGCTATAATGACTGGGAGCGTTCTTATGTGAAGAAATGGGCATTCAAGGTCCCTATCATCATGGAAGGCGGATGGATCGTCGGCCAGCATTCGTGGTGGCAGGACCCTGCAGGCTACAAGACGCCGAAAGATGTCCGAATAGGTGAGTTCGTCACTTCCGAGGAAGCAAGGGTGAACATGATGGACTTCAGGGCCGGTAAAGAGACAAGATCCTGGTTTTACGATGCTTTTGACTATGTGAAGAGGTTTGTTGCAGAAGGCGGATACAGACTGTATCCGGTAGAGATCACGGCTCCTGTGAAGATGACTGACGGGAAGCCTGTGACAATTACGCATAAGTGGGCAAATCTCGGCTGGGGTTACTGTCCGAACAATATCAAACAGTGGAATTACAAGTACAAGGTGGCTTTCGTACTGCTCGATGACGAGGGCAATGTTGTGGCCAAGTACATTGACAGGGATTCCGACCCTTCCAAGTGGCTCAAAGGAAATGTCACAGAGTACAGTTTCAGCTTTGTTCCCGAGGATATCCCGTCCGGCAAGTATCTTCTTGCCGCCGGTATTGTGGATACATCGAAGGAAGACTGTCCTGCAGGTATAGAACTTTCTCTTGGCGAGGATGATCTGCTGGATGGCGGCTGGGTAGGAATCATGGATGTGAAATGCAGATAATTACAGACTATGAAAAAGCTGTTTGTTCTCATCGCGATTCTGTCCATTGTCCGGATGCTGCCAGCACGGGGAAGTGATGACGGCATATTGATAGAGACCGAATCTTTCGGAAATACAGGCGGTTGGGTGCTGGATCAGCAGTTCATGGATCAGATGGGGTCTCCGTATCTTCTTGCTCATGGTCTGGGCAAGCCTGTCCGGGATGCGGAGACGACAGTGAATATTCCTGTCCAGGGAACATGGCATGTATATGCAAGGACTTATAACTGGACATCTCCATGGACAGCCTCACCTGGACCCGGTAAATTCAAGGTCAGGATTGCTGGAAAGAAGATGAAGAATACCCTGGGCGCAGAAGGCAGCGGATGGCATTGGCAATATGCTGGCAAGGTGAAGCTGAACGCCGGGGAGACATCTGTCGCCTTGTCGGATCTGACAGGGTTTGACGGGCGTTGCGATGCCCTGTATCTGACAATGGACCAGGAGGCGGTCTCGGTTGATCCGGATGCATATATAGACAGGGTACGGGATGAAGCCATGAAAAGCAGGGAAGCGGCTGCTGGGGTCAGGAAGTTCGACTTTGTCGTTGTGGGAGGAGGCATAGCCGGCATGTGTGCCGCAGTATCGGCTGCAAGACTCGGCTGCAATGTGGCCCTTGTGAATGACAGGCCTGTTCTTGGCGGCAACAACAGTTCCGAGGTCAGGGTTCATCTCGGCGGATATTCCGAAGTAGGCCCGAATGATGGCCTGGGCAGGATGATACGTGAGTTCGGACATACCAGAAAGGGAAATGCTCAGCCTGCCTCCAACTATGAGGATGACAGGAAGCAGGAATTTATTGACAATGAAGAGAATGTCACCCTTTTTGCAAACTGCAGGGCGACTCGGGTCCGGATGGACGGAAACAGGATAGCCGCCGTGCTGATACAGGATGTGGTGACAGGCAAGGTCTGCTGGCTCGAAGCCCCGCTTTTCTCTGACTGTACCGGAGACGGCACAATCGGATACCTTGCAGGGGCAGACTGGCGGATGGGAAGGGAAGCCCGCAGCGAATACGGGGAATCCCTTGCCCCTGAGCAGGCAGACAGCATGGTCATGGGTGCATCAGTGCAGTGGTATTCGGTGAAAAAGGACGGCAGGACAACATTCCCTGAGTTTTCCTACGGGGTGACCTTCAATGAAGACAACTGCGAGAAGGTCACAATGGGCGAATGGACCTGGGAGACCGGCATGAACCTGAATCAGGTGACAGATGCCGAACGTATCAGGGACTATGGTCTGCTGGTGATATATTCGAACTGGAGCTATCTCAAGAATCATAAGAAGGACAATGCCAGATGGGCGGACAGAGACCTGGAATGGGTGGCCTATATCGCCGGGAAGCGGGAATCCAGACGTCTGCTGGGTGACTATATACTCAAGCAGGACGATATTGACAAGAATGTGTTCCACGAGGATGCGTCATTTACCACGACATGGAGCATAGACCTGCATTTCCCGGACCCGGACAATTCGAGGAACTTCCCGGGAGCCGAATTCAAGACGGCTACGGTCCACAACTGGATCTATCCTTACGCCGTACCATACAGATGCCTGTATTCCAGAAATATAGACAATCTTTTCATGGCTGGACGCAATATCAGCCAGACACATGTCGCACTCGGGACTACCCGCGTCATGCGTACTACCGGGATGATGGGCGAAGTCGTGGGAATGGCTGCCTCGCTCTGCCACAAATATTCATGCTCCCCGAGAGATGTCTACCGCTATCATCTTGACGATCTGAAGCCGTTGATGAAAAAAGGTGCAGGCAAATACGAAGGCACAAAAGAATCCCAAAGATTCAATCTTCCGAACGAACTTCTTGAAAAGCCGAAAGCATTTTTACAATAATATTGATGAAAGCATTTTTACAATAATATTGACAGAATATGGCAATAAGACTTTCATACATTCTCTTCCCGTTGTTGGCATTCATGATACCCGGATGCTGCTTTTCCGCCGTTCCGGATTGTTACAGCCGTCTGAATTCAGATACTCTGACTGTCGGTAACTCTCTGGTGGAAAGAAAGTTCGTCTGGAACGGCGGCAACCTTATGACAGCAAGCATTACGGACAAGGTTTCCGGCAAGGTCCTGCGTTCCGTAAGGTTTGAACCTGATTTCGTGATGACATCCGCATCCGGACCAGGCAGCAACGGCTCGTATTCTTCGGAAAATGTCCCCCAGACTCCGGTGAGTCCTGCATATCATCGTGTGACGGTGAAATATTCCCTCGGAACGCTCCATATAAGACGTGAATTCCGTATATACAGCGGATGTCCTGCTGTAGCCTGCGATACATGGGTGAGGGGAAGCATGACAGGCAGACTTGCCTCTTCTGTAGAAAACAATGCTGACCGCAAGAATATAGAATTTGCCGAGGACATGGCCTCACGACCTGTGTCTGCAGTCATTGACAGGGTCAGTCTGCCGGGAAACCACTGGCATGGCAGGGCGGTGGAATTCTGGGATGTGACAGACTGGAACAACAACCTTGTGACTGAACGGGATTTCATATCATACCGGAAAAATTCATACCGTGGCAACATACTGTTCTTGCAGGACGGCACTGACGGAAGCGGACTCTTTTTCCTGAAGGAGGCTCCATGCTCAAGTGTGCAGCTGGAGTACGGAGGGGCTGATTTCATCGCTGACTTCGGAACGTTCTCGGTGACCGGCCCGGGCATAAGCACAGGCGATGTCTCTCAGGACAAATGGACCCGTATCTATTCCTGTGTCATGGGAGTCTGGAGCGGGGACGAACTTGATGCCCTGACCGCATTGCGGGAATATCAGCAGAATGTGCGCAGACACATACCGGACAGAGACGAGATGGTGATGATGAATACGTGGGGGGACCGCAGCCAGGATGCCAAGGTAAACGAGGCATTCTGCCTTGCAGAGCTTGAAAAGGCTGCAAGGCTCGGGGTCACCCATTTCCAGATAGACGACGGGTGGCAGGTGGGCAAAAGTCCCAATTCGGCCGTGGCCAAAGGTTCGTTCAAGAATATCTGGGACAACCCGGACTATTGGACCCCGGATCCGGTCAAGTATCCCCACGGCCTTGCTCCGATAATGGACAAGGCCGACAGCCTCGGAATAGAGATCGGCCTATGGTTCAATCCGAGCATACAGAACAGTTTCGAGGACTGGGAGAAGGATGCTGATGCACTGATAAAGCTATACAGGGAGTATGGTATCAAGGTTTTCAAGATTGACGGACTGAATATACCGGACAAGAAGGCTGAGGAGAACCTGCGCCGCTTTTTCGACAAGGTGTCAGAGGCTACAGGCTATCAGGTCGTATTCAATCTTGACGTAACTGCCGGCAGGCGCGGAGGCTACCATTATTTCAACGAATACGGGAATATTTTCCTTGAGAACCGATACACCGACTGGGGCAACTACTATCCGTACCAGACGTTGAGGAATTTGTGGCAGTTGTCGAAATACGTCCCTGCCGAAAAGCTGCAGGTCGAGTTCCTGAACAAGTGGCGCAATCATGGTAAATATCCTGACGGTGATCCGTTCGCGCCGGGAAATTATCCGTTCCGGTATCTGTTTGCCATCACTATGCCAGGCCAGCCTTTGGCATGGATGGAGGCTTCGAACCTACCCGAAGAGGCATACGGAACCGCTTCCTTGATAGAGACATACAAGGGAATTTCAGAGGAATTCCATTCCGGAGTGATCCTTCCTGTCGGGGAGGAACCGTCAGGCCGTTCATGGACCGGCTTTCAATCCGTGTCCGACGATGCTTCCGGGTATATGCTTGTCTTCAGGGAAGACAATATGTCCGGGGCTGCGGAAGTGGATACGTGGCTTGACTCAGGTGCCGAGGTCAGATTCGATGCAGTGGCCGGAGACGGAGTGTCATTTACGGCAGTGGCAGGCAATGACGGTGTTGTGGAGTTCGCTTTGCCGGAACGGAATACTTTTGCCCTTTACAGGTATACTGTCTTGTAGCAGTCCAATATCGTTCAGCCGGATTTGCAATCCGGCTGCCTACGTTTCCCGGCAGATTGCAAATCTGCCGGAACATCCACAGGGCTTTTCAGCCGCATTTATTGTCCGGAAAATTGAAAATATAATTTTTGAAATATGAATTACAGATTATCCTATTTGCTGGCGTTTGCCTTATGTTTTGCCGCAGCGTTTGTTTCCTATGCCTCTGATGCAGTCTCGCCGTTCATGACAAATGTCTATGGACGCGATTACATGCTGCTCAACGGAAAGTGGAACGTGATTGTTGACCTGTATGACCAGGGCGAGAAGATGAAGGTATTCGAGAACAGGACTCCGGCTTCGAATGAGGAATTTTACGAATATTCCTTTGACGGCGGCCTGCGTCTCAATGTTCCCGGTGACTGGAATTCCCAGGTGCCTGAGCTGAAATATTACGAGGGGACAGTGTGGTATGCACGCCATTTCAGTGCCGGACCTCAGACAGGTGAACGTCAGTTCCTGTATTTCGGTGCCGTGAGCTACAGGTGCAAGGTCTATCTGAACGGCGAGATGATCAAGGAGCATGAAGGCGGTTTCACCCCGTTCGAGGTTGAGGTGACAGGGAAGCTGTCTGATGGAGACAATTTCCTTGTCGTGCAGGTGAACAACAGAAGAACGGAGGATGCCATCCCTGCACTTGCGTTCGACTGGTGGAATTATGGCGGCATCACACGTGATGTCATGCTTGTCACAACCCCGGAGCAGTACGTGAGGGATTATTTTATCCGTCTGGCAGAGAAGGATTCCAAGTCTGTCGCGGTGTCCTTGTCCATGGCATTGCCGCAGGAGACGGATGTACGCATAGATATCCCGGAACTGAAGATTTCGGAGACGGTCAGGACTGATGCCCGGGGCAGGGCGGAACTGGTGATGAAGACTCCGAAGCTCAGGCTGTGGCATCCTGACAGTCCTGTGCTTTATGACGTGACCCTTACATGCGGGCAGGAATCTGTAAGTGACAGGATCGGTTTCCGTTATCTGGATACAGACGGTACCGACATCCTTGTCAACGGCGAACCTGTGTTCATGAGAAGCATTTCCTTCCACGAGGAGATACCGCAGCGCAAGGGCCGGGCTTTCTCGCAGGCTGATGCGCAGATGCTGCTGTCCGAGGCCGCTGCCTTGGGCGTGAATATGGTCCGTCTTGCGCATTATCCTCAGAACGAGTATATTGTGAGGCTTGCCGAGGAGATGGGGATCGTGTTGTGGGAAGAGATACCTATCTGGCAGGGAATTGATTTCGAGGATGAAGGTACCATGGCCAAGGCACAGGGTATGCTCCGGGAGATGATACACAGGGACAGGAACCGCTGTGCCGTATGCTTCTGGGGTGTGGCCAACGAGACCAAGCCTTCCGAAGCCAGGAACGCTTTCCTGATGTCGCTTCTTGATACGGGACGTGCCATGGATACGACCAGACTGTATGTGGCAGCTTTCGACCTGGTGTATTTCAATGAGGAGACAAGGCATTTCGAGATGGATGACCCGTTCACGGAAAATCTTGATGTGGTGGCAGTAAACAAATACATGGGCTGGTATCATCCGTGGCCGGTACCGCCGACGGAGGCAGTGTGGGATGTCGTGCCTGACAAGCCGCTTATAATATCGGAATTCGGAGGCGAGGCTCTCTACGGGCAGCATGGAGACAGGAATGTGGCAAGTTCGTGGAGCGAGGAGTATCAGGCACGTCTGTATGAAGACAATATAGAGATGTTCCGCCACATACCTAATCTGGCGGGTGTGTCACCGTGGATACTTTTCGATTTCCGCTCCCCTTACCGTTTCCACCCTACGAACCAGGAGGACTGGAACAGAAAGGGGCTCGTCTCCGACCAGGGCTACCGCAAGGCCGCCTGGTATATCATGCATGACTATTATATGAAAATGAAATGATTGTACTGAGCAGCCGGATTGCAAATCCGGCTGCTTTTGTTGAATGTCTTTAGTCTTCTATTGTTATCCCGTTCTTTTGAACAAGTGTCTCAACTTTAATCATCGGAGTAGGATACTTTGACAAAAAAACTTCAGAGCTCCTTACATAGACTATACCTCTTAATGTATCATAGGCAGTGCTGACAAAAGTCGGGAGGACGTCTACCTTTGTATTTATTGTCTGATTTTCTTTGTCTACTACAATTGCAGCAGATAAATTGTCGATAGAGAAGTTTAAAACAACACTCGACTCAAGTAATGTCTTTTCTTCATACAGATATCTTATACTTGGCTTTACAAGTATCGTATTCTTTGACATTTGTATTAATGTTTCAATTTTGTATTGGAATTTTAATTGCTTATCATCAAAATTGTCTACATCAATATCTTGAATATTTAATGTAGACTTTTCTTGTTCGATGGAAGCAAGTCTAAATCTTATGTTTGTAATATTTTCCATAATGTTTCATGCTTTTATCAGCAAGTTGTCCATCTTGCTTTCTTGTACGGATAGGAAGTCGAATGTGCTGACAGATGGGCCATCTCGCTAAACTGATAATAAAAATCCTTTTTGAGACTGAAAACTCTTGGTTCAATGTAAGAAGCAACTTTGTTTCTGACTTTAGGATAATCTTTGCCTAATTTGGCGCAGGAGTTATCAATTTGTTTCAAAAGGCTATTTTTGTCAAATAATGATGCAAGAGATTTACCTATTACCGGTGTAGGCATTTCGCCATTTTCATAAAGACCATATTGATTGATCCCTATACCGGCAATTTTTGACATTGTATGAGCCGACAACCCATACTTCTCTCTAAGGTTTTTCAATTCTGATGGGGATGGTATGCCATGCCGTTGACGATACTGGTTGTACAAATCTTCCATAACCAGATTGTCAACTTCAGCGTTTGTAAATGTTTTCCCTGTTTCGTCGCATTGAAAATAATAGCGTTTGACTATATACTTTTCATTTCGAAAAGTATATGCTTCATCTTTAGATAGCTTTGTGACATTGCCGCCAGTGAAAGGACTTTTCATAATTCTGTTTTGTAAGGGAATTTCATTTCAAACTTTGCTTTATGGAATGAAATGCAGTAAGTTGATGCATTAGCATATTTCGTAATATATATTTTTATGTATATTGGTATTTTCTTACGCTTACCTTTTTTCTTTATGCCAATACCAAACATCCATACCGGTCCTTCTTCTGCTCCATATTCATTATCGGAAGGGCCTTGATAATAGTCTTCTGGTAATAAATTCAATATATACTCGTCCCTTTTGTCGGGAGGAAGCTCCAAATCGAACAAAGTTTGCATATTTTCTTCTTTGTCGTTATTGTAGATTATGCCGAATATTTTAGCCTTCTGGTGAAACTCTTTCAAGAAAGCTGCCACTTCGTCCAATGTTGCTGTATTGTCGGCCATAATTCTATTTTGCACACAAAGGTACGATTTTTTTACAAATAACGAAAATGTTGAATAAAATTAAAACGAATCAGTTTATAATTTTGTCATATGCTCCACATACTCCTTGATTCTGTCCCCTGCCGGAAAAGCGGAAAATTTTTGCATGGATAGAAATAATCCTTATCTTTGAAATTGAAATGTGTGAATACTCATAATTACCGGAAATAACACTAAGCGAGAATACATAAAAATTGATTGTTGTAAAAAACTACAATACTAAGAGAATGCAACTAAAACAAACCTTTCCTGCCTTTTACCAGGTATAGACACTGGTTTCCGGAGACCCGGCGGAAGCTGCTGGAGATTCTATGTATCAACCTCATTTTAAAGTCGTATGAAAAAATGTATTTTATTGCTAATTGCTTTTTGTATCGCCCTAAGTTCATGTGAAAAACAGAATGGTGAATTAAGGGAGATGATTGGTTCTTTAGAAAATCGCATATCCGTTTTAGAGAAAATTCAGGAGGCATATAAAAATAAGCTAACGATAAA
The DNA here is from genome assembly GCA_944326315.1 of uncultured Bacteroidales bacterium. GTDB lineage: Bacteria > Bacteroidota > Bacteroidia > Bacteroidales > UBA932 > Cryptobacteroides. The sequence goes on from CALVDP010000004.1 coordinate 9,850, forward strand.
TGCCATACAGCCTACTCAAGATGGATATATTATCGTGTTTTCAGATAATTCAGTTGTCGAAATAACTAATGGTAAAGATGGTAAGGATGGCGACACGCTTATTTCGTCAATAGATATTACAGATGATGAGATAGTCTTCACTCTAAGCGATGGTTCTTCTTTTGCCATAGCTCTAACTCCGCAGTTGTCAATCTCCTTACAATGTGAGGATGAGATAATGATGGCAGCAAACTCGTCGAGAGAGATAGAATACGTGGTAAGTTCAGATACAGACATAGATATTGAAGTCTTAACCTCTGCGGATTTGAATGCAAAAATATGTCCTGATGACGAAACTAAGAAAAAAGGACATATTCTGCTGATAACAAAAGAGGAGGAAATGACGGAATTCAGTAAAGTTATTGTATTGGTCAGTAATGGCAGCAATACGATTATGAGAAAAATTTCATTCACCCAGGAAGGAATGGAGATAATAGACAATAGCTCTAAAACTGCAAGTTACGAAGAATGTCAAATAGCGCTTGAATTTTATACAAGCGGTGATTATGATGTTGTGATTCCCAATGATGCACAAAGTTGGATAAGCATTGTCCCCGAAGTCCGTGGTGTTACAAAAGAAAGTGTGATACTGCAACTTGCTGAGAATAAGGGAGAGGCTCGGACAGCGGAGATAATCATACATCGTAATAATAGTATAGTAAGCCTCGTGTATTATGTATATCAAGAAGCATATGTAGACCCTAACGATCGTCCGGCAATAGAGTTCTCGGAAAAGAGCGACAGAGAAGTATTAATAGACATTTATAATGCTCTCGATGGCGACAATTGGGAAGCGGGTAATAATGGCTGGTGTACGGATATGCCTTTGCAGAATTGGAGCGGGGTCGAAGTAAACTCAGAAGGCAGAGTTACTGCAATAACAGGGATTCGTGGCCCCAAAGGAAAAATTCCGGCAACTATCGGGAATCTAACCGAACTAAAGAAATTAGAATTCAGTCTTATCACGACAAACTACATCCCCGATGAGATTAGTATGCTCACCAAACTGGAGTATCTTGTAATGCCGGGTAGACAATGGCGTACCGGTTTAACCGGACCTATCCCGGAGGCTATTATGAAGCTGGAGAATCTAAAACATTTGGATTTGAGCCGCCATAACTGGACCAGTATTCCTGCAAGTATTTCTAATCTTAAAAATTTAGAAAGCCTAAATCTGCATTATAATAGTATAGAAGGTAATATACCAAGCTATATAGGAGAACTAAGCAATCTGGCAAATTTAGATTTGTCCTATAATTATTTAACAGGATCTTTGCCTCAATCGTTAGGAAATCTTACACAGTTAGAAGCTTTGAATCTTGCCTTAAATTCATTGTCGGGAGAAATACCTTCATATATTGGTAATCTTTCAAAGTTAGAGGAGTTGCGCCTTAGTATGAATCAATTTTCCGGTCAGCTACCTCAATCTGTCACTAGATTGACTATGTTGAAAACATTGGACTTGTCTGATAACAATCTTACAGGAGAGATTCCTAACGAGATAGGCAATCTAAATAGATTGACATATTTATGTTTGGAAGAAAACAAGTTAAATGGGAATATCCCGGAAAATATTCTTCAATTAAAGGATTTGGAATTTTTGGGATTATTTATGAATGAACTTACAGGTGAGATTCCTCAGGGAATTGGTAATTTGAAAAATATATCGGCTGTACGTTTAGCATATAATAAACTTACAGGAGAAATACCCTATGATTTGGGGAATGTCAAAGACCGGGTTTGGTTAAACCAAAATAATCTTTCCGGTTCCGTCCCAGAGAGTTTCAAAAATAAGGAATGGTTCAAAAACGGTTGGGGACAAATCGTGGAGGGGAATAATCTTAATTTGGACGATTTACTTCCTATAGATGCCCCGAATTTCACAATGTATAAAGATTGTGCGTGGCTTGAACCTGTAAGGATTGATGAATTGTACAATAATAACGGAATTACAGTCTATTTCCAATGGACATCCTCTTGTCAGTATTTCAAGGAGGCCTTGGATCTGATAACTGAGCTTTACAAGTCATACACTTCGCAACAGTTAACGGTGATTTCCATGACTTTTAGCGAGTGTCAAAATATGGCCCTTACAATGCCTTGGCAAACTTATTATAACCAACAACTTTTTTATCCGACATACGCAGTGCCTACTATATGTGTCATACAAAGTGGTAGGGTAATTTGGTCTGATTTGATTCAGAATAGAAAAGATTTAATAGAGTTCGTTAAAACTCTAAAGTTGTAAACTTGCAAAAAGCCGGATACCTGTAATTGTAATTCAAGTGGCAAAGTGTCCAATATGTCGGAAATTTCTGATAGTGGGTATCGTGCTGTCCTTAATTCTGGCCGGATGTTCGGGAGAGCCTGAGCATCCGGTCCGGGGCAGTATGGAAATCGATGTGGAAGGATTGGCCGAAAAACCGGTATCCATATATGATCTTTTCTCAAAAGTGGAGATAGTGGCACTTGACGGCAGTGTTCCCATTTCCAATTCAGTCTATACAGGAGCATCGAATATCGCCTTTGACGGAGACAATTTCTATATTCTCGACATGAAAACATTGGGACTTTGTGTTTTCGACGGGAACGGCGGACTTATATGCCATGCCGACAAGAGGGGGCGAGGCCCGGGGGAATATACCATGGCGGACCAGGTGATGTATAATCCGATACTCGACATGGTGGAAATATTGGATCCAAGGGGACGGATTTACCGTTATTCTACGGATTCCCTGAAGTTCATGTCAGTGCTGGACTACACGGACGAATGCCTGGCGACTCACAATTATTTTACCGATGGGGAGAGATATATCCTGTATTCATTCAGCAACGAAGACAAATTCTGGAATCTTGATACAGGCAAATCCGAAATAGTTTCGTATGGATACAGGCCTCCGGAATATCTTGTCAGGCTCGTTTCCCCGCAGTCTCCTTTTTTCGAAATAGACGGCAGGCCTGCGGTTTTCCGAATATTTGACGGTCTTGTATATGTTTTCGATGACGTCAGTCACAGGCTGGTACCCTATATAGGATGGGATTTCGGTAAATATCAGGGGCGGCTTGCGGACATACCGGAATATGACAGTGCAAGAGAGTATCATGAATTCATATTGGACTATTCCGGAAGGAAACTGTGCCCGTTCATAGACATGAAAGGATGCGGAGAAAAAATTTTTGCCAGTGTCATATTCGATTTCGGCAAGACCTGGACCCTGTATCACGACATGGAGAGTGGGGAAAGTTGTCTGTTCTGGAAAACCGTCGAGGGTATGCTTTTCCTTCCTGAACTCTTCCATGACGGTATCATGTACAAATATACGGATGCTCATAATCTGCCTGATTATGTCAGCCGGGAAATACTTGATGACAGTTCCCAGAAAGCGTATGACAAGGTCTTGTCGGAGTGTGGCAGTGCCATAATAAAGTATTATCTTAAATAAGTTATTACTATGCCTATTACTATGCTGCCGGAACAGGATGGAAAAGTTTTGCGTGGACAGAAATAATCCTTATCTTTGAAATTGAAATGTGTGAATACACATAATTACCGGAAATAACACTAAGCGAGAATTCATAAAAACAAAAAATTGATTGTTGTAAACAACTATAATACAGAGAATGCGACTGTAACAAACCTTTCCTGTCTTTAAGTGCGGGATATAAAATTTAAAATTATGAGCAAAAACTGATTTTTGCAGTAACGGGAGCGGTGCTTTTGGCTAATCTGTGGACCACATTCATGTGTATAGACAAGTCCGATGCCCTCTATGGATGACCTTTTCAGAGCCAATGTCGAGGCTCTGACCCAATTTGAAATCATGGAAGATTATGTCCCAGGTTTTATTGAATGTGAGGAAGTTTATGGAAAGAATTTTATTTTGTCTCGTCTTGTCTCTGTTTCTGTGCATTTCATGCACGTCTGTGGATGAACGGAGTTTTTTCAAATTTCCGGTATCGGATATCGGTACAGATGTGCCGCAGAGAAACCTGGATGTCGGAAATGATACACTGGTCGGAATCATGGCTTCAGATTGTATCGTCAGGGATACAGTCATCATAGCTTTATCCCGGACAGAATATCTTTTCAGCATTTCAGGCCTGAATGGAGAATTGTCGGGAGAATACTGCCGGCGGGGACGTGCATGGAATGAGCCGCTTTCGGCATTACCCCTGACGGAAACGTATAGGCTGGGGGATAATACATGTGCCGATGTATATTCTCCCATGGATGCCAAACTCTTTGTCTGGAACATTTCCCGATCAATATCCGAAGGACGTGATGTATATGAAGATATAATACAGTTCAAGGACGAGGATGAAGCCAGACTCAAGCCATGGATGTCATTGTACATGCTGGATGAAGACAGGATAATAGTCTATAATTCCATGCAGTCGGGGTACGGGGACGGACTTGTAGGTGTTCCGGATTACCAGATATATGATCTGGATACAGGGACATTGCAGAGAGAATATGACTTGTTCAATGTGGTGGAAAAGGACACGGAGGATCCTGTGCTGTCGCCATCGGTGTTTCTGACAAACGTGGACTGCATCAAGCCGGACAGGAGCCGTATTGCATTCGGGATGTATTTCATGCCGGTATTCTGCATATTGGACATAGAGTCAGGAGAAGCGGAGGGTTACAGACTGAAAGGTCATGGCGGTCTTGACTTGCAAGAAGCCCATCGGCATTTTGTGGATATTCAGTCAGACGATGAATACATTTATGCCTTGTATTCAGGAGAAGTGATGTTCAATGATGAAGGCACTGATGTCCCGGACATGCTGTACGTGATGGACTGGGACGGGAATCTGCTGTGCAGGTATGATATGTCCCGGCGGTTTTCGGGCCTGTCCCTTGACGGGCATAAACTGTATCTGACACATTATGAGGGAGCGGTAGCTGTCGTAGACACGGATATGATAAAAAGAGACTTGCAGCAATGAAAAATTTTGTTTGGATATAAATAATCCATATCTTTGAAATTAAAAATGTGCGGATACACATAATTGCCGGAAATAACACTAAGCGAGAATACATAAAAACAAAAAACTGATTGCTTTAAAAACTATAAACTAAGAGAATACGACTATAACAAACCTTTCCTGCCATAATGTGCGGGATATAAAATTTAAAATTATGAACAAAAGACTGATTCTGGCAGTAACGGGAGCGGTGCTTCTGGCTGCATCTGTGACCACATTCATGTGTGTAGACAAGTCCGATGACCCAATGGATGACCTTTTCAGAGCCAATGTCGAAGCACTGACCCAATTTGAAGAGAGCAAAACTAGTTTATGCTATAGATATGACCCTTTTGGAGTACAAAAGTTCGGTATATATTGTAATAGTGAGACCCGCCCTCCTCAGATATATCCATGTACAGAGCCATACTCAGACAGAATGTCCGGAACAAGTCAATGTTATAGATAGAAGTCAATGGAAAGAATTTTATTTTGTCTCGTCTTGTCTCTGTTTCTGTGTATTTCATGCACCTCTGTGGATGAACGGAGTTTTTTCAATTTTCCGGTATCGGATATCGGTACAGATGTGCCGCAGAGAAACCTGGATGTCGGAAATGATACACTGGTCGGAATCATGGCTTCAGATTGTATCGTCAGGGATACAGTCATCATAGCTTTATCCCGGACAGAATATCTTTTCAGCATTTCAGGCCTGAATGGAGAATTGTCGGGAGAATACTGCCGGCGGGGACGTGCATGGAATGAGCCGCTTTCGGCATTACCCCTGACGGAAACGTATAGGCTGGGGGATAATACATGTGCCGATGTATATTCTCCCATGGATGCCAAACTCTTTGTCTGGAACATTTCCCGATCAATATCCGAAGGACGTGATGTATATGAAGATATAATACAGTTCAAGGACGAGGATGAAGCCAGACTCAAGCCATGGATGTCATTGTACATGCTGGATGAAGACAGGATAATAGTCTATAATTCCATGCAGTCGGGGTACGGGGACGGACTTGTAGGTGTTCCGGATTACCAGATATATGATCTGGATACAGGGACATTGCAGAGAGAATATGACTTGTTCAATGTGGTGGAAAAGGACACGGAGGATCCTGTGCTGTCGCCATCGGTGTTTCTGACAAACGTGGACTGCATCAAGCCGGACAGGAGCCGTATTGCATTCGGGATGTATTTCATGCCGGTATTCTGCATATTGGACATAGAGTCAGGAGAAGCGGAGGGTTACAGACTGAAAGGTCATGGCGGTCTTGACTTGCAAGAAGCCCATCGGCATTTTGTGGATATTCAGTCAGACGATGAATACATTTATGCCTTGTATTCAGGAGAAGTGATGTTCAATGATGAAGGCACTGATGTCCCGGACATGCTGTACGTGATGGACTGGGACGGGAATCTGCTGTGCAGGTATGATATGTCCCGGCGGTTTTCGGGCCTGTCCCTTGACGGGCATAAACTGTATCTGACACATTATGAGGGAGCGGTAGCTGTCGTAGACACGGATATGATAAAAAGAGACTTGCAGCAATGAAAAATTTTGTTTGGATATAAATAATCCATATCTTTGAAATTAAAAATGTGTGAATACACATAATTGCCGGAAATAACACTAAGCGAGAATAAATTATATGCATATTCTGACCAGGTGGCTGATGGCAGCCTTCATTTTATTTCTCAGCAGTTGCCAAAGAACGGAAAACAAGCGGCTGCCCGGCAATTTTCATCTGTCAGGAAACTGATTTGTCATGAATGTCGTTGGAAAGAAAGGATTCTTGAGGCTTTGCATCCTGGCAGTGCTGCCGGTGCTGGTGTCATGTGTCAGGACCGGCATTGTGAGTGGTGTGCCGGTGACATATGCCCGGCCGGACAGGGTGGTGCAGGCAAGTGCCGACACCTCTTTCAGGAGAGCATTTCCGGAAGTGCTTTACATTCGTGATGGAAGGTTAATATTCCGAGTCATGGACGGAAACGGTAACACTGTGAAGACATTCAATCTGTATGACGGCATAGACGGGGACCGGTGCTTGACCCGGCTTAGCAGCATATTTTCCGGTAACGGTGATGGCATGGTTGCCGAAGCCATGACGTTTTTCCCTCAGATCAATATCATGGACACGGAAACCGGCAGGGTGACGGAGGATATCGGGAACATAACGTATGACGGCCAGACAGGATATCTGTATTGTATCGACATGGATGGGAATATAGTCCGCTATGACCTGTCGGAACTGATGCCTGCGACAACTGTTTGACAAGGATGAAATCCGGTAATCACATACTTCTGGTCCTGCTATTGACAGTCTTCATTTACTGTATCTCCGCTGCAGTGAACGGACTGTCCGTATGTGATGCCGTCCTGCGGGGGCTGCTTCCCTATGCCGCACTCTACTTCGCCGCCATGCTGCTATGGCAGTCCGGAAAGTGGGGAAGGCTGCTGCTTTTCCTTGCAGTCTGCACATGGTCATGTCGGGAGGCTTGTCTCGGGCTCTCGCAGGTATTCGGGCACAGAGCATCCGGACATGCGTTCTTCTCCATGACCGGAAGTTTCTCCAATCCCGGACCGTATGGAGGATTTATAGCCATGACAGCGGCTGCAGCCACAGCTTTTGTCATAAAATATCGCACGTCTTTCAGCTTTTCCTACATCCGCAGTTCCGTCACAAATACCGTTGCCGGTATCCGGAGCAGACGTCACTTTCTCCATACGGAATGGCTGCTGTTCCGCTTTTTGCCGTTGGCCGCATCTGCGGTGACTTCCGTACTGTGTCTGCTTGTCCTGCCTGCTACCATGAGCAGGGCCGCGTGGCTCGCATATGCGGCGGCATTGCTGGCTGTCATCTGCCGGGAGACCGGACTGTCAGGAATAGCCGGAAAGCACAAGGCTGCAACATTGTCTGCCGTATTCGCGATGATAGTGCTTTCTGCCGGAATATTCATGATGAAAAAAGACTCTGCCATAGGCAGGATACATATCTGGAACATGGAGCTCAGGGCTGTCTCTGAAGCTCCGCTGACCGGTACCGGCCCAGGAACGGCAATGGGAGCGTATGGACGTGCACAGGCTGATTATTTTAGGAGCGGAAGCCGTCCGGAAGCGATAATCCGCGTTGCGGGCTGCCCGGAATATGCGTTCAACGAGTACCTCAAGGCAGGCATGGAGACGGGGGTGGCGGGCATGCTTATGGTTATTGCCATAGTGGTCATTGCCGTCCGGAACATGCTGCTTCGCGGGAATGTATTCGGTTATGGTCTGATTGCGGCGGCGGTCTTCGCTTTTTTTTCATATCCCTTAAGTGTATTTCATACAGCTGCGCTTGTGACGGTTTTCCTGGGAACAGCCTCGTCAGGAGGTCCCGGCAACAGGATCATATTCCCGCTGTCGGCTCTGTCTGCCGTACTCTGCATGCTTTTCGTCATGAAAGATTCGTATGCGCAGGACAGGGCTGCCAGGAAGACATGGCAGACGGCTGCGCAATGGATATCGCTGGATCTGGATGAAGATGCGGCCATGGAGCTTGCCGGGATATATGAAGAACTGTCAGGAGACTACCGTTATCTGTACGACTACGGGTATGCCCTGCACAAGGCAGGCAGACATGAAGAAAGCAACAAGGTGTTGTCAAAGGGTGCGGAGATCTCGTCGGACCCGATGTTCCACAATATCATGGGTAAGAATCATGAAGCCCTCGGACAGTCAGACAAGGCCGCTCAGGAGTATATGACATCTCATTATATGGTGCCATGCCGTCTGTACCCTCTCGTCCTGCTTCTGGAGATGTACGTGAGGACAGGAATGGAGACAGAGGCCATGGGTGTGCGGGACAAGATTCTGTCCATGCCGGTGAATCCTGCCAACAGGACCATGGTGGACCTGCGGAGGAAAGTGGAGACAATGCAGCTTGCCGAAGATGGATACTGACACATCTGAAAAGAAAACCATGAAGATACTTGAGAAGATATTTCATATAGCCGTATATACCGCCCTGACTTGCATATGCCTGGCGGTTATCCTTCCTGTCTTTGTCTGTGACCAGTTCCGGATAGGCGGAGAATCCATGTATCCGACACTGGAAAGCGGAGACCACATCCTGGTGAACAAGCTGGCTATGGGGGCGAGGATATACAGGAAGTATGATTTTTCTGATCCGGATATGGAATGTTTCCGGATGCCCGGCTTGAGGAAAATACGTCCCGGGGATGTCGCAGTGTTCAATTTCCCGCGCGGGAGGGACAGGGAGAAGATAGAATTCAGGATAAACTACGTGTATGCAAAACGTTGCATCGGATGTCCGGGAGACACTGTCGGCATAGATGCAGGCTTTTATTACAATACCCGTTTTCCTGGCAGGATATTCGGCAGCGTGAGTATGCAGGACGCGCTTCGCGGCATGTCTGACGATGTGCTGAAGGACATGGTGGAATATGTCGCGGCCATACCTTATTCTCCGGAGTTCGGATGGACGGTCAGGGATTTCGGGCCGATGTACATACCGGGCAAAGGGGGCAGGATTGCCGTGGATACGTCATCTGTCAGACTGTATTCCCGTATGATGGAATATGAGACAGGCGCCCTGCCTGAAATATGCGGTGACAAGGTGTATCTTGGAGGGAGGCACATCACGGAATACGAATTCAGTTCCGACTGGTATTTCTTCGGAGGGGACAATGTGCTGAATTCCAAGGATAGCCGCTATGTGGGACTTGTCCCGGAAGACTATATTGTCGGCATTGCTGCGCGAATCCTCTTTTCGCGAGATCCGTATACCGGAATCTTCGACTGGCATCGGTTCATGAAAAGGATTGATTCTGATGCCGGGAAAGAGAAATGATTTGAAATTCGTGTGAGATGATGAAGAAGTTATCGGTAAATATTATACGTATTCCTGCAGTGCTGCTAATATTGCAGCTTGTGTCATGCAGCCCTTACGGGAGGGATGTGCGTGAGGCTCTGCGATATGCCGGGGACAACAGGGAAGAACTGGAAAGCGTAATACGGTATTACAGCAGAGACAAGGCAGACAGTCTCAAGAGAAAGGCCGCGCTTTTCCTGATCGGGAACATGACATGGCACAGGTCATATCCGGCGGAAGCCTATGCGGAATATTGTCATAAGATAGATTCCCTGAACCTTGCCGTTGATGATGATTCCACCCTTGCGGCTGCCATGGAAGCGATGTCATTGCGCTATGCTCCGGAGCTGGAGCCGGTGTATGATGTCAGGACCATCACTGCGGACTACCTGATACGGAACATAGACTATTCTTTCAGTGTATGGGAGAATACCGATTGGCTGCAGCATCTGGATTTTTCTCAGTTCTGCGAGTATGTTCTGCCTTACAAGTGCGTCGATCTCCAGCCTTTGACCTTGTGGAAAGAAGAATATGCCGATATCTATCGAGGCGAACTTGACTGGATGGCTCCGGTATCGGAATATCGTTTCAATGCAAGGATGGCTGCGGAAGCTGTCCAGGAACGCATAAAGGACAGTGTGAAAATGAAGAGAATACCTGTGGGATATACTGACGTGCTTGATATACGGACTCTTGTGCACCTGCGTTTCGGAAACTGCTACGAGAGATCTGTATTGGGACTGATGAACAGCAGAAGCAAGGGAATCCCGGTCACGATGGATTTCACTCCGGCATGGGCCGACAGGAATGTAAACCACCATTGGAACAATGTGCTTTCGACACGTCGCCGGAATATAGACTTCGAGCCGTTCAGATTCCGCCCTGGAGACTTCCATTATACGGACAATCCTTACGCCAAGGTCAGACGGTGTACCTTCGCTCCGGATCCTTTGCTGCTTGAAGCTCTGAAAAAGGACCGGTTCATCCCGCCCTCATTGATGCCGGCACTGTTCTCCAAGGATGTCACGGCAGAATATGGCAAGAACACCGATGTGGTCCTTAAAACAGGCGGCAGGAAGGGAAACCGTTCCGGATATGTTTATCTGTGCGTCTTCAACAACGAAGAATGGGTGCCGGTGGATATCGCCAGGGTCAGGCACGGGAAAGCTGTTTTCCATTCAGTAGGGAAGGGCCTCGTGTATATGCTTGCAGGGTATGACAGCATGCACATGCAGGTACCTCTTACATCACCTTTCCTTCTTGACACCAGGGGAAGGACGGTGTTTGCCGGGATTGACCGGGAGCACCTGCAGGATATGCATATCTTACGCAAGTTTCCGGCTTTCGGACATATTTATGCTGTACGCAAGTATCTCAGGCAAGGAAGATTGGAAGCTGCAGACAACCCGCGTTTCAGCAATGCCGTACTGATGGCGGAATTTCCCGAATGGGATTTGCTTGCAGGTGAGGAAAAGATAGCCGACACTACGGCTTACCGTTACTGGAGGCTGAAATGTTCGCATGATTCTTCAAGTGATTTTGCCGAACTGTATTTCTATGACAGGTCTACGGGAGAGAGGATTACAGGGACTCTTGTCACACCCGGCATGCCGGTACGCAATCATGAGTATGATACTCCGGAACATATATGCGACGGTGATCCCCTTACATATTTTGCCGTAGTCCGGGATGACCGCTGGGTCGGATTTGATTTCGGACGTCCCGTGTCGATGGGAGAGGTGGCTTATATAAGACGTGGCGACGGCAATGATATCTGTCCGGGGCAGGTATATGAATTGTATTATTGGGACGAAGGAAGATGGGTGCTTCATGACAGGCAGACGGCTTCACGGGTGTATCTTGATTTCAAGGATGTGCCGGCCGGTGCGCTGTACTATATAAAGTGCATCACTACAGGTGAGCAGAACAGGATTTTCTTCTATGAAAACGGTGAACAGATATGGTATTGACGGACGGGAAACGTCCATAGATTTTGTGTATATGGAAAAGAAATATTTCGGTGCTGCCGTTCTTGCAGCGGTGTCATGTGCTCTTGTATTGTCTTGTTCGGGACGCAAGGGTATCGTCAATGTCACACCAGAGAACAGCCTTGATTGGATGTCTGTGTACCGGGTCGTGCTGGAAGATACGGCTACGGTAGTCCAGGGAAACCTTTATGGTATGGAAGGGGAGTCGGTAACCATCCCGCCTGATATCCGCCTTCGCGGAACTGACACAGGGACAGAGTACAATCTGCTTTATAACGACAGCGGTGTGACAGGGACTCCTGTAGTCATGCCGGCAGACATGACAATGCCTTTCTCTCTGGTATTCGAGGCTGTGGACCGGAAGGACAAATATGTAGACATGCTCTGTGGCAACGAGACAATACGGAAAATACCTCTGTGCCGGGAGAAGACCGCATATTCTACAACCATCAAGGGCACACTTGAAGGACGTCCTCACACGTCCCGTCTTATACTGAGCCCGGCAAATTCCGATGTCAGGATCAATCCTTACATATCTGTGCCTGTCATTGACGGAAAGTTCTGCTATGAGCTGCATTCCGATGTGGTGACTGCCTATGAGCTGTCCTGTTGGGACGACATGGTGACAGGAGGATGGTATAATGCCATGGTCTTTTCTGATGGAGGGACAGTGGAGCTGACAATGTATCCGATTGACAGAGAACCGCATATGGAATATGGAGACAATACGTCAGGCCTTACGCTGGAATATAAGGAATATACGGATGCCGTAACAGCGGTGTTCCACGACAGAGACTCTGTAATCAATGCTTTGTGGGACAGTCTGTATGAAAATAACAGTATGTTCACGGATGAATTTGACCGGCTTGTCGACAGTGCCTGGAAGTCCGGTTATCCGCAGGATCTTGTGAGGCGAATGGAAGCCATGCAGACATCAGGGGAAGCCTACACGGATGAAGGCAGGATTTTTAAAGCATTGAGCGACAGCTTGTCCAATGCAAAGCGAGAATATATGCTCGGATATTGCAGGTCGAATCCGGGACTTGTCAGCTATTATCTTGTTTTCGACAGATATTGCTATGACCTGGATACTGTATTCAGAAAGGAATACCGCGATATTGTCGAGACAACATACGCGCACAGATATCCGGATCATCCGTTCACCTTGGAAATGCGGAATCTTCTGATTTCCGGAAATATCAGGCCGGGAGGCCGGTTTGTGGATTTCTCGGCTCCCGACTTGTCCGGCAGGATGCATTCGCTGTCGGATGAGATAGCCGGGAAAAACGCGGTGATAGATTTGTGGGCATCCTGGTGCGGTCCGTGCCGGAGACACAGCCGGGACCTGATACCGGTATATGAGCAGTTCAAGGACAAGGGTTTCACGGTAGTGGGAATAGCCAGGGAAAGGATGAATACGGCGGCAATGGAGAAGGCCGTGTCAGATGACGGTTATCCGTGGCTGAATCTTGTGGAGTTGGATGATGCGGGGCGGATCTGGCAGAAGTACGGGGCCGGCAATGGCGGAGGAATGACAGTCCTGGTGGACAGGACAGGAACTATCGTGGCGGTAAATCCTGCCGCATCGGAGGTGAGGGAGTACCTTGAACGGGAATATGCTCTATCCTCAAAGTCGGAAGAAAGGTTGTAGCGATACAACCTTTTTGGAGACTTTTCATACTCGTCCCGTACCGGCAGATTTGCAATCTGCCGGAAATGCAGTCTCGTCACGTACTGGCAGATTCGCAATCTGCCGGAAATGCAGTCGACCGGATTTGCAATCCGGCTGAACGGTCCGCATAGAACCTGAAAGACCGGAATAGAATAATTTTGAATGCAAGTAAATTATTATTATCTTCGTGTGTGCAAACAAGTCCAATGATCCAATGGATGACCTTTTCAGGGCCAATGTCGAGGCTCTTGCTGATATTGAAGGTACCCAGACCACATGGAGTTGTGATGGCTCTTTATTAAAACGATGCAGTGCTGTTTGTGGAAGTTGTGGTACTTCTATTTCCGGAAGAGGTAATCTGACAGGAATGCATAGATGTCAATAATTTGTATAGAAAAATGTCTTCTGCATTGTCCGGGGTGCCGGACAGCAGAAGGCTGGATATGCGACTTGTGATATTATGAAAAAATCTTTTATTGCCGTGTTCTGTGTCCTTGCGGTCATGTCATGTTCCTGGAACAAGGAAAAAATCATCTACTCGGACGGCATAAAGGTTCCTGAAGAATGCAAGATTGCAGCATCTGTCATAAATGACAGCTATATGTTCAATTATCCGCAGGATATCCTTGTGATGGATTCTTTGTTGATAGTACAGGACTCGGACGGCATGAAGACAGCTTTCCATGTATTTGACAAGACGACCGGGAGGCATCTCACGGATTTCGGATTCCGTGGGCGTGGGCCCGGGGAAACATTCAACATTTCGTCTGCCAATCTGTATGACGGCACATTGTACGTATATGATGCCACCCTTCGTAAGCTCGTGCTGTATGATATCCATGAGGCACTTGCAGGAAACAGATGCTGGACAGAAGTGCCGATAGATGATGTTGCGCCAAACATGGTCCTCCAGGTAGTGCCCGCCGGTGACGGAAGACTGATATTGTGCGGCAATGATGGCAGGATGCGGTTCGGACTGTGGCGGATGTCGTCAGATGAGATGGAGGCAATGGTGAATGAATATCCTCCATATTCGGAAGATGAAGAAGCGGATTTCGCAATATCATGTTATTCAGCATCGGTAAAGTTCAGTGAGACAGAGAATAAGCTGGTCTCCGGCACATATATCGGTGCTGTGATGGAGATATATGATGTCACTCCGAATGGGATCAGGAAGACATTTTCCGGATATTATCATCGTCCGCGTTTCGAATACGCACATGGAGCGGTCCCCCGCTGGGTCGTTCCCGGTAAGGATACCGTCATAGGATTTCAGGACATAAGCCTGACGGCTTCAGGGATATATGGTCTGATATGGGGAGTCAGAACACTTTCTCCAGATGGTCCTGTCCCGGAATTGATAAGGTTCGGTTATGACGGGACTCCCGAGTGCAGATATATGGTCCCGGATATTATGACGGCCTTTGCGGTGGACCGTAATGGAGATATTTACGGTATGGCGTTGAATGATGATATGGAATTTAATATTAGGAAATATGTCCGTGTACCCAATTCAGATAACGACCGGCTGAAGGCTATGTGAAAACGGCGAAAACCGGAATAGAATAATTTTGCATGTGAAGGAATTGTCATTACCTTTATGTGTGAGCGCACATAATTTATTGGAACATGATGAAGACGATTATAGGCAGGAGTACTTGCGTATTAAATAACGTCAGTTCGACGAATTATTATGTTCAGTATCAAAGATTCCGTCGAACTGACGTTACGATTTCTTCGAAATCCATTTCCTTTTTCGTGTCACCCCTCTTAAATTCTCCCCTGCGTAGGGGAGAACTTACATCGGACTTCGTCCTCCATAGAGGTAATTCTATGAAATTCATTCCATTCATTTCATCGAATTCACGTTAAATAAGCAAGTTTTTTTCTTGCTGCTGACAGGTATGGTTTCTTGTCATAGTGGCGGGGACAGGAGCTTTATGGACATAGAATCTGATGCACGAAGCCCGGAGATCCGGTATGAGAACATAAATGCCGAAACGGTCATATTGGATTCTGTGAATTGCTCGTATTATGGGTTTTCAGACATTGATCCTGCCGGGCATATCTGTTATTATGACAGATATTTCGGATATTTGTACGAATTTGACAGCGAAGGGAAATATCTGTCTCGGCATCTCGGCATAGGTCGGAGCAATCAGGAGACGACATTCCAGGACTGTGTGAATGCGGTCTTTTCCGACCGGAATTTCGTCCTGTTGAGTTCCGGTCTTGATTTTGAAATATTTGATTCAGATTATTCGCTTGAGAAAAGGTTTACGTTGGTCTACAGGCCTGATATCAGAGGTGATGCATCATCGTTCGAAACATATTCATTCAGTTTTGATAACCGTGTCGCAAGAATTAAGGATGGGATTTTCTATATCGGTATGATGAGTGAACATCCGGAATTCAATTGTTTTACTACCGGGGAGAAGTTTTTGGAGCGGGGTCGTCATATCGGGAGGATAGACTTGAAGGAAGAAAAGCCATTGCCTATGATAGTAGAAGGTTTTCCTCGGATATACCATAGTGATCGGGCATCATGTTCATCTTTCAGCGGTGTCAATTTCGATATAGGAGAAGATTGTTTGTATGTTGGGTATGAAGCGGATTCATTGATATTCAGATGTAGCCTTACCGGTGAGCCGGAATCTTGTTTCGGTATTTCCGGCAGAGGAATGGACATGGACTATGAGCCTGTGCGGAGCTTGGATGACATGCCGGTATATCGGCGTAATCGGGAAACCAAGGGTTGGTATGGCTGGATAGAATATATAGACGAGACAGGAATCTTGTTCAGGACGTATGTCAAAGGTCAGAATAGCGGGACAGACGGGCTTCAGGTCTACAAGGACGGCATCCTGATTGCCGATGTGGATGTGCCGAAAGGATTCAGGGTCGTAGGGTACATGGACCCCTACTATTATTCGCAGGTCTTTGAGGACGAAGAAAACGGAAGGTTGGAAATAATGCGGTTCAGGTTATAGCTGATCTTCTTTTACCTTAAATTAAATTTCTTGATATTGTGACCGGGAAGCGGCAGCCGGATTTGCAATCCGGCTGAACGGTCCGCAGAAAACTTCCTGTTGTGTCTGATGCTTCAAGAAAGTTCAATTGGCATCCAGTTCCTCTTTCAAAATGTCGAACACATATACCGGACTCTGGTAATAAAGTCCGGTTTCAGGATCCTCTACCCTTGAAAAGGTCGTGGACTTGTACAGCCTGTCAAATGCCTCCTTGTCTGTGAGTTGATATTCTTCCATTATCATCGGTACAATATCCTCACACAGGCTTTCAATCAAGAACTGCCGGTCTGTCTCTGTCATATTCTCTTCAATAATCTGATTGCCCTTTCCGTACCGAAAAAATATTGGACCGTCGGAGACGTGTATTTTATACTTTCCAGAAATTTATCAAAAGTAATGAAACCTCTGGACAACTGCCTTATCTGTACACCCACGGCATCGTCTGCAATCGGTCCGATTACTATGTCATACTGGTGCACCTGCTCGTCCGACCTGTTTTTCCGGTTTGCAAGTACAAACTTTGCCCATTCTTCTGTATAACCGTCAAATTGTTTTACATTAAATCCGTCAAGTGAGGTCTCATCAAACTCAAACTTGGTGACTACAGGAATGCCGCTTCCTTCCCTGCGTACAACATTTTCCGACATCCTGACAGCCTGCATATAGTCAGCACTCAAATAGAAGCCTCTGCCGAAGTCCTTGCCGTGACGACCTTTCGACAACAGAATTTTATCAATCACAATGTTTGAGCCGTGATATAGAATCATGACAACGGACCTCCGTTCCTCTGGCAAACTTTCAGCATGTCGTCCACCACATCGTCTATTGAAAAAGTGTGTTCGACATCGTAGAAGTCATATATGAAATCAAGCCCCTTGTATTGCGAAAGATAGTTGTATGCAAAGGCATTGCTGACGGAAAACCGTTCAGCAAATGCACCTATGCAGGCGACATAAAATGAAATCCTGTTTCTTTCCTCTCTGCTCATACAGGCATCTTTTGTTCAAATATAATCATTTTTATATTTTTTGTACGAGTAATTGTCCAACTTTTTCCTTATTGACTGATAGTTGTCTCAATATTGGCATTTCAGGGACTTGGATGGTCATCCGTTTTTTGTCTGTAAGCCGCTTCCCGGCAGATTGCAATCCGCCGGGAAGCAGCCAGCCGGATTTGCAATCCGGCTGAACGGTCCGCAGTGAACCGGAGTAGAAATAATTTTGCATGCAAAGGAATTGTCATTATCTTTGTGTGTGAACACACAATAATAACCGACAACGACGTCAAGCGAGAATACTTGAGGGCCTGGAAACCTTTGGCTGTTACCATTTATGAAGTATTTGTTTTATTGCACAATGTCTGTTCTGCTGATAAGTTCATGTGGCAGAAACAATATAATCAAGGATGCACCGCTAAGGCTGGTCTCTCCGAATAACGTGCAGAGGATTGCCATTGACTCTACATTCAATCATGATTTTCAGGAAACATTGTTTGCGGTAGATATAATCACGCTTGAGGATTCCGTAATGCTGCTATATGATGCGTTGACAGGCAGTCAAGATGAATGTTTCTACAAAGCATATTCGTTGTCCGATTTTTCCTATCTTGGCAGGTACTGTACTCATGGGAGGGGTGATGGAGAGTTTCTTAGTCCGGATCTGTCAGACAGTTTCAGATCGGAAAACGGAAATATTTGCGGATACATATCAGACATAATGCAGTCAAGTTCATTTAGTCTGGATTTTACGTGTTCTTTGCAAGAACGGAAGAATGTAGTGGAAAAAATTTCAGATTTGCCGGACAATACACTTTATGCATTTCCGTATCGGGATTCGCTTCAATTTGTCATGAGTGTGGATAATGACCGGATGTTATGCCGTGTGCTGGACAGGAATGCGGCAGAACTTGTGGAATATGTCTTGTATCCGGATGATGTCCCGGTTGAAAGAAGCCTTATGCATTTGGGAAACTGTGTGGCAATCAACAGTGAAAGAGGAATTGCGGCAATGGTGATGCTGTCAATACCCCAGATTAATTTTCTTGATATTGAGACCGGGGAGATTTTTTCATCTGCTGTGAATGGAAAGTACAGAAAGTGGAAATCTGTATTGGAGACCCCTAAGGATATGAAATCAATAATGAACTCGATTGAATATTACAGCAATGCAACTTTCTCATCCGATTATATCATAGCGGTTTATCCGGAAAGGACAATGGCGGATCTTGCAAAATCTAGTGGGGCTGCGCCACATATTCACGTATTTGATTGGGACGGTAATTTCTTATATGATTTTATCGTAGAAGAAAATGTTTCAAAGATAGCATTCGTTTCATCACAAAAGCTTTTGTATGGCTTGGATACGGAGGGTCGTATAATCCGTTATGACCTGTCGGGGATATTGTAATCCGTCCCGGCAGATTGCAATCCGCCGGGAAGCGGCAGCCGGATTGCAAATCCGGCTGAACGGTCCTCAGAGAACCGGAATAGAAATAATTTTGAATGCAAGTAAATTATTATTATCTTCGTGTGTGAGCACACAATAATAACCGGCAATGACGTTAAATGAGAATGTTTGAGGGCCTGGAAACCGTTGGCTGCGATCATAAAGTTATAAAAGACCAAAACGAGCATAAACCAGTTTCGCTGTATACGGGGATAGATGAAAACGCTATTGAAAATAGCCGGGACTTATATGTCCATAATGGTGTCCTGTACGGCTTTGCCGGAGGACTGCCAGGTATTGGATGTCGATACGGACAATGTGGAGATAGTGGACCTGTCGACGGCACCGTTTTTTGAGACTGTAGAGTTTAAGTCCGGATATACGATAGGGCATATTGATGAAGCGGTAATTTCGGATACCCTGGCATTGATAAAAACATCAGGAAATCTTATGGGCTTCAATATCAGGACTGGGGCAATTGTCGCCAAGTATTCGCACAGAGGCCGTGCATCAGAGGAATATCTGACAGTATGGAGTGTCGGACTGGATTCCGGACTGGTATTCTTATACGATATCAATTCCAAAAAGATAATGTATTTTACGGCATCGGGAGACTTGATAAAACAGGTAAAAGTGCCGGAGACATCCGGAGACGCCCCGTTCCAGGATTTCATAAGACTTGATGACGACCGGTATATCGGGAAAAGAGTATATGGTGCGGGCGAAGTTCCGGAACTGTCGGTCTACGATTCGGAATTCCGTTATTTACATGATGCAGGGTCTATGATACTACGGTCCGGAGCGCATTTCGATAACCCTTTTTTCAAAAACGGACGAGGGGAAGTCTTCTACTACAGGTATCTGCTGAACGATATCTATCTTGTGGACGGACAGACGGTCAGGCCGATATACCGTATAGACTTCGGTCGCAGTAACATACCTCGGTCCAAGAATTTCCGGGATGAGATGCAGATAATAGAGTTTGTCAATGAAAGACCTGGCAGGTATGCGACATTCGTGAGCAATATCTATGATTCTCCCGCCTGTTTCTGCTTTGTATATCTGATGGATGGCGAGAGACGGTATGCAGTATATGACAAGAATTCAGACAGAGTTCTTTCGTATTCTTTCAGGAATGAAGATTCTGTCCTGTCGAAGGTTGTCACGTATAATGATAAAGCATATCTTTTCTGGCAGGACATGGGTGGAACCGTAGAAATGACGGTTATTCCGCTTGAGATGCTTCTATGTCAGCGAATATCTGGCACTTGTCAAAATTAGAGTCGTATGGAAAAATTCCACAGAATTGTTTTATTTATGCTTTGGGTGTCTTTGGCCGTGTCATGCAATGTCCGCAGCGGGATTGTCGATAATGCGCCGGTGACGTTGACTGCGCCTGATAAAGTGGTGTCATTGAGTGCAGACACCACCTTCAGAAATACATTCCCGGAAGTACTTGACTGCTACGCCATGCAGATAGTTCGGGACTCGATACTTGTCCTGTATGTCCCGGCAACGGAAGAAGACCCGTATCATTTCAAGGCGTATTCGACAAATACATTTGACTATCTCGGAGAATTTATACGCACGGGCAGGGGGCCGGGAGAGATGATCGCACCCCATATTGCCAAAAGTAATGTCAGTGCCGGGTATTTGGGCGTGAATGATAACCAGACAGGGACGGCATACTTGGTAGATGTGATGAAATCCATACAGGACAACAATACCGTAGCCGCAGACACTTCGGCTCTGCCTTCAGATGTCCTTGACTGGCTTCCTCTGCCGGATTCGGGACAGTTTTTCCTTCAGCAGGATGCCGATGAAATGATATACAGGATTGTAGCGGCGGACAACGGGCAGAAAACGCTTCATCCGTACAGGAATATTGACGGAAAAGGCAATGTAACCTGGTTCAGCAGTTTCTTTACGGCAAATGATGCCGGCAAGTTGGCTGAAATCATGATATTTTTCCCGCAGATCAATTTCTGTGATATAGAAAGCGGGAGCATGTATTCTGTCGCTGTAAACAGGGAATACCGCAGATGGAAATCTTTTCTTGGCAGATTACCCGATATGGATACAGTCCAGTATTACGATGGGATAACATCTACTTCTGACTATATCTTTGCGATATATAAAGGATATTCATTGTCGGATATCCGTACGGGCAGTTGTCACGGTTCTTCAATCCATGTGTTTGACTGGGACGGTAAATTTATGTATGATATCAAGGTAGCGGAAGATATCAGCGATATGGCATACGACAGCAGTGCAGAACTGATGTATTGCATGGACGCAGAAAGCCGTATAATCCGTTATGACCTGTCGGGGATATTGTAAATCCGGCTGAACGGTCCGCAGTGAACCGGAATAGAAATAATTTTGCATGTGAAGGAATTGTCATTATCTTTGTGTGTAAACACACAATAATAACCGACAACGACGTCAAGTGAGAATGTTTGAGGGCCTGGAACATGTACTTCGATTGTAATTTTTGGATGTGACTGAGTATGAAAAAACGTGGACTATTGCAGATAATCCTGCCTGCTGCAGCATGCATCTTGTCCGGGTGCAATGCAAGCCGGAATGTGCCTGATGTGGACTGGACGCTTGTGCCGGAAGAAGATGCTGTGACAATATCCGACCTTGCCCCGTATATGGAGAAGATAGAGATAGTCAGGATTGCCGATGATGACCGGCTTCTGTTTCCATGTCGAACATATCGCAGTCTTGCGGCAATACCTATTATCTTCGTCCGCAGGATAACGGTCATGTTTTCCTGAGACTGTCAGAAACCGGTCCGGATCCGGTGTATCGGATTGACTTCAAGGGTAAGACGATACCGGAAAGGTATTATATCTGAATTGGAGAAAAACGGAGTGCCGGTCTCGTCCGGTCCCTATATAGTCAGATTCAAAATCGGGAAAATACTGTTATAAATCGCTCTGTCCGGTATATGGAAGGCATTGGATATTTCTGTGATGAAAAATAGAAAAATATTGGGACTTCTTTGTTGTGCATTTGTTGAGGTTATATTTGTGTCATGTGCGCAGAATCGGGATCATGGTCATCCTGAAGCGGAATACGGACTTGAAATATCTCCGGAAGACGATACCCTTGAATTCAGCGAATTGTATTCTTCCTATGACTTTGTCCGTCTGAAAAATGCCATGGTATCGGATGTAACTGATGTCGTTGCGCTTGACAGCATCTATATTGTCAGATGCAGTGCATGCGGTGCGGATGAAAATCCGGAACACTGCTCCATGGTAAGCATTTTCTCTAAGGAAGGAGAATACCTTGCACCATTGATATACCAGGGACGAGGACCTGAAGAAGTGCTGACGATTGAGGACATGTGCTACAATGACATGTCCGGGACATTTGATGTACTGTGCAATTACGGACAGTACATCTACCGCTACGATCTGTCTGAGAGGAAGCCGGTCGTGAAAATCGCGCTGGACCAGGATGAAATCATATCCGCGGAAGGACTGTCTCCGGTATCGGAGGATGAGTATCTGGTCTATAAAAAATATCCGGCCGGCAATATTACCGAGTATAAGTTGTACCTGTTCAATGCGAAAACAGGTATTGTCGAGGCCCGTTTCCTGGAAATGGACAAAAAGCTCTCTGAAAAACTTGCTTTCGGCCAGAAAAACAATCTGATAGAGGCGGACGGGGATATTTACTATTATGCGGCATTCGAACCTGCAATATACAGGTTTTCAGAAGATAGTCTGACCCAATATGTCAAATTCATTGAGAACAGATATTCCATTCCGATGAATTCCCTTGAGAACTTGGGTATGGATTTGTACAATACCATTCAAGAACTGCGTCAGAGCCCGTATATATGGGGAAATGTCAACATGTATTATTATTCGGGATATTTTATGTCAACATACACGTACTCCGATAGAAAATACCTGTCAGTGTTGAATCCGGAACAGAATCTTAGTCATTCCTATTCGGCAATAAAGGATGATATGGCAATGGGAATTGTCACGGAAAATTCCGCTGGAGTATATACCATTGCCGGTGCGGATTCAAATGGCGTCTGCTACGTCATCGAGCCATACTTGCTGAAGGAAATTATATCAGGGACAGAGGGTCCGTACACGGAAGCCCGAAGACAGATTATGTCCGCAGCAGACGATATGAATCCTATGCTGTTGATAATGCATTGATCTTCTATCAATTTTTTGGGGAGGAGGGGAGACGTTCGTCAGAATGCATTAAAACTGTGAAATCAATACTACAAAACAATAGGGAATATGATAAGAAAGATTGTATATGCTGCCTGTGTAATCTCGGTGGGACTGCTGTCAGATTCCTGTTCGCAGGCATTGGAGAAAGACCTGATAAAGTGTGACATAAGGCAGACCGGTTATCCTGAGGAAACGGTGGCCCTTGAAGTCCATGCAGCCGGGCACGAAGGTCCGGACCTGATGTCAGCCATCATACGTGACAGTTTAGTGATATCGCAGGAACGTTCATCTTCATACCTTTTCTCGATAAGCGGACTGAGGAGTGGGGAACTGAAGATGATGTGCTGTCGTAAAGGACGTGCTGGGAACGAGCCTTTGTCGGCAATTCCGGTGCGTGAAGTCTTCGAGGAAGACGGAGATATGAAGGCGTATGTCTATTCGTATCAGGATTCGGAAATATTCGAGTGGAATATCTCTAAGAGCCTGTCTTCCGGCAGCGATGTATATGACAGTGTAGTACGGATATCGGCTCCGGGACAGGACGGAGGGATGCTTGCATTGATGTCGTGCTATGCTCTGGACGGAAATAGTGTCATAGTAAGGAATTCGAGGCAGGATCCTCAGAAAGAGGAGTTTCTGGATGTCCCTGTATATGAAACCTACAGCCTCACGGACGGGATGCGTACCGATGTGTACGACAGCATGTTCAGTTATTCGGAAGTACCGGTTGAAAACGAATCCTTCCGGCCGAAATACTATCTTTCAGGGAGTGACTGTATCTCTCCGGACCGTAACAGAATCGCCTATGTCATGGGGTACATGCCGTATCTTGTCACACTGGACCTTGGGAGCGGGGAGTCAGTGGCATTCCGTCTTACGGGAGAGCCGGCCTTCAATCCTTCGGAAGAACGGTGGTGCTTCACATCAGTCCAGGCGGACGATACGAGGATATATGCCTTGTATTACGGAGGTAATATTGACGACAAGGACTTCGACGCCTGTCCGGATAAATTGTATGTATTCGACTGGAACGGGAGGCTCTTGAAGGAAATACGCCTTGACAGACATTTTACAGATCTGTCACTTGATGTGGCAAATTCAATGCTTTATCTTACCCACCGGATGAGAAGCGGGATATACGGTATTGACACAAAAGACATTTGACCAAGGTTCGGTTGCCAATGTTTGTTATATGAATCTTTTTAAGAAACAAATCGCAGATATGAGAAGGTTGGGCCTTGTTTTTATTTTCCTGGCAGTGTCCGTTGCTTCATGCAGGAGACAATGCCAGGAGCAGATGATCAACTTAAGTGACACAGATTGTATCCTATTGGAAGCCGATTCCCTTGATTTTGCCGAAGACCTCCTTGCTCCGAGGAAAGTGTTTGCCTTTGGTGATGGTATAGCCATTTTCGAGCCCAATGATGCGGAGGGCTTTTTACATTTTTACGATAAGTCAGGAACTTTGGAATGGAAATATGGCACAATAGGCAATGCGGGGAACGAGTATTTGTCCCCCAACGTGTTTGCCAATGGAGAGTCGCTTCTCATTCTTTCCATGGATGGAAGATATAGTGAGGTTAAAAGAGCCGGAAGCGGGATTGAAACAGGGGAATTCCGGTCAATAGGAAACAAGACCCTTTCCATGGGAACCAACTTTCTGTCGTTGAATGCAGGCGGTGGAACCATAGTTGAAAGTCCGTCTTCAGACGACATGCTTGTTTTCTCCGGAACAGATGGCGGGGAATTCAAATACAATGAGTATCCCGTGGACGTTCCCCAAAAAATGCATGCATATGTCAAGAAAAATGTCATAGTATCCTGTTCGTATGTTTCTTTGATTTCATGGTATGTGCGTTATTCCCGATAATATGAAAAAGTTATACGTATTATTATTACTTGTGTTATGTTGTTCGTCTTGCGGACAGCGGCGGAATGTGATTCATGAAGGTATTGACATGTCTGGAAATAAGGGAGTCCGGATAGATACCGTATATGTGGATTTGGAGGAATCGAGTGGGTATGGCAACTTTTATATGACAGATACAGTCATAACGTTTGCGGATGTAATTACATGCCGTTTTTATGATATGGATTTGTCTGGAAATATATTACAGGAGTATTTCAGAAAAGGCCGTGGCGATAATGAGATACCTTCGATGTTGTATGCATATCCGATAATCGGGGATACGCTTAAAAGAGGGGTTATAATAGACAGTGGCAACGGCATTACTTTTTATGATCTGGAAAAGAAGGAAATTCTTGACAGAAAACAGATTGATTTCAATTGGGGCAGCAGGCATAGACACAGGTATTCTACACCGCAGCTGTATAATCTTGCGGATTTTACAGATTTCGGGATGACATTTTACATGGGAGAAGATTCCAGGATACTGTTTCAGGCCAATATAATCAACAGGGAGACAGGCTCTCCAGGGAGAATAGAATCAAGACGCTATGAAGACGGTGCAATTTTCGGGATACTGAATCCGCAGACAATGGAAGTGGAGTCCGTGACAGGTACCTTTCCGGAGATATTCAGGAAAAAACCGATGCCGCATCTGGAATTTTTCCAATATACGGCGGATGAAGATATTGTTTATGTGAATCATGGCGTAGATTCATTGATTTATGTCTACCGGTATCCGGACCAATTGCTCTATACTCTTGGTTATGAATGCGAAAATATAGACAGGCATTATACGGTTACCCGGGAGATAGATTTGGGAGAAAATTTCAGAAAGGACTTCAGTCATGCAGGCATTAATACGGGATTGATGTATTTCCCGGAAGATTCTCTGCTATGCAGGACCTATATTGTGACGACGGCTACAGGAGCATCAGGCATGCAGATATACAGAGACAATGATCTTGTTGCAGATTTTGGTGTGCCGGATTATTTCAAACTTCTTGGATATTCAGACGGTATATTGTATGGAGCGCGTTTTATTCCGCTTGAAGACGAAGATACTACCAGACTAGTACTGTATCGGCTGACATTAGATTGATGTTCCGATAATGTGATAATTTTTGTGATGTGCTGTTATTTAGGTATTATGGAACGAATATTAAAATTGTTTTTTGTCCTGATATTGGCATCATCGATGGTAAGCTGCGAGGCCGGAGGTAGGAAGCATGGAACATAAAACCACCAAATAATGAAAAGAAAACTAATTCTATCAGCGGCGGGAGTGGTGCTTCTGGCGGCAGTGTCGTTTGTCTCGTCATGTACCAGGACCGGGATCATGAAAGACGTACCTGTGACGCTTGCCAGGTCGGATAAGGTGGTGTCGCTGAGTGCTGACACCACTTTTAAATGTACATTCGAGGAAGTGATGCACTGTTATGATATTCAGATAGTCAGCGATAGTATTATAGTATTTTATGACCAGGCAAGTGAGAAGTATCCGTATCATTTCAAGGCTTATTCGACAGATACGTTTGAATATTTGGGAGCATTTGTCCAGAAAGGACGAGGCCCAGGAGAAATGGTATTGCCGAATATATCAGGAAGCAGCACGTCCGGGCGGTATTTGTGTTGTGATGATAATAAATCTTCTACGGCATACATGGTTGATGTCGGAGAGTCGCTCAGAGCCGGCATGATACCGGTTGCAGAAAGTTTTGACATACCCTCAGATGTAATTTATTGGCTTCCCTTGTCATTGTCGCTACAATTTGCTATGCGATTGGAAAACAGGGAGATGGTCTTATGCGTCATGGATGAGGGAGGAAAAGCAGTAAGAAAATATACTCCATTTGGCGGAATTGATGGAGAACGTTGTATGACATATTTTGCGAGTCAGTTCGTGGAACGGGGGAACAAAAGAGATGTCGCTGAAATCATGATATTTTTCCCACAGATAAATATCATTGACACGGAAAGCGGAACTATCCGATCGATAGCAGTAGACCGGTCTTACAGAAAATGGAAACAGGTAATCGGCAGTATGATAAACATGGACATGCTGAGCTATTATTTCGGAGCTACTGCTACATCGGAGTATATAATCGCGTCTTACAGGCATCTTCCGCTGAAATCAATGAACGAGAGCGGTCACGGGACATCGTTTCATGTCTTCGACTGGGAGGGGAATTTTCTTGTTGACATCAAGGTGTCAGAAGACATCGGCAACATCACATATGACAGCCGCCGCAATCTGCTTTATTGCCTGGATGTGGCAGGCCGTGTAATCCGTTACGACCTGTCGGGGATATTGTGAATAGTCCCGGCAGATTTGCAATCTGCCGGGAAGGGAAGCTGCAGCCGGATTGCAAATCCGGCTGAACGGTCCGCAGAAAACTGGAAAAAATTTTACATGCAAAAAAATATCATTATCTTCGTGTGTGAATACACAACGATAACCGACAATGACGATAAGTAATCTGGCTGCATCTGTGACCACATTCGTGAGTGCAACCAAGTCCAATGATCCAATGGATGACCTTTTCAAAGCCAATGTTGAGGCGTTGGCGAGAAATGAAGGAAGTTTTAAGAAATGTTTTAACAACATGAAATCTGATCCATGTGAAGACGATATTTATTGTGGAACTTGCTCCAGTTTGCCAGGACGTGGTACCGATAAAAGTGTATGTTTATAAGTAATGTGTTGTTATGAAAAAGTATATAATCATTGCATCAATATTTGCGTTAGTGATATCTGTTATATCGTATGTTAAATATTTTAGTGTCACAAATGATTTAAAATTATTTTCTACCAATGTCGAAGTGCTTGCCAGATATGAGCATGGCAGCTATATCCGTTGCTATGATTATATAGCTTCAGATCCTACGGATGAGGTTGTATATTGTCCCGTATGTAAAAAGATACCAGGAAGGTGGAGAGGAGGAATGAATTTTTGTATTCCGAATTAATTCGATGGATTATGTGTTGTAGGACTAAGAAAGGAATGGCTGCGGTGTTTGTGGCGCCGTTTATAATCTTCTCATGCCATAATATGGATTCTTTTATGTTTGAGGACTCAGAGCGTGTCACAGATTTTCCGGTGGATATGAGCGTGCAGGACCCTGATACAGTGAAAACAGACGCTATCGGTATTCAGGGTATTAAGGTGCTGGATGACTGTATATTACTTTCGGCAGTGGATTCATCCGGATGCATTCTGGCATACGACAAGAAAAATTTCAACCGCAGCCGTCATGCTTTTCTGAATGTTGGACGCGGATCAGGAGAAGTGCTTTTCCGGCCTTATATGTCCTGGATAACGTTCCGGACATATTCCGATGGTATATTGCGTGCAGGACTTTATGATTTCAAGGGACATTATGTCGAGTATGATGTATACGGATCATTAAATAGTGGCAAGCCGTCATGGAAGGAATTTTCAGACAGTCTGCTTGATGTGTCAGGAACGAGATATATCGGACTGGGTGAAGAATATCTGATATGCCGGAAATCCAAGGATGATGGCAGCGGCTACGAACGTTATCTGGTAGACCGGACGGGGCGGAAGACGGTCAATGCGGCCATGGCATATCTTAATTCATTCCGGTCCTCCGAAAATAACCTGTTGTCAACGATGTTCCTGACAAATCCGGAAAAGGGGATAGTGGCGGAACTGGGAGGGATATTAAGCGTTGTTCATATATATTCTATATCGGATGCATTTGGCAAGACGCTTTACATGGGGAACAGGCCCGAGGATATAAAGGAGATGGAAACACTGTTGCCGGAAGAAATGCCCAAGGCATACTATGACGGCAAGGCCTATGATGGATTTTTCGTTGGCCTGTATCTCGGGACAACCGTAAAGGAGCTTGATGAAGGCCGCTTCGGGAATCCACAGCTTCATTTCTTTTCATGGGAAGGAGAGCCTCTTGCGAGAATAACCTTGCCGGAGAGTGTCTTGTCCTTCGATGTTGACGTCAAGGAGAGTCAGCTGTATGTTGTCAGATATGATGACGAGGCGATGTTGAAATATGCGTTGGATTTGTCAGGTATAATCAAGTCTTGAAGTTTTGACGGCTTCGGAAATTTATGTGTTGGATTGCCTGCCTGTCGAAATTGATGTAAAATGTTGTTTTTCGGTTCAATTTACAGACGGAACAATAAGGTACTATTCGGTCAGGAAAGCAGTAAAGATATATCCGAGATGAAAAGGAGTATAATATTCCGGTTTCTTGTGGCGGTACTGTGTGCGGCAGGCTGTACATCGGAAAAGGTGGCGGATGTGCCGGAATGTCACCTTACCGGCACGGTGATGAAGACAAACGAAATCATAGGGACAAGTCTTCAAGAAGTGACGGATACTTCACTTGTCGCTATACAGTATGACCAGGAATGCATGTCGCTGTATGAGATAGAAGGCGATTCTCTTAAGCTGCGGAGACAGTTTGCCTATAAGGGGCGCGGGCCGCATGAATTCATCTTCATGACAGTTAAGATGCGTAAGGATGGAGTCCTGGATGTGATCAATTCAGGAAGTTACGGGGATTTGATGTCTCTGCAGTCGGTATCAATAGAAGATCTGTGGGAGGGGAAGCCGATGTCGGAAATGTGGGAAGAGTCTGACCTGTCGTGGATGGAGAACTTTTTCTTTGGAGGCGACTTCACATTGGCGGAAGACGGGAGGTATTATTTTCTGGGAGACAATTTCGGTACGGCCAATCTGATAACCGCAGTAGACCTGCGGGATAGAAAGCGAGAAGGCCTGGGCTATTGGATAGAGGACAAGTACGAAGGACCGGTACTTCCGAAGCAGGGGATCTATCTTGCGAATTCCGGTATATTTTCGCACGGGGACAAGCTGCTGTATGTCTGCGGGGAGAACAGGTATGCCGAACTGCTGACGGTCAGCTCGGGAGCGATAACAGAAAGGAAGGTATTGTATGGCGACCATCCGATTTACTCGGCTGCACCGGACGGATTGAATTACAGGCTGTTGCCGGAAAACCACCGGGGAATCAGGGCCTGTGTGACGGACAGCCTGATATATCTTCGTCTGGATGAGTCAGATGTTAGGATGTTGCCGTATAAGGGATATTCGTGGTATTACGGAGATGAGATCGAGGTCTATGACTGGGCAGGGAACCATTTGAAGCGATACATAACGGACCGTCCGTTCCACACGATGAAGGTAAGTGAGGGCGATAGACTGCTGTACACGGTGACAAAGGACCTTGAGACGGAGGAGCCAATCATCATGAGATACAGGATGTAGCGCCGATTGTTTTATTGTCTTGACATGGTTGGCCGGATAATCCGTTACGACCTGTTGGGGATATTGTAAACCGTACCGGCAGATTTCAATCTGCCTGGAAATACAGCAGCCGGATTTCAATCCGGCTGAACGGTCCGCAGAAAACTGGAAAAAATTTTACATGCAAAAAAATTATCATTATCTTTGTGTGTGGATACACAATAATAACCAACAATGACGATAAATGAGAATGTTTGAGAGCCTGACAACCATTGGCTGTTAACATGAAATTATAAAAGACCAAAACAAGCAATAACCGGTTTCGCACGTCAAGTGCGGAACATAAAACTAATGAAAATGAAAAAGAAAATTATTCTATTCGCGGCGGGAGTGGTGCTTCTGGCTGCAACTGTGACCACATTCGTGTGTACAAACAGGTCCAATGATCCAATGGATGACCTTTTCAGAGCCAATGTAGAGGCATTGGCTTATAATGAATCGGGGAGCGAAGTAGTGAAATGTTATTGTAAAACAAAGTGGTTCTCTCCTAATGTTTGTTCAGTTCAAGGCCGCGGCGGCTACTGTGGCGGAAATCCATGCAGTAATTACGATGGTAATTGTCGATAATTTTGCGCTATTAATAGGCAGACCTAAAG
This sequence comes from uncultured Bacteroidales bacterium, assembly GCA_944326315.1. Classification (GTDB taxonomy): domain Bacteria; phylum Bacteroidota; class Bacteroidia; order Bacteroidales; family UBA932; genus Cryptobacteroides. The sequence goes on from CALVDP010000004.1 coordinate 40,898, forward strand.
ATTTTATACCTTACTGAAAAAAATTAAAGATAAAAGGGGGTGACGTTCAGTCTTTTGTCATCCCCTGTGTGAAATGTTTCTTTGATTTATGGTATGTGCGTTATTCCCGATAATATGAAAAAGTTATACGTATTATTATTACTTGTGTTATGTTGTTCGTCTTGCGGACAGCGGCGGAATGTGATTCATGAAGGTATTGACATGTCTGGAAATAAGGGAGTCCGGATAGATACCGTATATGTGGATTTGGAGGAATCGAGTGGGTATGGCAACTTTTATATGACAGATACAGTCATAACGTTTGCGGATGTAATTACATGCCGTTTTTATGATATGGATTTGTCTGGAAATATATTACAGGAGTATTTCAGAAAAGGCCGTGGCGATAATGAGATACCTTCGATGTTGTATGCATATCCGATAATCGGGGATACGCTTAAAAGAGGGGTTATAATAGACAGTGGCAACGGCATTACTTTTTATGATCTGGAAAAGAAGGAAATTCTTGACAGAAAACAGATTGATTTCAATTGGGGCAGCAGGCATAGACACAGGTATTCTACACCGCAGCTGTATAATCTTGCGGATTTTACAGATTTCGGGATGACATTTTACATGGGAGAAGATTCCAGGATACTGTTTCAGGCCAATATAATCAACAGGGAGACAGGCTCTCCAGGGAGAATAGAATCAAGACGCTATGAAGACGGTGCAATTTTCGGGATACTGAATCCGCAGACAATGGAAGTGGAGTCCGTGACAGGTACCTTTCCGGAGATATTCAGGAAAAAACCGATGCCGCATCTGGAATTTTTCCAATATACGGCGGATGAAGATATTGTTTATGTGAATCATGGCGTAGATTCATTGATTTATGTCTACCGGTATCCGGACCAATTGCTCTATACTCTTGGTTATGAATGCGAAAATATAGACAGGCATTATACGGTTACCCGGGAGATAGATTTGGGAGAAAATTTCAGAAAGGACTTCAGTCATGCAGGCATTAATACGGGATTGATGTATTTCCCGGAAGATTCTCTGCTATGCAGGACCTATATTGTGACGACGGCTACAGGAGCATCAGGCATGCAGATATACAGAGACAATGATCTTGTTGCAGATTTTGGTGTGCCGGATTATTTCAAACTTCTTGGATATTCAGACGGTATATTGTATGGAGCGCGTTTTATTCCGCTTGAAGACGAAGATACTACCAGACTAGTACTGTATCGGCTGACATTAGATTGATGTTCCGATAATGTGATAATTTTTGTGATGTGCTGTTATTTAGGTATTATGAAACGAATATTAAAATTGTTTTTTGTCCTGATATTGGCATCATCGATAGTAAGCTGCGAGAGCATGCGTATCCGGCGGGAGATGAAGGCCTTCATGAAATCTGAAATCGTCCTTCCGGAAGACCTGCACCATGTGTGCGGCCGCAGCATGTCGACAAGCTCCACGTTCGGTGATGTACCCGTGCTGGTGATTTATCATGATTCCTTGGAGTGCAGTTCGTGCCAGATAAACCATCTTTTCGACAACATATCTCTGTATGAGAAGGCTGACACGTCGGGCTTCTCGGTAGTGACGGTGTTCTCTCCGCGCCAGGAAGAATATGACGAGGTTTTGACGCAGCTTGTCAATTTGGGATATCCCTATCCGGTATATATAGATTTCAGCGGGAGTTTCCGGAAAGGCAATTCAGGGTCGATACCGGAAGACAGGAAATTCCATACATTTCTAATGGACAGGGACAGGCATCCTGTCTTTGTCGGGAATCCCATGCTCGGAGACGATCTGATGAAGCTGTTTGACAAGGCGGTGTCAGGCCTTCAGAAGGCAGAGAATTGAATGTGTGTTATCTAAATGGTATTGCTGATGTCGCTACGGAAACGAAATCCTTTATGCAGACAGTATAAGGCCGTTCTGATATGCCTTATACTGTCCCTGTCCTGTGGCCCGGCACTTTCTGTCTGCGCCCAGGACACTGACTTGCCCGTGGCGACAGTGGAAATGCCGTCCGTGAATGTCATGACCCTCTCCCAGGCCATAGAAGCGGCCAGGGAGAACTCTGTGGCGGCGTTGGAGGCGAAATCCAGCTTTGTGTCAAGCTACTGGGCATACCGGTCCTACAAGGCGAGCCGTCTTCCGTCACTGAACCTGTATGGAACTCTCGCTTCGTTCGACCGCTCCCTGAAGCAGCTGCAGAACTTCGAGACCGGCGAGCTGGTCTATACGAGCAACTACAACATGCAGAACAATATCGGCCTGTCAATATCCCAGAACGTCACATTCACGGGCGGTACGGTGTCCCTGTATTCGGACCTCTCAAGGATAGACCAGTTCGGGCAGAACGGGAGCAAGACATGGTATGCCCAGCCTGTCACTTTCTATTATGAACAGCCTATCCTTGCCTACAACCGCTTCAAATGGGAGAAGAAGATATCCCCCAAGGAATACGAGTATGCCAAGAGAGTGTATATCGAGTCCATGGAGCAGGTGACCATAAGTGCCGTGAGCTGCTATTTCACCCTGATGTCGGCCAGACATACCTACCAGACAGCGGTGACGAACTACAGGAATACATCCCAGATGCATTCCGTGGCTGCGGAAAGGATGAAACTCGGCAGCGTGACCCGTGACGAGTATCTGCAGCTGGAACTCAGGATGCTGAACGACAGCATTTCTATCAACGAATCCGCCATCCGTGTCAGAGAGGCGCAGATGGCCCTGAACTCCCTCCTCGGCCTGGATGAGAAGGTGGAGATAGAGACGGTCTCGGAAGACATGCTTCCCGATATATGGATGGACTACGACCTTGTGATGGAAAAGGCTCTGATAAACTCCAGCTTCAGGCTCGAAAACGAAATCAAGACCCTGAATGCAGAATCGGATATAGCTCAGGCCAAAGCCGACAGGGGAGCGAAAGTCTCTTTCAGCGCCAAATTCGGACTGTCGAATTCAAATGCGGCTTTCCGTGAGACATACAGGCATCTGCTGGACCAGGAAGTCGTAGGCATCACTTTCAGTATCCCGATTTTTGACTGGGGCATGGGCAAGGGCCGTGTGAAGGAAGCGCAGGCCAAGGCCGCCGTGGTCAAGGCCCAGGTGGAACAGGCGGAGAGCGATTTCCGGAGGGAGGTCTACACGGCAGTGGCCCAGTTCAACAGCCAGAGACAGCAGTGCATGGCTTCCCGCAAGGCATCGGAGATAGCCCGGGAGAGATACGTGCTCATCATGAAACGTTTCCGGGACGGGACAGCCTCGGTGACGGATCTCAATACCGCCCAGTCCGAATGCGATTCCGCCACGGAAAAGTATATCTCCGACCTGAACAACTATTGGAACTATTATTATACCTTGCGCCAGCTTACATTGTTTGACTTCGTGGCAGCCAAGGACATCGACGTGGATTTCAGGGAACTTCTCAAATGACATTTTCAGAACGGAATATCATGAAACATGTAGACAGAACAATACGGCGTCCGTTATATGCAGGTCTGGTATGCCTGCTGTGCGCGGCTGTCCAGTCCTGCATGTCTGACGGGACAGGGGACAAGGCGAGGACAGACAAGCTTGAATACGAGCCGCGTACAAATGAAGTGGAGGTCATCCGACTGGAAAAAGGCGAGTTCACCCGTCAGCTGGTATCCAACGGCAAGCTGTCGGCTTCAGGAAGGATATCGCTTCATTTCAGCGGGCAGGCCCCGGTGTCAGGGATTTATTTCAGGAACGGGGATTCTGTGGAAGCCGGGGATGTGATAGCCGAGCAGGAGTCCGAGGACAAGAAGATAGCTCTGGAATCTGCCCGCATAGCCCTGGCACGTGCAGAGCTCGACTACCTTGACGTGCTGGCAGGACAGGGGTATGAAGTGGAAGACACGGCATCTGCACCGACAGGAGTGAAGACCATGGCGAAGGTGCGCTCCGGCTATGACGCTGCCATGAACAGTCTTGTCAAGGCTGAGCTGGACTATGCCGGGACAGTCATCCGCGCCCCGTTCAGCGGCAAGGTGGCTGATCTGAGCCTGCACCGCTATGACATGAGCACATCGGAAGCGTTCTGCAAGCTGATTGATGACCGGACACTTAATGTTGATTTCCCTGTTCTCGAATCGGAATATTCCTTCGTGGAGAAAGGCCTTCCGATCAAGGTCATCCCTTACTTCGGGGACGGCAGATTCCTTGAAGGGCGGATTACGGCCGTCAACCCTACCGTGGACAAGAACGGTCAGGTGGCGGTGACTGCCGAGGTGGAGAATGACGGGACGCTTGCAGACGGCATGAATGTCAGGGTCATAGTGGAAAGGACTGTTCCGGACATGATGGTAGTGCCGAAAAGCGCGGTCCTTGTCAGGGACAACAAGGAAGTCCTTTTCCTCTATTCCGGAGGCAAGGCAAGATGGACTTATGTCAATATCCTCATGTCCAACAGCGGAAGCCATGCCGTGACAGCCAATACGGACAGGGGCTCGGAGCTTGCTCCCGGTGACACTGTCATCATTTCCGGAAATCTGAATCTGGCCGACGGGTCGGAAGTGGTCATCAAAGACTGACGCCTATGTTGAAAAGACTCCTGGACAGGCCTGTCACAGTGACAATGGTCCTTATAGTGGTCATGGTGCTTGGGATAACAGGCATCAGGATGCTGCCCGTATCACTGATACCGGATATCGATATCCCGTATATTACCGTGCAGGTGTCGGCACAGGATCTTTCCGCCGCAGAGATAGACGAGACTGTCACAAGGCCGTTGCGACAGCAGCTTGTACAGATCAATTCGCTCGAAGACATAATGTGTGAATCTCGGGACGGAAGCGGGACTATCCGGCTTACATTCACCCAGGGGGCTGACATCGATTATCTTTTCATAGAGGTCAACGAGAAGATTGACCGGACCATGGGCCAGCTGCGGGATATCGGAAGGCCGAAAGTCTTCAAGGCCGGGGCGTCGGATATCCCTGCGTTCTACATAAACATGACTCTCAAGGAAGAAAAGCCCCTTCCCGGAGATACGGATCTCGAACTCTATCCTGTGAGCGATGAGTTCAGCCGTATGAGCCGTTTTGCAGAGGAAGTGGTGTCCAAGCGTATCGAGCAGCTGGACGAAGTGGCCATGGTGGACCTTAGCGGATGCATAGACCCGGAAATACTGGTGATACCGGACATGGCCGCCTTGCGTCAGCTCGGGATTTCAGAGCAGGAATTCGAGGATCTGCTTTCCGCGGCGGACATAAGGCTTGGAAGTCTGGCTATCCGTGACGGCGAGTATCGCTACAGCGTGAAGTTCCAGTCATTCGCATCTGACAAGGATGATATAGGTAACATCTACCTGAAGTCGGACGGACGTATTCTTCAGGTGAAGGATCTGGCTCAGGTGATAGAGCATCCATCCAGGCGTACAGGACTTGTGCGGTCTGACGGGAAAGATGCCGTGACAATGGCGGTCATCAAGCAGAGCGACGCCAGGATGTCCGACCTTAAGAAAAGCATTGACCGTCTGATGTCCGGTTTCGGCAGAGACTATCCGGAACTGGAATTCAAGGTGACACGGGACCAGACGGAGCTTCTGGAGTATTCCATAAATAATCTTGTAGGCAATATCGTCGCGGGAGTGATCCTGGCCTGTATCATCATTTTCCTTTTCATGCGTGATTTCAGGTCTCCTGCCCTGGTAGCGTTCACAATACCGTCGGCATTGGTGTTCTCCATGCTTGTATTCTATGTCATAGGCTTGACCATCAATATAATATCTCTGTCCGGACTTATTCTGGGAGTCGGGATGATGGTGGACAATACCATAGTGCTTACGGACAATATCACAGCCAGGTGGCAGAGGGGCGAGAGCCTGAAGAAGGCGGTCTTGCGCGGGACGGCCGAGGTGACAGGACCCATGCTCAGCTCCGTACTTACCACATGCGCTGTCTTCATCCCTCTGATATTTGTCAGCGGGATAGCCGGTGCCATGTTCTATGACCAGGCCATGGCCGTATCCGTGGTGCTTCTGACTTCGTACGTCGTCACGGTGACAGTCATCCCTGTCTATTACTGGTGCTGGTACAGGAAACTCGACAGATTCCGTCCCAATGCCTTCCTGGAGAAGTTCTCTTTCGACAGGGTCACAGGCGCATATGAATCGGGACTGATGTGGTTCCTCAGGCACAGGTGGGCCGGCTGGACATTGTTCGGGCTGTCTGCCGTGGGAATAGTATTGTGCTTCGCCTTCATGCCACGTGAACGGCTTCCGGAGATTTCTTATACTGACACAATACTGGATGTGGACTGGAACACACAGGTGTCTGTGGAGGAGAACAGACAGCGGACGGAGTGGATAGAGGGCATCGCCAGGGAGCATGCCGTCCAGATGACGTCCCTTGTAGGCATGCAGCAGTTCGTGCTCGGCCACAGCGGGGAGCAGTCGGTGTCGGAAACATCCGTTTATCTCAAATGCCGTGATGCCGGGGAGCTTGAGGAACTGAAGACCCTGCTGTCCGAAAAGATGGCCGGCCGCTATCCTTCAGCCCTGTACGGCTTCAGGAATTCCGGCAATATTTTCGATATGGTATTTGCAGACCAGGAGGCTGACCTTGTGGCCAGGCTCCGTCCGGTGTCTTCGTCTGAAATAGAGCCGGAGAAGCTGTCTGCCGTCGTCGGGAAACTCCGTGACGCATTCCCGGATGCAGGGATACAGGATATCCCCATGAAAACGGACATCCTCTATGTGGCGGATCCCGAGAAGATGGCCTTGTATGACGTGACATATTCGGAACTTGTCTCTGTGCTGGAGAATGCCCTGAATGCCAATACCCTTTTCAGCATAGTCCAGGGGGACAGGACTCTTCCCGTAGTCATGGGCTCTGACATGCGCGATATTGACAGGCTCATGCAGGAGACTTTCATCAGGAAAGACGGCTATTCGATCCCTCTCGGCTCTCTGATGTTCCAGACTTATGAATCCGGGTTGAAAACTGTCATATCCGGGCCTGAAGGCAATTATTTCCCGGTGGAAATGGAGGCCGGCGACATGGATGTGAGGAAAATGATGCCTCGAATCAGGGAAATTACTGCCGGGGACGGGAATTTCGATGTCGGATTCAGCGGTTCGTGGTTCTCGAACAGGCAGATGACGGGTGAACTGCTCGTTGTTCTCGTCATTGCCGTACTTCTCCTGTATCTTATACTTGCATCCCAGTTCGAGTCTCTTGTGCAGCCGCTGGTCATATTGTCCGAGATAGTCATAGACATAGCCGGTGCCCTTGCCGTCCTGTGGATCTGCGGCGTGTCCATCAATCTCATGTCTTTGATAGGGCTCGTGGTGATCTGCGGCATAGTGATCAATGATTCCATATTGAAGATAGATACCATCAACAGGCTGCGCAAGTCCGGCTACCGCCTCAAGCATGCCATCATGGAGGCCGGCCAGCGCAGGCTGAAGGCCATAACGATGACGTCTCTGACCACAATCCTGTCCGTATGTCCGTTCCTGGCAAGGGGGAGTATGGGGGATGACCTTCAGTATCCGATGTCACTGGTCATCATTGCCGGGATGGTGGTGGGCACTACTGTCAGCCTTCTGTTCGTCCCGATGGTGTATTATGTGATTTACAGGCGGACGGAGGACAAGGAATGAAGAATGTCCCGCCATTCACTGTCCTGCTTCTGATGGCTGTCCTGGCTGTATCCGGGATAGCTTCGCTTCCTCTGCTCAATGTACAGTATGCGCCTGCCACGTCAGGAAGGTCCATTACGGTGTCATATTCATGGGGAAATGCCTCGGAGCGGGCCATGGAGACCGAGGTCACGTCGAATCTGGAAGGTGTCTTGTCCGGCATTCTGGACTGTTCCTCAGTCTCTTCGGTCTCGGACAGGGGGTCGGGCAGCGTTACACTCGGCTTCCGCAAGGGCACTGACATGGCGGCTGCGCGTTTCGAGGTGGCGTCTCGTATCAGAAACGTTTATGAAAGTCTTCCTGACGGAGTGTCTTATCCGTCTATTTCTCTCGGTACCCGGGGTACGGGCAGCAAGACTGCGCTTATGTATGTGTTCAAGAGCCCTCTGCCGTCCCTGGAGATAGAGAGATTTGTGACCGGATACCTGACAGTGCCTCTGTCTTCTGTAGACGGGGTGGACCGTGTCACTTTCTGGGGAGCCACTCCGTATGAGCTGGAGGTGACATTCGACGCGGCGGCTGCTGAGGAATACGGGATCAGTGCCGGAGATATTGCTTCCGCTTTCGATTCGTGGTTTTCCGAGGACGTGCTCGGGATGGCCGATACCGGTGAAGGAACGGTCAGCGTAAGGCTTGCATGCCGCAGGTCCGGTGACATAGGCGACATCCCCGTGCCGGGCAGCGGAGACCGCATAGTCCATCTGCGTGATATTGCAGACTGGCGGTACAAGGAGTCCGTACCGTCCTCTTATTTCAGGATGAACGGGCTGAATACCGTGATGCTTTCCGTGTACACTGCGCCCGAGACCAATTTCCTGCGCACCGTTTCCGCAGTCAAGGAGCGCATGGCGGAGCTGCAGGCCGGTTTTCCGGATGAGATTACCGCATCCGTAAGCTATGACGGCACGGAGTATATCTCTTCCGAGCTGGACAAGATATATTTCAGGACACTTCTGTGCATCCTCATCCTTCTCCTGTTCGTCTGGATAGTGAACAGGTCGTTCAGGTATCTTCTGGTCATCTTCGCCACCCTGTCTGTCAATATTCTGGTGGCCGTGCTGTTCTACAATATCTTCAGCCTCCCGGTGCATATCTACACGCTTGCCGGCATTACGGTGTCTCTCGGTATCATCATTGATTCCTCCATCATGATGTCCGACCATTATTCCTATTACCGGAACAGGTCTGTCTTCCCGGCCCTTCTCGGGGCTACGGCCACCACTATCGGGGCCTTGTGCGTGATATTGCTCCTTCCGGAGAAGGACAAGGCGAATCTTGAGGATTTCTCCAAGGTGATCATGATAAATCTCGGGGTGTCGCTGCTGACAGCCTGGTTTTTCGTCCCTTCACTGCTTGAGAGATTTCCCCTCAGACGCAGAGACTGGCACCGGTCCGCGAAAAGGATGCGGCGTACCGTGCGGTGGAACAGGCTTTACGAGTCCTGCATAAGGCGTGGCATCAGATTCCGCTGGGCATATCTCCTTGCTCTTGCCGTATGCTTCGGCGGCACATTCTGGCTGTTCGAGAAGGTGCTTGACAGGTCTGACTATTACCGTGAACCGGGCAGGGACATGCTCTACATACATGCCGGGATGCCAGAAGGGTGCTCAGTGGCGCAGCTGAACGAGGTGGTGAAGGAGATGGAGAACTATCTCAGTCTTTTTGACGGCATCGAGACCTTCATCACTTCGATATATTCCTACGACGATGCCACCATCGAAGTGAGCTTCAAGCCGGAATACGAGTCCACGGCATTCCCGTCGCAGCTGAAGTCGCGGGTCACGTCCATGGCTGCCGACTACGGCGGTGCTGTCTGGCGCATCTGGGGAGTGAATGACAGCTATTTCAACAATGATGTCATCTCGGAGTACAAGAATTACCGCGTGACGCTGAAGGGATACAGCTATGATGAGCTGCAGGGCTATGCGGACACGCTCATGTCCATCCTCGGGAAGAACAGAAGGGTGTCTTCTCCGGAGTTCATGTCCGGCAACTGGGGACTGGCCAGGACAGAGTTCAATCTCGAATATGACTTCGCCCGGATGACGGCTCTCGGCGTGAACCCGTACCGGTACTACAGCCGTCTGTATTCCATGCTTTACAGTACGGACATGCGTTCTGTGCCCGGGGATGACGGAAATATCTCTGTGGTGCTCAAGTCCGACATGTCGGATTCTTTTGACCTGTGGCATGTGCTGAACTCCCGGGTGCAGGTGGACAGTGTCCATGCAAGGCTTTCGGAAATAGGTTCTGTAGTGAAGAAGCGGACAGGCCTTCCGATCCGCCGGAACAACCAGTCATACGAGATAACTGTAGGCTTCGATTTCGTCGGATCCTATGAGCTTGCCAGGAAATTTGTGGACGGTACCGTGGAATATCTCAATGACGAGGTGCTCCCGGTAGGCTACAAGGCTTCCTCCCCGTCATCCGGCTGGTGGGGAAAGGAAAACAAATGGAAGTATGCCCGGCTTCTGCTGCTTGTCATCGTCATAATATACATGATGTGCAGCATGACATTCGAGTCTCTGAAATATCCTCTTGCCGTCATCCTGCTGATACCCGTATCCTTCATAGGTGTCTTCCTTGTCTTCGGACTGTCGGACTTCACTTTTGACCAGGGAGGGTTCGCCGCATTCGTGATGCTGAGCGGAATCGTAGTGAATGCAGGTATCTATATGGTGAATGAGATGACAGGGGACAGGAGCGGCCGGGACGGGGTGAGGAAATATGTCCGTGCATTCAATCACAAGATCAAGCCTGTGATGCTGACTGTCATTTCCACTGTTCTCGGTCTCATTCCTTTCCTGTTCGACGGACCGGACGAAGTGTTCTGGTTTGCCTTCGCTGTGGGGACCATGGGCGGCATGCTGTTTTCCGTGATTGCACTTGTGGTGTATTTCCCGATATTCTGTGTGCGGTTCCGGCGTAAGCGAAGGGTGGAAAAGGTGGGTGTAGCTTTAGATTTATTAAAAAAATGAGATTATTGTATTATGCAATATTATTTGAAATTCGTATATTATGTCCAAACAAATTACAGGAAGATGAATTGCATGAAAGATCCCGATATATTTGTGTAGAAAGATAAAAATGCTTAGATATGTGTGTAATCACATATTAATGGTATGGGATAGTTTTTCTGAGCCAATGTTGAAGCGTTGGCGAGGATTGTAGATGGTAAAAAATGTATTTCCGGAGGTCTTGGTGCAGTACAATGCTCAAGTTTTAATTCTTGTTTTTATTTATCATTGTCTTGTATTACCCATGTAGGCAACAGTAGGGTATTGGAGGTGAATATTGATGCTGTGGCAGTGACAGATGTGTCTGGGACGCATATACTTTTGTGAGATTCATTTCGAAAAATGCAATGGGTCGAATAGATAAGGTTGATGTTTATGATACTCTGGCCTTGATAAAGGCATCAGGCAGTCTCTTTGGTTTGGATACGGGAGCCGGGCACAGTATTATAGTGTATTATAGTTCAAAAAGATTTGTGTTAAAAGATAAATTTTTTTATATTTGTGCATATACACATATAAACTAATAATATAATGACTGACTATTATTGATGTGAAGATAACTTGATAAAAAAGCGAGAGTAAGCATTCGCTGAAATATCATAAACTTAAAAGCCCCTAAGCGATTCTTTGTGAATATTACATGTTATTGTAACTAATATATGAAACTATGTAGTTTATTGTTAATTAATGTAAAATTAGAACTATGAAACAAATTTTTTTCACTGGGATGATTTTGTTGTCTGTTGTAACATTATTTAATGTTTTTGCTCACAATTCATTTAAATCTAATGTACTTGATTTGACCATGTCGGGTATAGAAGCTTTGACGCAAAGTGAATCGGGTAGTTTTGGTTGTGGGCGTGCAGCCTATCAATGGAAGGATAAAGGGTTGTGGGGGAATGTTAATTTTGTTAAATGTCAGCTTGGGTGTCCAGAAGGCGAAGGTCGTGATCCACAATATATGAACTGTTAAAATCAAATTTAATAGAAACCCTTTAAAAATTGAGTCTTTCAAGTTTATCAAAATTGTGGAGTGTTGATTAGGGCGAGTTAGGTTTTGCTCGCCCTTGCTATTGAATATGAAAAAGTTGTTATGGGGAGTGTTAATAGTATTGACTATTACCATATTTTTTTTGTATAATTACGGTATATATGTAGAATCGAGAACTGAAAAAAAGATTTTTGATTCCCATTCGTACATTATAGGAACAATATTAGACTTGTCTTGTGCTAATGACATAGTTGTCCATAAAAATATAGATTTTGAGTATAATACAATCTTGTTAACTGTTACATCTACTTGCGGAAGTTGTTATATTAAACTATCTCAAATCGACGCATTGGTTAAAAAAGATTCCAGATTTAAAAATGTCAATGTGCTAATCGTTGTAGAAGGTGATTATGAAAATGAAAAAATAATTTCTGTGATAGAGCAATACGGGTTTAACTATATTGTTGATAAGGGTAATTATATATTGAAAAATAACAGATATTTCTCAATGAATCAGATGTATGTGATTGACTCTAAAAATGAGGTCTTGCTTGTAGGAGATTTATTTGAAAGTATGACTATGCGTAGAATTTTTGCTAAATATATTATTAACTATGAACGGTAGATTTTTAATCCCAGTACTCTTTTTAGTTCTACACGGATGTACCTCGGAAGAGAACCGAAGTGTTCATACTGTGTCACTTGGATCGCTTGAAGAGTACCCGTATAGTGAAACCGTGTCAACTTCGTTTAATATACATGATACTACTGTTGTATCCCATGAAGATATTTGGATAGAAGATTCTCTGCTGATTGTCAAGTCTCAAGACAGAAATGGTTTTTTGCGCTTTTACTCTTTGAATACTGGAGAATTTATCAAGAGCTATGGCGTGATAGGCCGAGGACCGGATGAGTACTTGTACCCTCAGGTTTTTAAAAACTCAGACGGTACATTCGTTATTTCGGACAGAATGAAATTCAGTGTCATAAATGTGGAAGACTTTCTTCTGGACAGTCTTTATAAGGCTGAATTGCATCCGGTCAAAGACGGATTGATGTCAATCACTTTCTTTTCGTATTTCCCTGACCGTGATTTGGTGGTATATAATAGCGGAAACAGGGAAAGCATGCTTGACTTCATGTCATTGAGAGATATGAAGATTAGTGAGTACGCTAACTTTCCGTCCATGTCCTCTAAGAAAGTCCCTCCTTTTGTCGCCAATACAAATGTATTCCGTTCCTGTATGGCAAGTGACAGCAGTTATGTGTATGCAGCCTATAATCTGTATCCTGTCATTGACATAATATCAATAGATGATAAGTCTGTGAGACGTAGTGTCCATCCGATGTCTCGGGCATATAACAGAGTTATAATCAAGGATGATTTGAATGCCGTTGTCGATAACCGGTTCATTTGTAATCTGGATATAGATGTTGTCGGCGGAAACATATATACTTTGTACTTCGGAAAGTTGGAAGATGACATGGATGTCGGGACCATACCTCAAATTCTTAAATATAATTCCTCTGGTGAACTTGTCAAAAGGTATAAGTTAAATAACTGTGTTTACAAGATATGTATAGATGTGAGGGAAGATGTAGCCTATGCTTTATCGTTTAATGAGGACTATGAATCTTGTATCTTAAAAATATTATTGGACAGAATCGGCAACTGATTTAAAAGGACTTTCAAACAGGAAGGTGCGCCGTCTGCGTATTGCATTTAGGAAAAGATAGCCGGCAAGTGCCTTGTCAAGTTGCCTTGACAAGGCACTTGCCTTGAAAGATAGTTTGGAAATATAAGGGACTTTTGATAACTTTGTGTATTTGCACACCAACTGTCGAAAATCAATATTTACTTTATATGAGAAAAATCAGAATTATTGTTGCGGGCCTTCTGCTGCTGACCTGTATGGGTGTCTATGCCAAGGCCCCGAAAGACACTGTGAGGATCCTCGCTATCGGAAACAGTTTTTCACAGGACGCGGTGGAACAGAACCTTCATGAACTGGCGGCAGCCGACGGTATTGTCGCCATTATCGGGAATGCCTACATCGGCGGATGCTCTCTGGAGCGCCACGTGAACAATTCTCGTACTGATGCACCGGCCTATGCCTACCGGAAAATACCTGCAGACGGCATCAGGACCGAACGCAAAGGCGCAAGGCTTTCGGAAATCCTTGCTGACGAGCAATGGGACTATGTGAGCTTCCAGCAGGCAAGCCCTCTTTCCGGACAGTTCTCCACGTATGAGGAATTCCTGCCGGAACTCTGCAGCTATGTCAAGGCAAGGGTGCCGGAAGATGTGAAATTCATGATGCACCAGACCTGGGCATATTCACAGGATTCCGGACATTCCGGCTTCAAAAACTACGGGAAAGACCAGATGACGATGTATAAGGCCATTGTGGATGCGTATGACAGGGCTGCCAGGCTTGTGGGCATCAAGATTATCATTCCGTCAGGAACGGCCATCCAGAACGCCAGGACATCCTTCATCGGTGACAATATGGACAGGGACGGGTATCATCTTGACCTGCTTTGGGGCAGGTATACGGCTGCCTGTGCGTGGTACGAGAAGATATTCGGGAACGTTCTCAGGAACAGCTACGCTCCGCAGGGCCTGACAGAGGATTATGTCGAGGTGTGCAGGCTTTCCGCCAGAGAGGCTGTGAAACATCCTGACGAGGTGACAAGGATAGATGTCGCCGAGCTTCCTGTACTTTATCGTGACGCCTCTCTGCCGGTGGAGACACGTGTGCAGGATCTGATGTCCAGGATGACCCTCCGCGAGAAAATCGCCCAGATCAACCAGTACACCCTCGGCAGGAATGACAATGTGAACAATCTGGATGAAGTGGTGACCAAGGTGCCCGGTGAGGTCGGGTCGCTGATTTATTTCGGAGATGATGCAAGTCTCCGGAATGCCATGCAGAAGAAAGCTGTGGAGGGTACCCGTCTGGGAATTCCTATCCTTTTCGGCTTCGATGTCATCCACGGCTTCAGGACAGTATATCCCATACCTCTTGCAATCGGAGCTTCATGGAATCCTGAACTTGCGGGAGAAGTCAGCAGGGTCGCTGCACAGGAAGCGTATGATGCCGGCATCAACTGGACATTCTCGCCGATGGTGGATATTGCCAGGGATGCAAGATGGGGCAGGATTGCGGAAGGATACGGCGAGGACCCGTATCTGACATCGGTATTCAGTGCCGCTACGGTGAAAGCCTATCAGGGAGACGACCTTTCAGAGCCGTACAACATCGCGGCCTGCCTCAAGCATTATGTGGGCTACGGTGCATCAGAGGCGGGGCGTGACTACGTTCCTACGGAGATATCCCGCCAGACGCTGTGGGATACATACCTTCCTCCTTTCGAGGCAGGTGTCAGGGCCGGTGCGGCCACTCTCATGAGCTCTTTCAACAATATAAGCGGCATCCCGGGCTCTGCCAACCATTATACCATGACTGAAATCCTGAAGGAAAAATGGGGCCATGACGGTTTTGTGGTGGCTGACTGGAACGCCATTGTCCAGCTTGTGAACCAGGGACTTGCTAAAGACGGGAAAGAGGCAGCGATGTATGCCATCAATGCAGGTCTCGATATGGATATGGTGGACAATCTCTATATGCAGCACCTTGAGGCTCTTGTGGCTGAGGGCAAGGTGTCGTTGTCCAGGGTGGATGATGCGGTGCGCCGTGTGCTCGCCCTCAAGTTTGAGCTCGGCCTGTTCGAGAAGCCATACACTGACGAGAAGCCGGAAAACGAGCGGATTCTGCTTCCGGAGAGTCTGGACGCAGCACAGAGGATGGCTGTAGAGTCCATGGTGCTCCTGAAGAATGATTCCGGCGTATTGCCGCTTGCCAAAGACCTTAAGATAGCCCTTGTAGGCCCTATGGCCAAAAACCAGGCTGACCTGCTCGGTTCCTGGTACGGACGCGGGCGTGCGGAAGATGTGACAAGCATATTCGACGGTCTTTCCGCCGTCATGGATTCCACGGTAATGTATGCTGAGGGCTGCGCCTTCGACGGTACTGACACTACAGGTTTTGCAAAGGCTGTGGAGACAGCGTCCGGAGCGGATGTCGTGGTGCTCTGTCTCGGGGAGAAACGCACATGGAGCGGCGAGAACGCTTCCCGTTCCACAATCGCCCTTCCGGAAATACAGGAACAGCTTCTGACGGCGGTGAAAAGGGCCGGGAAACCTGTCGTGGTACTGCTTTCCAACGGACGTTCCCTCGATCTGACAAGAATAGCGCCTGCTGCCGACGCCGTGCTGGAAATGTGGCAGCCTGGTGTGATGGCGGGACCTGCTGTAGCGGGCATACTGACCGGAGAGTACAATCCGTCAGGACGCCTTAATGTCACTTTCCCTTACACCACGGGGCAGATTCCTGTGTATTATAACCACAGGGAGAGCGGCCGCAGGGGATCACAGGGCCTGTACCAGGATATCCCGAGCACTCCGATGTATGAATTCGGGTACGGTCTCAGCTATACGGATTACGAATATGGAGATCTGAAAGTTTCCTCCGACACCATATCTGCAGGGGACAAGGTGACAGCTACTGTGACAGTACGCAATGCCGGAGAAATGGACGGCAAGGAGACCGTGCAGTGGTATGTCTGCGACCCGTATTCTTCAATCACGCGCCCGGTGAAGGAACTTAAGCATTTCGAGAAACGCCTGCTCAGAAGCGGTGAGGAGCATGTCTTCACTTTCGAGATAGACCCAGTGCACGACCTTTCGTTCGTGGACAGCGAAGGCAACCGTTTCGTCGAACCGGGGGACTTCTATATTATCGTCAAGGACATGAAGGCGAAGATAACATTGGTCGAGTAATATCGAGTAATATTCTTCATTATACAGGATTATGGCTTGCTTGAAATATGCGCTATGCGCAATGCTGACGCTCCTGACGGCCGCAGGGGCCTATGCCCAGAGAACCACGCTGCTTATGGACAAGGGCTGGAAGTTCTCCAAGGGGGACTTTGCCGGGGCTGAAGCACCTGACTTCGATGATTCTTCATGGGATGATGTCACGATACCGCACGACTGGGCCATTACGGGGCCGTTTGACAGGAATATCGATATCCAGACAGTGGCCATAAAACAGGATCTGGAGAAGGTGGCGACCGTCAAGACGGGACGTACCGGCGGATTGCCGTACATCGGCACGGGATGGTACAGGAATGTGTTTTCCGTACCTGAAGGGAAGAAGGCTGTCCTTCTTTTCGACGGTGCCATGAGTGAGGCAAGGGTATTCGTGAACGGGACGGAGGTCTGTTTCTGGCCTTACGGCTACAACTCTTTCTGGTGCGATGTGACGGATGTCGTGAAGCCTGGTGACAATACTCTGGCGGTAAGACTGGAGAACAGGCCGTTTTCCTCCAGGTGGTATCCGGGAGCAGGTCTCTACAGGAATGTCCGCCTGATTGTGACGAATCCTGTGCATATTCCGGTGTGGGGTACTTTTGTCACCACTCCGGAAGTCTCCGGCGACATGGCTGTGGTGGATGTGGAGACGCTGGTGTCAGCTCCTTCAGACGGAGGCAAGGTGACTCTCAGGTCAGAAATCTATGACGGCGACGGAATCCTTGTGGCCTCGGTCTCTGATGAAGTCCGCCTTGTTTCCGGCAGCCAGAAGGTGACACAGAACCTTACCGTGAAGAATCCGTCGCTATGGTCTCCGGATACACCTGTATTATATAATATGGTGTCGCGTCTTTATTCGGAAGACGGCAGTCTGTCAGACGAGTACGTGACACCTTTCGGTATCCGGACCATTGAATATATCCCGTACAAAGGATTTTTCCTGAACGGGGAGAGGACGGTTTTCAAGGGCGTCTGCAACCATCATGACCTCGGGCCTCTCGGTGCTGCGGTCAATGTATCCGCCCTGCGTCATCAGCTGGAACTTCTCAAGGACATGGGCTGCAACGCCGTCAGGACGACCCACAATATGCCTGCTCCGGAACTGGTCCGTCTGTGCGACGAGATGGGGTTCATGATGATGGTCGAACCTTTCGACGAATGGGATATCGCCAAATGCGAGAACGGCTATCACCGTTTCTTCAATGAATGGGCGGAAAAGGACATGGTGAACATGCTGCATAATTTCCGCAACAGTCCTTCAGTAGTCATGTGGAGCATAGGCAACGAGGTCCCTACGCAGTGTTCCCCGTCAGGGTATGAAGTAGCGTCTTTCCTTCAGGACATCTGCCACAGGGAGGATCCTACACGGCCTGTCACATGCGGCATGGACCAGGTGGACTGCATATTGGAAAACGGCTTTGCAGACATGATAGACATACCGGGCATCAATTACAGGACATTCAGATACAAGGAAGTGTTCGATTCCCTGTCGAAAGGCTTTGTCCTTGGCTCGGAGACCGCCTCCACGGTAAGTTCGCGCGGGGTTTACAAGCTTCCGGTGATGAAACGCTACGGTGCCTTGTATGATGACCAGCAGTGCTCTTCGTACGATGTCGAATCCTGCGGCTGGTCCAATATACCGGATGTCGATCTGGCGCTGGCCGAGGACTGCAGCTGGATTCTGGGCCAGTTTGTCTGGACTGGGTTTGACTACCTCGGGGAGCCGAGCCCGTACGGTACCGATTCCTGGCCGAACCACAGTTCCATGTTCGGCATAATAGATCTGGCATCCATACCGAAGGACAGGTACTGGCTTTACAGGAGCGTGTGGAATGACAGGGAAAGCACTCTTCACATCCTTCCGCACTGGAACTGGGAGGGCCGTGAAGGCGAGAATATCCCGGTGTTTGTCTATACGAGCTGGCCGGAAGCGGAGCTTTTCCTGAACGGGAAGAGTCTCGGACGGCAGAAGAAAGGACCGGACGGCTATGTGGTTCCAGTGGATACTGTGGCCGTGTCGCTGTACACATCCTATGCCGGCACTCTCGGAGATGTGAACGCTCCGGTGGAGTCCAGGTTCAGGCTGATGTGGCCTGATGTGGAGTATGAGCCGGGAGAGATCCGGGTCGTGGCTTATGACGCTTCCGGGAACGTGGCGGAAAGCAGGACCGTACGCACCGCCGGCGAACCTTGCCGGCTGCTGCTGGAGACAGACCGGACATCTCTTGTCGCGGACGGGAAGGACCTTGCCTATGTCACGGTCAGCGCAGTGGACAGGGACGGCAATTTCTGCCCGCTTGACGACAGGCTCGTGAAATTCAACGTCTCGGGTGCAGGCACTTTCAAGGCTTCGGCCAACGGCGACCCTACATCCCTCGATCCGTTCCATATACCGCAGATGCATCTATTCAACGGGAAGCTGACAGTCATAGTCTGCTCGTCCGGCGAGGAAGGCAGGCTTACTCTGGATGTCTCCGCCGAAGGCCTTGAGACTTCATCCATTGCACTGGATGTCAGGAAACCGGAGTCTACATCCCGTTGAACTTGCTGAACCAGGGCAGGTTCTCTGCCATTATGATGCCGACAGGCATCTTGTTCGATATGTTGCCGTCCGCCTCCCTGTACAGCAGGTGGCGGATGGCTGCTTTTATGGCGTTGTAGCCCTGTATCTCAGGATATTGGCAGATTATGGCCTGTATGGATTTGTCTGCAAGGCATCTGCGGTTGCTTGCAGTAAGGTCGAAGGCGATGACGGATATGTCGTCTATCCCTCTGGATGAAAGTATGTCGGCTATTATGTATCCTCTGGAATCCAGCACTGCGAGACCTTTGGTGTCCGGGTTTTCTTCCAGGAATTCGAGCAGTGCCTTTTCGTTCTCGGCCGGGTCGGATGACACGACGCCTGTTTCCTTCAGCCTGCCGGAGAGCCCGGCTTCGGAAAAGTATGAGACAAGTCCGGCTTTCCTTTCAGGCACACTGCTTACGGAAGGGACTGATGACTGATGCGGGGTTATGAATGCGAATAATGAATTTTTCTGGGGGGGGGGTGGAGCTATTAAACTGAGAAGGCGTCCCGCAAGCCGTCCGCAGGCATACTGGTCGGCGGAAAAAGCGGCCACCGGGGCTGCTCCCGGCATCTCTGCATCCACGAAGACGTATGGTATCTTTCTGTTCCTGAGAATGGAGCAGAGCCTGAGCGTCTCCTCTGTGAATACGGGGCCGATGATGACTGCATCCGTCTCCGTCATGGCCACGCTGTTGAATACTTCCCGGCAGGAATACACGTCGGAAAGGCTGTAGAGCGCGCGGGTGCAGTCGATGCTGATGTCTGAGAACTCGTCGAGGGCGTGGTCCACTCCGTCGAGAATTGAATTCCAGTATCCGCCCGTATCCGGCCCCGGCACCGTTACCGTTATCCTGAAACCTTTGCGCAGACCTACGGCTGAGGTGTGTATGTTGTTCCTGTATTTAGATTCCCGCAGCACCTTCTCCACTGCCGCCTGTGCGGCTTCTGATACCTTGCCCCTGTTGTGCAGTATCCTGTCCACCGTCCCCGCCGATACTCCGGCGAGTTTCGCTATGCTTGTTATCGTGAGCTGTTTCGGCATTGTCTTGATGTTTGGGCCCGGTCATTTCCCGGACCAATGTGGCTGAATTAAGTAAAACACTTCAAAAATAATTCATAAAATCCATAAAGTCAAAAAAACGGCGCCGGCAAAGGAAAAAAGGAAAATTTTCCGAGATGATTTTGAATATTAAAAAAATAACTCTACTTTTGCACGAATTAGTGGAAAGTTTTTTATTTTTTAATAATTAGAAGCAATGACTAAGGCAGAGATTGTAAACGAAGTCGCCAAGGCGACCGGAATTGAGAAGATTACAGTTCAGACTGTTGTTGAGGCATTTATGGAAAGCGTCAAGGATTCCCTGACCAAGGGCAATCCTGTGTATCTCAGGGGATTCGGCAGCTTCATCATCAAGCACAGGGCTGAAAAGGCAGCAAGAAATATCAAGCAGAAGACCACTTTGACTATTCCTGCACACGATATTCCTGCATTCAAGCCGGCCAAGGTTTTTATGAATGCAGTAAAGAAATAATAATCCAAAAACTTTAAAGTCATGCCAAGCGGTAAGAAAAGAAAGAGACATAAGATGTCAACGCACAAGCGTAAGAAACGCTTGCGCAAGAACAGGCATAAGAAGAGAAAGTAATTTCTCTGGTCTGCGTCTTAGCGCAGTAAGCCGAACATAAGGCGGTGTCTGGAGGGCACCCCTTTGTTTTTTGTATTGAAGCCAATAAATCAGATGGAGTCTGTAAAGGATCTTATCGTTGATGTCAATTCAACTGAAATCTCGATAGCTCTGCTGGAGAACCACAAGCTTATCGAGTTGAACAAGGAGTCGAGCCAGGGCCACAACTATTCTGTCGGGGATGTCTACCTCGGGAAAGTGAAGAAGTTGCTTCCGGCCCTCAACGCTGCCTTTGTGGACATCGGGGACGAGAAAGAGGCTTTTGTCCATTATCTGGACCTGGGACTTTATTTCAGCTCTTTCGACGAGTTCGTGAAGAAACTGAATCCGAACGCCGACGCGAAGAGCCTGTATTCGCACATCAAGATAGGCCCGATCCTGCAGAAGGAAGGACGTATCGAGAACGTGCTGACCCCCGGGCAGATGATGATCGTGCAGATCGTCAAGGAGCCGATATCCACCAAAGGATCACGACTGACTGCGGAGATTTCATTGGCAGGACGCAACATCGTCCTTCTTCCATTCGCGGAGAAAGTGAGCGTATCCCAGAAGATCGCTTCCAAGGAGGAGAAGCGAAGACTGGAGACATTGGTCAGGAACATCCTTCCGAAGAATTACGGAGCCATTATCAGGACAGCTGCAGAAGGCAAGAACGCCGCTGTACTTGACGCTGAACTGATGGCGCTGATAGAGAAATGGGAAGGTTCGTGGACCAGGATAGCCCGCTCCAAGTCCATCCAGCAGCTGTTCACGGAATACAGCAAGACCACCACTGTCCTCAGGGACCTTCTCAACGACTCGTTCAGCAATATCTACATCAACAGCGAGCCGGTATATGAGGAAGCCAGGAAATATATTTCGCTGATTTCCCCGGAGCAGGAGAAGATTGTCAGACTTTACAAGGACAGCCAGCCTATTTTCGACCATTTCGAGGTCACAAGGCAGATCAAGAGTTCATTCGGCAAGGTGGTGCCTATAAGACAGGGTGCGTATCTCGTGATAGAGCATACTGAGGCGCTGCACGTCATAGACGTCAACAGCGGTACGCGCGCCAGAAACAAGGAGCAGGAACAGAACACGTTCGATGTCAACTGCTTCGCTGCCGAGGAAATAGCAAGGCAGCTCAGGCTCAGGGATATGGGCGGTATAGTGATCGTCGATTTCATCGACATGGAGAGCCAGGAGCACAAGAACCTGCTCTTCAAACGCATGCAGGAACTCATGCAGAGCGACAGGGCGAAGCACAATGTGCTTCCGCTGACCAAGTTCGGGCTTATGCAGATCACCCGGCAGAGGGTCAGGCCTGCTACGGAGATCAACACTACGGAAGTGTGCCCCGTATGCCACGGCACCGGCAAGATCGCTCCAAGCCTGCTGATCGACGAGGCTATAGAGAGGAAACTGGCATTCTATGTTTCCGAGAAGGATATAAGGTCTTTTACGCTCAAGACCGGCCCGATATTGGGGGCATACCTTACAAGGGGCATGTTCTCCATCATGGGGAAATGGAAAAGGAAGTACAAGTGCAAGATAAGGCTGGTCGAGGATACCGGCTTTTCGGTCCTGCAGAATGAATTGTACGACGAGAAAGGAGGCAAGCTCGAATGAGCGGCCTCCTTTTTTCTCCGGGTGTCCGGCTCTTCCGGCGGCTCATATCTGTTTCCTGTATCCGCTTGGAGACATGCCTATGTATTTCCTGAAGAATTTCGAGAAGGCGGCCTGGTCGGAGAAGTGCAGGATATCCGCGACATGCTGCACCATCATTTCCTCGTCTTTCAGAAGTTGGATAGCAAGCCCGAGCACTTCTGCGTCTATGACTTCATGCGGCGTCTTCCCGGTGCAGGACTTGACTACGCGTGCCAGATGCTTGGTGGATACGCACAGTTCCTTGGCGTAGAAGGTCACTTCCCTCTGTTCCCTGAAGTTTTTCCAGACGAGGTCCATGAAACGGGCCATGAGCGTGTCCTTTTTGGTGAGAGTATGCTGGTCCAGCACAGGCAGATGCTGTTCTCTGATCAGAAGATCTCCGAGTTCCAGCGCGAATCCCTTGAAATAGGTGCGCACCATCTCGGTCCTGTAGCTGTGGTTCATGTCCGACAGTGCGTCATCTATGATGCGCATCTGCTTGAAAAGCCGTGCGGTGGCATTGGCCGACAGCCTCATTACGGGATTGACGAGCAGGAGGGAGAAATAGTCTTTCGGTCCAGGGACGATATTCTGGAGCACTTCGAGAATGAATTCCCTTGATGTCAGGATGCAATAGAAGTCCAGGTCCGGACTGCAATACCTGAAATTCACCCCTGTGCCTTCAAGGATGTCGAGGAAGTCGCATCGTTCCATCACCGTGTTTTTCCCGTTTACTTCGATTTCCAGCCTTCCGGAAAACACAAGCAGCATCATCCTGCAGCCTATGAGGCGAAATTTGCTGAGAATGGATGAATCATTGACATTCAGCAGTATGAACTTGGTCTCTATTTTCTGCTTGTCTTGTGCAAATGAGCACAGTTGTTGCATATTCAGCGTCTTCATGTGCCAAATATAGAAAGTTTTGTCTTTTTCTGACAAATTTCAGTGATGTAAAGACAAGTTTTGGATATTAATGCGACTTTTTTACAAATAAATACGACATTTATACAAATGCCGTTAAAAAGTATGAGGTATTTTTGCACCTGCAAAAATTGAGTATACATAAATGTAAATAAAATGAAAGTATTGAAAGTATTTATTCCAGGGCTGTGTCTCCTTGCCTGTCTGGTTTCGTGCAAGGAAGAAGTGACTCACCAGCCTCAAGCCAGCGCTTATCCGTTTCTGACGCTGAAGACTGAAAACAGGACACTTTCTACGACTTATTCCACAGTGCTTGAAGGAAAGCAGTATGTGGAGGTCCGTCCTCAAGTATCCGGATTTATTACAGATGTTCTGGTGAAAGAGGGTGCTCAGGTGAAGAAGGGCGAGACCCTGTTTATTATTGATACTATCCCTTATGCCGCCTCGTATGAGCAGGCGAAGGCGGCAGTAGCGACTGCAGAGGCGCAGGAAGCTACCGCCAAGCTGAATCTTGAAGGACAGGAGGAGCTTTACAAGGAGAATGTGGTCTCTGACTTCGAGCTCCAGACTTCGAGGAATTCATATCTGACTGCCAAGGCTTCCGTGGCACAGGCCAGGGCTCAGGAAATAAGCGCTGCGAACAATCTTTCATTCGCCAAGGTGACAAGTCCCGTGACAGGTGTCGCCGGCATGACTTCCATCCGTGTGGGTACTCTTGTCAGCTCTTCAATGTCAGAGCCGCTTATCACTGTCACTGACAATTCCAAAATGTATGCATATTTCTCTCTGACAGAGAAAGAGGCCATAAGGCTCATCCGCCAGTACGGTTCCATCGAGAATACCATCAAGTCATTCCCTGAGGTGTCCCTGACTCTGAGCGACGGTTCGGAGTATGCTCACAAGGGCAAGATCGATGCGATAAGCGGTATCGTGGAAAATTCCGTAGTCAGAGTGAGGGCCGTATTTGACAATCCTGACGGCCTCCTCATCAACGGGGCAAGCGCGAATATCTCCATACCTTACACAAGGGAGAACTGCATCGTCGTGCCTCAGGAGGCTACATTCGAGATCCAGGACAAGATATATGCATACAAGGTTGTGGACGGGAAGGCCACATCTGTCATGATTACTGTATTCGGCATCAACAATGGCAAGGAATACATCGTGGAGAGCGGGCTGTCTGAGGGCGATACCATTGTAGCTACCGGAGCCGGCCTGTTGAGAGAGGGTACTTATGTAGTGGCTGCCGGCAGCCAGCAGGGGAATGCAGTCTCAGATGCCGATGCAAAAGAAGGAGAATAGAAAATGAAGCTTAAAATGTTCGTTGACAGACCGATTCTGTCTGTCGTGATTTCAGTGGTCATAGTACTGCTTGGTCTGATCGGCCTTGTGAGCCTGCCGGTGGAGCAGTATCCTGACATCGCACCTCCTACCGTAAGGGTGAACACCACCTACAGCGGTGCCAATGCAGAGGCCGTGCAGAACAGTGTGATCGTACCTCTGGAGGAAGCCATAAACGGTGTGGAGAACATGACATACATGGAGTCTTCCGCAAGTAACTCCGGAAGTGCATCCATTACCATATATTTCAAGCAGGGTACGGATCCTGACATGGCGGCTGTCAATGTGCAGAACAGGGTGTCGCGTGCTACCTCCCTTCTTCCGGCCGAAGTGACCAGGGTCGGTGTGGAGACGATGAAGAGGCAGAGCAGTACATTGAAGGTATTCGCTCTCTACAGCCCGGACGGCACGTATGACGAGACCTTCCTCACGAACTATCTCTCCATCAACGTCAAGCCGGAGATCCAGCGTATCTCAGGAGTCGGTGAAGTGAATGTGATGGGCGGTGACTATTCGATGCGTATATGGATGAAGCCTGACATTATGGCACAGTACCAGCTGCAGCCTTCCGACATCATCGCGGCACTTTCCAGCCAGAACATCGAGGCGTCTACAGGTGCCATCGGCGAGAATTCCGACAATGTCTACCAGTACACTCTCAAGTACCGCGGACGTCTGAGCACCGAAGAGGAATTCGGCAATATCGTGATATCCGCTCTTCAGAACGGCAGCGTCATCAGACTCAAGGATGTGGCCGATATCGAGCTTGGAGCCGTCAGCTATTCCTATACCGGCAAGGTGCTCGGAGCTCCTGGAGTGACCTGTATGATCAACCAGACAGCCGGAAGTAACGCGAACGAGATCATCACGGCTATCGACGAGTATCTGGAAGAAGTCTCACAGAATCTGCCGAAAGGTGTGGAACTGGTAGACATCATGAGTACCAAGGACTTCCTGGATGCTTCCATACATGAAGTCATCAAGACGCTCCTTGAGGCCATCCTGCTTGTCGTGCTCGTGGTTTTCGTCTTCCTGCAGAATGTCAGGGCGACCATAATCCCGACCCTCGGTATATTCGTATCCCTGATCGGTACATTCGCCTTCCTGATTGTTGCAGGGTTCAGTATCAACCTCCTTACCCTGTTCGCCCTTGTGCTGGCGATCGGTACCATAGTCGATGATGCAATCATCGTCGTGGAGGCTGTACAGGCGCGGTTCGATGCCGGATACAAGTCTCCTTACAAGGCTACAGTAGATGCGGTGAGCGGCATTTCTTCCGCCATCATCACTTCCACACTGGTCTTCATGGCCGTGTTTATCCCGGTATCCTTCATGAGCGGTACATCCGGTATCTTCTATACGCAGTTCGGTCTGACCATGGCCGTGGCCGTAGGTCTGTCAGCGGTCAACGCCCTTTCGTTCTCGCCGGCGATGTGTGCGCTCATCCTTCATCCGAACGAGGAGGTGGCTCCGGGCGAGAAGCCTAAGAAATTTACCACAAGGTTCAGGATAGCATTCGATGCCGCATTCCAGAGCATGTCCAAGAAGTACAAGCATGGCGTGGCATTCTTCATCAGGAACAAGTGGGCAGGCGGTCTGGCTCTTATCTGTGCCATCGGTGTCCTCATGTATCTGATGAGCACTACCAAGACATCCCTTGTCCCTAACGAGGATATGGGTAACCTCTTCGTGAGTGTGGATGCCGCTCCGGGCAGCTCGCTCAACGAGACTACCAAGATTCTCGACGAGATGGCCGAGAGCATCAGGGACCTGCCTCAGATACAGACATTCAACCAGGTGTCCGGCTTCAGCTTCAGCGGCTCCGGTGCATCTCACGGTATGATGATGATCAGGCTCAAACCATGGGATGAAAGGCCGGGCAAGGAGAACAGCAATACTGCAGTGTCCGATCTGATATATGCCAGGACTGCACACATCAAGAATGCCCAGATCTTCGTGTTCGCTCCGCCTATGATTTCAGGTTACGGAACAGGTAACTCCTTCTTCGTCAGCCTGGAGGACAGGTCGGGCAAGGGTATGGCCACGCTTTTTGAGGTGACGCAGCAGTTCATCGACGAGCTGAACAAGCGCCCTGAGGTGCAGATGGCATATACGTCATTCAGTGCGAACTTCCCTCAGTACACAGTGGATGTGGATGCCGCCCAGTGTCTGCGCGCAGGTATCACTTCCGACCAGGTGCTCTCCGTGATGCAGGGATATCTCGGAAGCTACTATGCATCCAACTTCAACCGTTTCACGAAGATGTACCGTGTCATGCTCCAGGCCAAGCCTGAGTACCGTGACGACATGCAGGCTCTGGACAATATCTATGTCAAGACAGCCACCGGCATGGCTCCTGTAAGCCAGTTCGTGACACTGACCAAGACATACGGCGCCGAGAACCTTGACCGCTTCAACATGTTCCCTGCCATTACCGTACAGGGTATGCCTGCTGCGGGATACAGCTCGGGTGACATCATTGCTGCCATCCAGGAAGTGGCCAAGACTTCGCTCCCGACAGGATTCGGATATGAGTTCTCCAGCATGACCAGGGAGGAGGCACAGCTTGCCGAGTCACACTCCACTACCATAATATATGTGATAGCGATTATCTTCATCTACCTGATCCTCTGCGGTCTGTACGAGAGTCTCTTCCTTCCGTTCGCGGTCATATGCTCTGTGCCGTTCGGACTTATGGGAAGCTTCCTGTTTGCGAGGATGTGGGGAATAGAGAGCAACATCTACATGCAGATCGGTGTGATCATGCTTATCGGACTGCTTTCCAAGACAGCTATCCTTATCACGGAATACGCTACAGAGAGGAGAAAACATGGCATGACACTGAGCCATGCGGCCATTTCCGCAGCAGGAGTCAGGTTGAGGCCTATCCTCATGACAGTGCTTACGATGATATTCGGTATGCTTCCGCTCGTCACGGCTCATGGAGTCGGTGCCAACGGTAACCAGTCCCTTGGTGTCGGCGTCGTCGGCGGAATGATAATCGGAACAATCGCCCTGTTGTTCATCACTCCGATGTTCTTCGTCATATTCCAGTATATCGAAGAGAAAGTGATGGGCAAGAGAAGGGAAGACAGAGAATTGGAAGAAATATGAGAAAAGTAATATTATTCGCGATGATAGCGGTAATGGCGAGCAGTTGCTCCATATACCGCAAATACCAGAGACCGGAGGAACTTCCTGTAGACAGCCTCTACAGGGCGGAACTCATAGCTGATCCGGAGGATACCGTATCGTTCGGCAGCATGCCGTGGGAAGAGCTCTTCACTGATCCGTGCCTGAAGGATCTGATAGATTCAGGACTGGTGCACAATACGGATCTCCTGACGGCCATCCAGAGGGTCGAACAGGCGAAAGCCGGACTGTATTCAGCCAAGTGGGCATACTCTCCGTCGCTGAATCTTTCTCCGCAGGGGACATTGACAAGCATTGACGCCAACGAGCCGACATACACCTACAATCTGGGCGGAAGTGTCAGCTGGGACATTGACTTGTTCGGACAGCTCCTGAATGCCAAACGTGGGGCGCAGGCTACGCTGCTGCAGCAGCAGGCCTACCAGCAGGCTGTAAGATCCCAGGTGATCAGTACCATAGCTACAAGCTATTATGCCCTGCTGATGATGGACGAGCAGGTCAGGATAAGCGACGAGAGCGTGGTCATCTGGAGAGAACAGGTGAGGACCCTGGAGGCTCAGATGAAAGTCGGTCTTGTCAATGAGAATGCTGTCACCCAGGCCAGGGCGAACCTTTACGGTCTCGAGGCTTCCAACGCACAGCTCAAACAACAGCAGAAAGAGACTGAAAACGCTCTCTGCTCACTTCTGGGCCGTGTTTCGGGGACAATAGAAAGGACTACTCTTGCAGAGCAGACACTGCCGGAAACAGTAAGTACTGGCGTGCCTCTGTATCTGCTTTCGAACAGACCGGACGTGCTGCAGGCTGAAATGACCCTTGCTGCGGCATATTATTCAACGAACCAGGCAAGGTCTGCATTCTATCCGCAGCTCACCCTTTCCGGCAGCGCGGGATGGACCAACAGCCTCGGCCAGGCGGTGTCAAACCCGGCCGGTGTGCTGATCAACGCAGTGGCGCAGCTTGCACAGCCGATATTCAACAAGGGGCAGCTCAGGGCCAATCTTAGAGTGTCCAAGGCCGAGGAGGAGATAGCCAAGCTCAACTACAGACAGACTATCCTCAATGCCGGACAGGAAGTGAACGATGCATTGTTCGCCATAGAGACTGCAGGGGTGATGCTTGAGAAGCACCAGGCGCAGTGTGTTGACCTTGAAAGGACGGTGAAGACGGCCGACCTGCTCTACAGGAAGTCCCAGTCAGGATCTTATCTTGAACTCCTTACCGCGCAGCAGTCGCTTCTCAATGCCCAGTTGAGTGTCGTTTCCGACAAGTACAATCAGCTGGCATATACGGTGACTCTTTACCAGGCTTTGGGCGGCGGTGCCGAGTGAAGCAATTGACCGCTAACGAAGGCGTTGCGGTTCTACGAATTTAGTACGGGGGTGACTTAAAAATGAAAGTCATCCCCGTTTTTCTTGTTTTTCCTGGAGGCCAACATCAGCCTCTCTTTCGAATATTCGATTTTCAGAGAATTCAGAGAGTTCTTAGAGAGGTGTTCTCAGAGAGTTCTCAAACCTTTTGGGACACCTTTTTTTATTATATATTTGTAAAATTTTTCAAAAACAGATGACAGGCATATTTGATTCCGGTGTCGGCGGACTTTCCGTTTACAGGGAAATCAGGAAACTGCTCCCGGGGGAAGACTTTATTTATTTCTCGGACAATGCTCATTGTCCTTATGGTGAAAAACCTGTGGAGTATGTTGTGGACAGGGCGTTCCGAATCACTGAGATGCTTGTTTCCAAGGGAGCGGACATAATTGTGATAGCCTGCAATACGGCTACGGCTGCGGCCATATCTTCTCTGAGACAGGCGTTTTCCGATCCTGGAGACCCGGATGTGCGCCAACGGGTGCTTGCCTTGACTGACGGCAGGCGTGACCATGTCAAATTCATCGGGATGGAGCCTGCGGTCAAGCCGGCTGTGTCACTGACCCGCTCCGGTGTCGTAGGTGTCCTTGCCACGGCTGGTACGCTGAAAGCGGAGAAGTACAGGCATACGAGAGATCTTGCACATGACAGGATCGCTGTGGTGGAACATGTCGGGCAGGGATTCGTGGAGCTTGTCGAAAGGGGAGAGCTTTCCGGCCCTGATGCCGAGAAAGTGGTGAGGGCGAGCGTGCAGCCTCTGCTTGACAAGGGTGCTGATACGATAGTGCTGGGATGTACGCATTATCCTTTCCTAGCGGATACGATAAGAAAGGTGACCGGTCCGGATGTGGCTATCATTGATCCTGCCCCTGCCGTGGCAAGACATGTGGTGGAGGTTATGGAAGAGGACGGAGTGATGTCTGCGGAACGGGTGGCAGAACTTTCTTCTGGCCCTTCAGGACATAGCATATTTCTTTCTTCCGGCCCTGACGAGGTGCTGAAAAGAATGGTCTCCAGGCTGTGAACGCCAATCTGCCTCTGCTGCCAATCTGCCTCTGCCGCCAATCCGGCCAGCCAGTCAGACACCTGTTTCCCCGTTCTCGCCGAGTTCTGCGAACATGCTTGTACTCAGATATTTTTCAGCCCTGTCCGGAAAGACGACCACGATATTTCCCTTGTCTATCCTTCTGGCGGTGCGCACGGCTGCAAGCATGGCCGCCCCGCTGCTCATTCCTGCGAAAATCGCTTCTTCGGATATGATCCTGCGGGCCATGGTGATGGCTTCCTCGCTTTCTATCATCTCCTGGATGTCAATCTGTTCCGGATCGTATATTGCCGGGATGATGGCTTCCTCCATGTTTTTCAGCCCCTGGATATAGTGTCCCCTTACCGGGTGGGCACATACGGTCTTGATGTCCGGCTTCATGACTTTCAGGAATCTGGACAGGCCCATTATTGTCCCGGATGTGCCGAGGGCGCATACCAGGTAGTCGATTTTCCCGCCTGTCTGCTGCCAGATTTCCAGAGCCGTGGACTGGTAGTGCGTGAGGTAGTTGGCCGCATTCTTGAACTGGTCCGGCATGAAGTATCTTCCCGGGTTCTCCGATACTTTCTTTCTTGCCAGCCTTATTGCCCCGTCGGTACCCTCTGCACCGGGAGTCAGTGTGACAGTAGCACCGTACGAACGGATGATTTTCCTTCTCTCCACCGACACTGCATCACTCATGACTATTTCCACGGGGTAGCCCTTGATGATGCCTATTATGGCCAGTCCGATGCCTGTATTGCCGGATGTCGGCTCAATGATGGTCTGTCCAGGTCTCAGACGTCCGTCATTTTCTGCGTCTTCTATCATTTTGAGGGCTATCCTGTCCTTGATGCTTCCGGTCGGGTTGAAGCCTTCAAGCTTCGCGAAGATATTTACGGCGGGGTTCGGATTCAGCCTGTTGATGCGGACCATGGGAGTATTGCCTATGGTGCCGAGAATATTTTCCTTGATGTCCATTTCTGTCTGTTTAGGGGAGTTCGTTTTATCCTGCTAATATAGTGATTTTTATTGAACAGGTATATTGCATTTGTCTTGCATTGCTCTCTGCTTTTGCCTAAATTTGGCTTGCCGCACGCCGCGGCTGCGTGTGTTTGAAGTTATCCTGATTTTTCATTTGTCGTAACAAAATGTCGGGCGGGACCAAATATTTTTTCAGGCCAAGGAAAGGCGAAAACTATTCTCAGGGATTCAACGGGCTGAAGACACTTGTCGTGGGGGCCTATCATTTCTGCTGGGAAGCCCATGCACGCAGCTATGAATGTAAATATTATGACAAATGCGTCAGGGAAGGCCGCTCCAGGGAATTTGATGACTTGTGCCCGATATACAAGGACAGGATGGACTTGTATGACGGTTATTACCGGATTTCGAACAGCAATATCATAGAGATAGATTCTTATACGGAAGGTGAGCGGTGCCCTTCATACGGGGACTTCACGCACTTCATGACGGGAATATGCGGCCGTATCATAACCCAGAATGAACGCCTGGATTTCTGGAACAGCGTGGCATTCTACAATTATATCCAGCATTTCCTGCCCGAAGCGGAGGATTTTTCATATCAGGAGCGGAAGTCTGTCCTCGATGCGGATTTTCCGGCTTTCATGCAGGTCCTGGAGGAACTTGAGCCGGATGTCATCTACATCTGGACCGATGCTGTCAAGGATGCAGTGTTCAGCAACGCGCACAGGCTGGGCGGTACGCGTCTCAAGCTTATGGGAAATCATTCCGTCGGCTCCATGTCTGTCTGGGAGGTCGCGGTATCTTATGACGGGAGGTTCCCCATTCTCCCGGCTTTGCAAAATAGAAAAAAAAGAGTTCGCTATGTGTGGTACAGAAAATTCCTGATGGAACAAATGAAACTTACGGAAACAGGCCTTATAGACCGCATAGCCGCTGTTCTTTATAACGCGACGGATATTATCTATGTCATGGAAAACGGCCCGGCACCGCGCATAGAGTGCCGGGATAGAAATTCGGACAGGACTGTCGGACTGATTTATGAGATAAGACAGGCCGTCCGGGATTTGTCTTTCAACAAGAACAGACTTACATACAAGGATATCCAGGATATGCTGCATACCGATATCCAGAATATCGAAAAACGTATCAGTGATTTGAATCTGAAGCATAGACGCAGACGTGGCTGATTCCGGCTCGTGTAATGAACTTTTCATAAACTCAAATTTTACTTGTTGATAATAATTATTTTATAAAATTCCTGTCCTAATTTTTTCTTCGCTTATATATTAAAGTGTAATTTTATTGAAGGGGAATTCAGGATTGCAGGCATTGGCAGAGGGTCCCTGAATTCAACATTACAAGATAATTGTGCGAAAAAAAGCAGTCCGCAGCAATGTTCTTATGAAAAATTTTTAACTTTGTATAAATCGGTCAAAGACCGGAAAAGCTGAAAATTTGGAATAGAATCTTCGGATTCCCTTTTACGACAAAACCGCCAATTTTGTTTGGCCGTCGGGATAATCCTGCAGGCCATAGTAGAGAAAGGGATAAAGAAGCGTTGTTCGTATACCTGTAAGGGTGCGGACTGCTTGTTTATCTGTATCTCTATGAGGCGCTTGGCGGTGCCTGTCGTAATATGGAAAACGGCAGCACCGCACTTTTTTTGTGCCATATATCGACTTGAACTGATATACCAAGACTATGGACCAGACTGAAAAAATCTTGTCAAAGATAAGAGATATCGCAGTGAAATTGAATCATGATGGAGCAGTCTATACAAGGGCTGATCTTGCCTATGAACTGAAAACCTGTGGTATAGCAAATGATTCAGTAGATGTAAGCAGATTCATCTGCGAGGCATTCTCTCGTTTCGGGAATGAAGCAATTAAGACATCCTTTCTGACCAATGACGGGAAGCACACTGTTGTTGATTCCTATATGGCGGCTTTCCAGGATGACAAAGATGTCGAAGATGCATTTTCCATCGTCATGATGCATCTTGACAGAAGCGGAAAGAGTCTGTCCAAGGTCACGTCAAATGTAGGTGTGGCAGGTAAGGCAGCGGCATCTTCCTCGGAATTCATGTCGTTTGTGACCGGGACAAAGGGCGCAGCGGACGTAAGGGTCAGTGCCTCCAGTGCATTTGAAAAATATTCCGCCATGATAGGCACTTATGAGAATGCCAAAGCTGATGTGCAGCAAGTCATGACAGATTTTATCTTTCTCAGGGAGAGAGTGATGGATATGTTCATGCAGTATTCAATGACTCTTGTAGATATCTTCGGAGATTCTGTTAAAGTGATAGCTCCGTCTCTGTTCGATTTCAATACCGTCGAATGGCTGGATGTGCAGACGATGCTGAAAACCATGAGACTTGAATATGACTCTATTTCAACTTCCTGCTCCGTACTGGTCAGTGAAATTGCAGATGATTTCTCGTCATCACTGAAAAAATCTTCTGCGTTGTACAGAAGTGCCGGGAACAGATCCGTCGGTCTTGTACTGGCAGGACTGAATCTTATGGGACACTATATTGATTCCGGACAGAAAACGGCAGTTCTCAAGCAGGAATTTGTAAAATTTTCAGACAAGATAAAAAAAGA
>CALVDP010000005.1 GCA_944326315.1 uncultured Bacteroidales bacterium
GATTCGGTATATACCTGCAGACCGGCCACCTTGCCCTGGAGAGCATCCGCGACATTGGCGGTAGGCCTGTTCTCTATGGTCTGTTCTGAAACAGTGGCAGCCGAGCCAATGGTAGTCCCGACCTTACTTCCGGAGCCGTAGCCGATGACCGTAGCCATCTCCAGCATCTGCGAATCCTCGGCAAGGATAACCTCGATATGTGACCTTGTACCGATCTCGACGGTCTGGGATTCATAGCCCAGACATGAGAAAAAAAGACTTTTCCCCTCCGGAACCGAAATGGAGAATTTACCGTCCTCGTCCGTAGTCGTACCGTCGGATGTACCTGTGATCTGGACTGCAACTCCGTAAACAGGACCGACGACATCGCTGACAACGCCGGTAATTATTCTATCTTGGGCTAGAAGAGTACCCCCTCCCAGAGAGAATAAGACAGAAATCAACGGAATAAGATATTTCGCTTTCATCTGATAATAATGAGAGTTAAATGTTTTATCTAAAAAATCCCGCGAATTTAAGTAAATAAATCAAAAAAACTGCAAAACAAAAGTCAAATCACCTCAAAAATCCGCCCTTCATAACATCTTTTCGGATAATGATTTATAAGCACGTCACCTATCACATTCCGAATCTCTAATCATTTCGTGGAATATTCTTAAAATTTTATAAAATCACTCGCAATTTAGTAAAAATACGGGATTTTGAAGAAGGAAATGAAAAACGACAGGTGAATAAATCAAATTCCGGAAAAATATAAAACAAAATAAGCCGTTTTCCGTAAAACAACCGGGAAACGGCTCAAAAAAATATAAAGCAACGTGAGTTCGATGAATTTTAATTTATTGAAAATCATCGAACTTCCTCTGAGGAGCAGAACGTAGTTCTGCGACGAGCCCCCGGCGAGGGGGCGAATGGGGGTGGCGCCCCTTGAAAAGGGGCTGTCGCCATAGCGATTGGGGTTTAAGAAATTTGGATTTCAAGGAAATCCATAACGACAGTTCGACGAATTCCCTGGTCCTGAACAACATAAATTCGTCGAACTGACGTTAAAGCAAGTACTGTCAATGACTTATATTGCAGAATGCCATGCAGGCTCCGCTATTTCTCACTGAGTGAGAAAATGAATTCGAGTCCGCCGCCTTTCCTGTTCAGGGCCCGTACATCACCCTTGTGGAAGGCTATGGCATTTCGGACTATGGACAGACCGAGACCTGAGCCGCCGTCATCGCGCGTACGGCCTTCGGAGACACGGTAGAATCTCTCGAATATCTTGGACAGATGCTCGTCCGGGACACCCTTGCCGGTATCATAATATGAGAAATGGAAATATCCGTCACCCTTGGCATAGCATTCCACATGTATCCGGATCTCCTTGCCGCCATATTTCAGACTGTTCTCCATAAGATTCCTGAATACCGCATATATAAGACTCGGATTCCCGTTCACACACAGGCCAGGGTCGAGGGCATTCTCCACCAGTATCCCGTTCTCCTCAAGACGCGGCCTCAACTCGTCGGAGACCTCATCCACCACATTCTTCAGATTCACTTTCTCCTTGTGAAGCTGCTCCGGAGCCTCCTCGATCTTCGTTATCATGCCTATATCCCGGATAAGGTCTGAAAGACGCATCACCTGCACATAGGCCCGCTCCAGGAACATGTCACGCTTCTCTGCAGAAATATCCTTGCACACGGTCAATGTCTCCAGATATCCCCTGATGCTGCTGACAGGAGTCCTGAGCTCGTGAGCTATATTGTTGGTCATCTGCTGTTTCACCACCTTGTTCTTCTCGACGTCCGTGACATCGTTCACAGACATCTCGCAGCCGTTGTCAGGATAGACAAGCACCTGGAGGGTATAGACACGGCCTCCTTTGTTGACATTGTATTGGAACACAGGCACATTGTCCACCCTTGAATCCGTGTTGCGGGTGACAAACTCCGATATCGGCTTGAAGATCTCGCTGTCCCACAATGTGTCCAGATCAGGAGTAGGCCTGTCAAGCATGAGGTTCACAAACTGTACAAATTTGGCATTGGCATACACCTTCCTGCGCTCCTGGGAGAATATGGCTATGCCTCCGTCATAATAGTGCAGATGGAGAAGAAGCCTTTCCTTCTCCAGGGCTATTATCCTGTTGCTCTGCTCCAGCCTGTGATAGCTCTCAAGCATCTGCATACCTATGTCGCCCAGTTCTGAATCCGGGAAGGACATGTTCTCGTAGTCTATCTGCCCTTTCTCTGCCGCTTCGGCGAAACGGTGCAGTCTTGACACCCCCTCACCGAACTTGTCGGAAAGGAAGATAATGAAAAACAGGGCGACAAGGAAGACAAGCACTACAATCAGGATGAATACAGAATCGGGACGCAGGGCCTTCTTCACGTCATATTCGAACGGAAGCGCCATCCTGACGATATAGCCGCCGTAAGACTTGGCATAATAGAAATAGTTGATCCCGACAGTATCCGACTTCCTGATGGAATCCCCTTCCCTGGACTTGATGGCCGCCTTGACCTCAGGACGTGAGCCGTGGTTGTCCAGATGCTTTTCGTCCCCGACAGAATCATAGATGACAACACCGTCCTTGTCTATGACCGTAACCCTCAGCTCCGGCGGGAAAAGCGCCACGGTAGATGAATAGTCATCGGACTGGGCAATGATATCCGCATAGCATGAAAGCCGGTCCTGAAGCATCAGTTTCCTGTTGTTCTTGTCGCTCCGGAACTGGAACAGTATCAGCAGCACCGCAAACAGCACGAATACCGCCGCGAAATACCGCAGCAGCTGCCGTTTGTATGATTTTCTTACCGGTCTCTTGTTCATAGCCGTCCTTGCGTCATTCTTCTGCATTCATGGAATATCCGTATCCGGACCTGTTGGTCAGATATCCCTTGCATACGCCGAGCTTGCTGCGGATTCGCGCAATATGCACATCCACAGTCCTGTCCAGCACATACGGGGCATCCTCCCACAGTTCGTTGATCATCTCCTCCCTCGAATATATCCTGCCCGGATGCGAGGCGAGAAGGGTCAGTATCTCAAGCTCCTTCTTCGGAAGCACCACAGCCACATCCTCTACATAGACCATTTTCCTGACCACGTCTATCCTGAGTTTGCCAAGGACAATCTGCTGCTGTTCCTTCTCCGGCTTCGGAGCATTGCTTCTCTTGAGCACGGCCTTGACACGTGCCAGCACCTCGTTTATCGAGAACGGCTTGGCTATATAGTCATCCCCTCCGGCAGAAAAGCCTGTCAGGAGATCATTCTCGGCGCTTCTTGCCGTAAGGAATATTATAGGAATCTGGCTTTTCTTCTCCTTTCTGAGAATCTCAGCCATCTTGAAGCCGGACATGCCCTCCATCATCACATCCAGAAGGATAAGGTCAATATCCTGGTCGCACATCTCAAGGGCTGTTTCCGCCGATACCGCGGAGATCACGGAATACCCTGCGTTTTCAAGATTGAACTGCAGGATCTCCCTGATATCCGGTTCGTCATCCACGACCATTATTTTCTTCTTGTCCATAATTCCGTATCGTTGTAGTATAGTATCTGTAGCGCCTGGTGCACGGAACGTATCCGTATCATACACAGGGAAAACGCCACAAAGGTAAATGATTTAATTTTTCAAGGACATTTCCTTAATGTAAATTATTTGTTAAGAAATTTTGTAACAATATTTTAACATTTCTGCAACAGAATGCCAACATCGAAGGACTATTTTTGCGGCATTATTACTATAACTCTTTATTATGGAATGGATTTATCTGGGATTCGTGATATTCCTTTTCATCCTTGCAGTATCTGACCTGTGGGTAGGAGTCAGCAATGATGCAGTAAACTTCCTCAATTCAGCTATCGGCGCAAAGGTCGCCAGATTCAGGACAATCATCCTCGTAGCCGCCACCGGCGTATTTCTCGGAGCCATCATGAGCAACGGTATGATGGACATAGCCAGGCACGGGATATTCCGGCCGGAACAGTTCGCGTTCAAGGAAATAATGTATATTTTCCTGGCGGTGATGGTCACTGACATCATCCTCCTGGACGTGTTCAACACTCTCGGCATGCCGACATCCACCACCGTATCAATGGTGTTCGAACTGCTCGGAGCCACATTCGCTCTTTCAATGATCAAGATGGCCGGAGATGACTCGGGACTCGGCTTCGCAGACTACATGAACACGGAGAAAGCCCTTTCAGTGATAATGGCGATCTTCGTATCCGTGGCAATAGCATTTGTCTGCGGTAGTCTGATACAGTATGTCGCGAGATTGATTTTCACATTTGACTACAAGAAAGGACTGAAATGGAAAATCGGAATATACGGGGGCATAGCCACCACGGCGATAGTATATTTCATGCTGTTCAAGGGCACCAAGGACCTGGCTTTCATGACATCCGATGTCAAGGCGTGGATCGAGGGGCACACATGGATACTGCTCGGGGGATGCCTGGTGTTCTTCACGATACTCATGCAGATACTCTACTTTCTGAAGGTGAACGTATTCAAGGTAATAGTCCTGATCGGCACATTCGCTCTCGCCATGGCCTTCGCAGGAAATGACCTGGTGAACTTCATCGGTGTGCCTCTGGCAGGCTTCTCATCATACCAGGACTACATGGCCACAGGCGGCGGAAACCCGGCTGCCCACATGATGGACAGCCTGAACGAATCCGCATCCACACCGCTTGTCTTCCTGATAGCAGCAGGCGTGGTGATGGTCATCGCCCTTGCCACATCCAAGAAAGCACACAACGTGACCAAGACTGAAATAAACCTGGCAAAGCAGGATGAAGGCGACGAGATGTTCGGCTCGTCGAAGGTAGCCAGGAGCATTGTCAGATGGAGCAATTCCACGGCGCAGTTTGTGGTCAATTCCACCCCTGACAAGGTCAAGAACTGGATAGACAAGCGCTTCGACAAGAGCAACATGGACATAGAAGACAATGCCGCATACGATGTGGTCAGGGCATCTGTGAATCTTGTCGTGGCATCCCTTCTGATAGCCTTGGGAACATCACTCAAACTGCCACTTTCAACCACTTACGTGACATTCATGGTGGCCATGGGTACATCACTCGCAGACAGGGCATGGAGCAGGGAGAGCGCTGTGTTCAGGATCACCGGAGTGCTTTCCGTCATCGGCGGATGGTTCCTTACGGCAGCCATAGCATTCATCTGTGCATTCTTCGTGGCACTAATCATGTATTTCGGCGGCACTGTCGTAACGGTCATCATAGTCATAGCAGGACTTGCCGTCATGATACACAGCAATATCAAATACAAGGAGAAAAATGACAGCACCAAGGGTGACAAGGAATTCCAGGAGATACTCAAGATGTCCGACAGCAAGAAAGTATGGGGTCCGTTCCTCCGATATGTCGCTGTCAATGACAAGAAATTCCTCGACATGGTTGTCGACCAGTACACCGCTGTCACGGACGGTCTTATGCAGGAAAACGTCAGGGTTCTTAAACATTCGATGAAGGATCTGAAGAACTACAAGGCCTACATCAAGAACCTCAGGAAGAAAGAGACGATATGCCTCCGCATGGCAGACCAGGACACGGCCCTGGAAAAGAGTGCATGGTTCCACACAGCTTTCAACTACATGGAACAGGTGTACTATTCACTGAGGCGTATATGCGAACCGGCATACGAACATGTGGACAATAATTTCAGCCCTATCCCTGAAGAATACTGCACCGCATTCACTGAAGTGCGCGACGAACTGATCTCGAATGTCAGGAGTCTCTCGATGCATTTCATGGACAGGAACTACGAAGGGATGCGTTCTCAGGAAGAGGCGCTGGCCAGGCTGCAGGGCAGGTTCTCCGACCTGAGGAAAGCCCTTATGGTGGATATACAGAAGAAGAATCTCAATCTGACTGTGGCATACATGTATCTGAACCTTGTCCAGGAATCCGAGCAGCTTTGCATATCGCTGAAGCATTATGCCCGTGCATCACGCAAGCTTGCGTAATGCCGGTACTTTTGACTGAAGATTAAACACCGTAGAGGGGCTGCATCAAAACACTCATTTTGATACAGCCCTCTTTTCGTACCAGGCTTTTCATTTTTCAGGAAAATTCTTAAATTTAGGGATTTATTTATCTGAAAACCGGAAATAAAAACAACAACCATGTTCAGCAAGGATATATATGTCAGCAGACGCAAGAGACTTCTCGGTCTGATGCAGGAAACAGGAGCCGAAGGGAACAGGGGGATAGCCATATTCCTCGGCAATGTAGAGGCTCCGCAGAATTACAGGGGCAATGACTACAAGTTCAGGCAGGAAAGCTCATTCCTCTATTTCTGGGGAATTGACGAGCCAGGATTCGCAGCAGTGCTGGACCTTGACAGCGGAGATGAAGTGCTCTACGGCAATGATGTGGACATAGACGACATAATCTGGATGGGGCCGCAGCCGACCGTAGCCTCAAAAGGACTGCTCACAGGGGTGGAAAGGACAGCTCCGTATCTCGGCTTTTTCGAAGCTGTAAGGAATGCAGCGGAGAAAGGACGTCCGGTACACTTTCTTCCTCCGTCACGGTATTACAACACAATGATGCTCGCGAAGCTGCTCGGCAGCACTGACGAAGACGTACGCAGGACAGACGTGCTCACGGCCGGCGGAGGGACAAAGACCGCATCACTGACACTGACGAAGGCAGTCATTTCACTGAGACTCATAAAGGAGGCATGCGAAATCGAGGAAATCGACAAAGCATGCGAGATAGGGTATCTCATGCACACCGCGGCACGGGAGGCATGCAGGCCGGGAGTGAAAGAACAGGATATCGTCGGCATCATGGAAGGCGTGACCATATCCAAAGGATGGGGAGTGTCATTCACCACCATACTGTCACAGAACGGGGAGACCCTGCACAATCACCGTCATGACCAGATCATCACTCCGGGGCGTATGCTGCTCATAGATGCAGGAGCCGAAAGCAACACTCATTACGCATCTGATTTCACCAGGACGCTTCCATGCAGCGGCAAGTTCACTCAGAAACAGAGGGACATATACGACATCGTGGCAGACTGCAACGAACTTGCGTTCCAGCTCGCCGCACCGGGCCTGACATACAGGGAAATCCACATTGCAGCCGCAGCCAGGATGCTTGACGGACTCAAGGCCCTCGGGCTGGTGACCGGACGTATTGACGACATGGTAAATGAAGGCATTGCAGGGCTGTTCATGCCTCATGGACTTGGGCACAACATGGGTATCGATGTCCATGACATGGAAGACCTCGGAGAAGACCTGGTCGGATATGACGATGACCAGACCCGCGCACCTCAACTCGGTCTCGGATCACTCAGGATGGCACGCAGGCTGAAGCCGGGACATGTCATCACGGACGAGCCGGGCATATATTTCGTTCCGGCCCTCATCAGCAAATGGAAGTCGGAAGGTACGGATAAGGGGATGGTGGACTATGCCAAGGTGGAAAAATACCTTGACTTCGGAGGGATACGGCTTGAAGATGATATTCTCATTACCGACGACGGATGCCGCAGACTCGGCCCGCACAGGCTTCCCATCAAGGCCGAAGATGTCGAAAACTCCATGTCATGACAGTCATGGAAACAGTTGTCGCAATACTTGCAGTCCTTGCCGGTGTCACAGGTATCATCGGCAGCATTCTTCCCGCTCTTCCCGGACCGCCGCTCAGCTGGATCGGGATGCTCCTTCTCTATTTCTGGGGCGGGACCAACGGCAAGGGAGAGGAAATGTCGCTTGCGATACTGCTCGTCATGCTTGGCGTCACCATCCTCGTAAGCATCCTCGACTACCTTATCCCAGCATATCTGACCAAGGCCACCGGAGGTTCGAAATATGCCGAGAGAGGTGCCATTATCGGAATGATCGTCGGGATATTCCTGTCCCCTCTCGGCATGATTCTACTGTCTTTTCTCGGAGCTTTCCTCGCTGAAATCATATACGCCAGGAAAAGAAGCGGCGAGGCGCTGAAATCGGCATTGGGATCATTTCTCGGCTTTATTGCCGGTACCGGGATCAAGCTCGTCGCCTGCGGCATCATGATGTATTATATCATAGTGTATATGGCATAAAGCCTTCCTTACGGCTTTCTCCCGAGCATTCCCCCA
Organism: uncultured Bacteroidales bacterium; assembly: GCA_944326315.1. Taxonomy (GTDB): domain Bacteria; phylum Bacteroidota; class Bacteroidia; order Bacteroidales; family UBA932; genus Cryptobacteroides. The sequence goes on from CALVDP010000005.1 coordinate 8,123, forward strand.
GCGTATCATGCCTGCGGCAAAAAGCCTCTGGTGATCATATACTGGGCAATCTGGACCGCGTTGGTCGCAGCTCCCTTGCGGAGGTTGTCGGCGACACACCATAAATTCAGTCCATACTTCACGGATGGATCACGGCGGATACGCCCTACAAACACGTCATCCTTGCCCCATGCGAACAGAGGCATAGGATAAATGTTATGCTCCGGGTCATCCTGAAGCACGCATCCCGGAGTCTCAGAGATAAGCCTGCGCACCTCATCAAGCGTGAAGTCATTCTCAAATTCAAGATTGACCGATTCGGAATGTCCTCCCTTGACAGGCACACGTACGGTGGTAGGAGACACAAGGATGGATTCATCAAGTATCTTGTGCGTCTCATTCACCATCTTCATTTCCTCCTTGGTATAGCCGTTGTCAAGGAAAGTATCGATGTGCGGAAGGATGTTCTCGTCTATAGGATAAGGATATACGGCCGGGTATTCACCCCATTTCCTACCTGCGCGCTCCGCTTCCATCTGGTCGAGGGCCTTATATCCGGTACCTGTCACCGACTGATATGTGGAGACCACTATCCTTTTGACCTTGAATGCCTTGTGCAGGGGAGCCACCGGCATGAGCATCTGTATTGTAGAGCAGTTCGGATTGGCTATAATATAATCGTCGGCAGTGATCACATCGCCGTTGATTTCCGGGACGACCAGCTTTTTCGTCGGGTCCATCCTCCAGCAAGAGGAATTGTCCACCACACGGCAGCCGGCTTCGGCAAAACGCGGCGCAAGCTCCCTTGATGCACCGGCACCGGCTGAGAACAAGGCGAGGTCAGGCTTTGCCGCTATCGCATCGTCCGCACTTACCACGGTCCATTCGCGACCACGGAAAGACACCTTGCGTCCGACAGACTTGGCGGAAGCCACGGGCAAAAGTTCTGTCACTGGGAAATTGCGCTCTTGAAGCACTTCAAGCATTCTTGTGCCAACAAGTCCGGTGGCACCAACTACTGCTACTTTCATAATCCTGTCAGTTTAAAGTTCATTTTATATAAATCATTGTCCTATGTTTCACACCACCTTAAGGGGCTGCATCAAAACATGCATTCCGGCACAGCACCATCATGCCAGTGCCTGCTCCAGGTCAGCTATCAGGTCATCGACACTCTCTGTCCCGACAGAAAGCCTCAGAAGATTAGGATATACACCTGCAGCTATCTGCTCTTCAGGACCGAGCTGTGAATGGGTCGTGGATGCCGGATGCACGATCAGCGACTTGGAATCCCCGACGCTACTCACATGGAGTATCAGCTCCAAGCGTGACACAAGAGCCGCGGCAGCATCGAAACCGCCCTTCACCCTGAAAGTCAGCACCGCTCCGAAACCGTGGCGGAGATACTTCTTCGCAAGGCTGTGGTAAGGATTGTCAGGAAGTCCGGTATAGCTTACGCTTTCCACGGCAGGATGCCTGTCCAGATATTCTGCTATCGCAAGAGCATTCGAGCAGCACCTCTCCACCCTGAGGGACAGGGTCTCAAGCCCCTGGAGCATCAGGAATGAATTGAACGGGGATGCCGCAGCGCCAATGTTCCTCAGCCCGTCCACGCGCACCCTTCCGGCAAAGGCCGCATTCCCGAAAACCTCCTTGTAGACCAGTCCGTGATAGCTTTCGGACGGTGCGGCAAGAAGCGGATACTTCTCTGGCGTCCAGTCAAAACGCCCGCTGTCCACGACCACCCCGCCAAGTGCGGTGCCATGGCCGCAGATCCACTTGGTGGCGGAATGTATGCTGACGTCTACGCCCCAGTCAAAAGGACGGAAAATATAGCCTCCGCAGCCGAAGGTATTGTCCACCAGCACGCAGACGCCCTTCTTGTGTGCCATCTCCACAATAGGTTCGAAATCAGGGACATTGAATGCCGGATTTCCGAGTATTTCGAGATAGACGGCCTTGGTCCTGCCGTCGATGAGCTTCTCAATGTCCTCCACCCGGTCACTGTCTGCAAAGCGTACCTCAATGCCCATGTCGCGCAAAGTGATCTCGAACATGGTGAAAGTGCCTCCGTAGAGGAAAGGGGATGTCACTATGTTGTCCCCTGGCCCGCAAATATTTGTCACCGAGAGAAAGATGGCCGACTGCCCGGACGCAGTGGACACGGCAGCCACACCGCCCTCCAGGGCAGCCATCCTCTTCTCGAAAACATCATTGGTAGTGTTCGTTATCCTGGTATAGATGTTCCCGGGCCTCTTGAGGGCAAACAGGTCCGCCCCATACTGCATGTCATCGAAAACATACGCCGTACTCTGATAGACAGGCACTGCCGTACCTTTTGAGACAGGATCTATTTCCTGACCCGCCCTGAGCTGCAATGTCTCGAAACCGTATTTTCTCTTTTCCATATAGCTTCAACCTTTCATTCAAAACGACAATCCAAACAATAATTCCGACGCCTCTGCCTAATCAAGCAGCTGCTGTATGATATTCCCCAGCGGGCCGCTTTCAATCAGAAAACCGTCATGCCCGAACCGGGAATTGATCTCAACATACATAGCCCCGCCGATATGCGTGGCCATGTACTTCTGTTCCTCCACCGGGAACAGGCAGTCTGTATTTATCCCCACTACGACAGTATCGGCCTTGACAGACTTCAACGCATTCTCCACGCCTCCCCTGCCGCGTCCGACATTGTGGCTGTCAAGAGAATAGGTCAGGCTGTAATATGAATACGCGTCAAACCTGTCCACCAGCTTGCGTCCCTGATACTGCTGATAAGAGCATACCTTGTCAGCAAACATCTTGTCCGGATCTGACTCGGACTGGGTATCGTTGTAACAGATATAGTTACGATAGGAGATGAGGGCTATGGCGCGGGCACATGCAAGGCCTTTCTTCCCTCCATCGAGGCTGGCGCACTCCCGGAAAGTCGGATCCGCCTCAAGCGCCATCCTCTGGGATTCATTGTATGCCGTCACCCATGGTGTCACTCTCGCCCCGCACGCCGACACCAGCGACTTCTTCATCACATCCGGCTCCATGATCATCCATTCGAGAGCCTGGAAGCCGCCTATCGAACCACCTATCATCAAGTCTATCCTGTCTACACCGAGATGTTTGCGGATCAGGATATTGGCATTCACAATATCCCTTACTGTGATTTTCGGGAAATCAAAATAGTAGGGTCTTCCCGTACCGGGCTTTTCAGAAGCCGCCGACGTGGTCCCGTACGGAGATCCGAGCATGTTTACGCAAGCCACGAAATACTTGTCGGGATCTATTACCTTTCCCGGCCCTACAAGTCCGGGCCACCAGTCCTGGGGGTCAGAGTTCGCTGTGAACGCATGGCATATCCACACGACCTTGCGGTCATCTTTTCCCGGCACATACGGTCTGTCCGACCTGTGATATACTACCTTGAGGCCTTCAATGGCCTCGCCGCTTTCCAATATGAACTTATCAGGATATCTGTATTCTTCAAGTACCATAAAATGTCCAATTCCTTCTTCACCGGCGGGACGCAGGAGGCGGAAAGCATCCATGCCCTGCCGGCCGGTTTCAAAAAAAACTTTATCTTATCTTGTCGAGGATCATGAGCCGCCTGCACATCCTGTGCCCGTACGGCAAAAGAAAAACCGATGCATCTTAACGATGCATTCGCTTGGACATCACAGATATGAAGTTGCGGAAATCCATAATGGTACAAAGTTATGAATTTCCGCAATAAATTCCAATACCATGGCACCAATTCAGGTCACGGCAGCGTCAGTGCACCCATACGGTGAGGCCGGCCATGACTATGGACACCATGCTCATAAGCTTAATAAGAATATTAAGGGAAGGGCCGGAAGTATCCTTGAACGGATCTCCCACAGTGTCGCCAACTACCGTAGCCTTGTGGCACTCCGAATTCTTGCCGCCAAGATTGCCTTCCTCGACATATTTCTTCGCATTGTCCCATGCTCCTCCGGAATTGGCCATGAATACGGCAAGCACGAAACCGGAACCAAGACCACCGATAAGCAGCCCCATCACACCTGCCACGCCAAGTACAAGACCGACAACGACAGGGACGATAATGGCGATAAGGGACGGCAGAAGCATCTCGCGCTGCGCACCCTTCGTGGAAATCTCCACGCAGCGGGCATAGTCAGGCACGGCTTCCCTGGTAAGGATACCCTTGATCTCACGGAACTGGCGGCGCACCTCCTCTACCATCTTCTGGGCCGCACGCCCCACGGCATTCATCGTAAGCCCGCAGAACAGGAAAGACATCATCGCACCGATGAACACCCCGACCAGCACCATCGGATTCATCAGATTGACCTGATAATAATCCATAATGTCCGGTATCGTGGCTGAGGCGACTTCCACGCTTCTGCCGGCCACGTCAATGACAGCCGTACCGATATGCTCCAGACCGATCTTGATCTCTTCTATATAGGATGCCAGCAGGGCAAGAGCCGTAAGCGCCGCAGAGCCGATCGCAAATCCTTTGCCGGTAGCGGCAGTGGTATTGCCGAGGGCATCCAGGACATCTGTGCGGCGGCGCACTTCAGGGTCAAGGCCGCTCATCTGGGCATTGCCTCCAGCATTGTCGGCGATAGGGCCGTAGGCGTCAGTGGCAAGCGTAATACCGAGAGTGGAAAGCATGCCCACGGCAGCTATCCCTATGCCGTAGAGGCCGAGGCTGAGGTTTTCCGCAGAAAGGATATCCGAGAAATCGAAACCTATTGCGCACATGTAGGAAAGCAGGATGGCCACCGCAACGGTTATCACCGGAATGGCGGTAGAGATCATGCCCAATCCGACACCTGATATTATCACGGTGGCAGGACCTGTCTTGGAACTTTCGGCAAGCTTCTGTGTCGGCCTGTAAGAATGCGATGTGTAGTACTCTGTGGACTGGCCTATGATCACGCCTGCCACAAGCCCGACAATCACGGCGAACGACATGCCCAGCCAGTTCTCCATGCCGAGCAGGTACATGATGCCGAATGTGGCGACGGCTATCAGGACAGCGCTGACATTGGTGCCAAGGCTCAGCGACTTGAGCAGCTGGCTCATCCCCGCCCCTTCCCTGGTCCGGACCGTGAATATCCCGATAATGGACAATATCACTCCGACAGCCGCTATAATCATCGGGGCGAAGACTGCCTTGAGCTGCATTTCCTCCCCGCCCATATAGAAGGCAGACGCACCAAGCGCCATGGTCGCAAGTATGGAGCCGCAGTATGACTCATAGAGGTCCGCACCCATGCCGGCCACGTCTCCGACATTGTCGCCCACATTGTCCGCAATGGTGGCGGGATTCCGCGGATCATCTTCCGGAATGCCGGCTTCGACCTTGCCTACGAGATCAGCCCCGACATCGGCGGCCTTGGTGTATATTCCGCCCCCGACACGCGCGAAAAGGGCCTGCGTAGACGCACCCATACCGAAAGTCAGCATCGTAGTGGTGATCATGACCAGTTTCTGCGGACCTTCCGCACCGACGAAAAGATCAAGTATGATATACCAAAGGGAAATGTCGAGAAGGCCGAGGCCTACCACGGTCAGCCCCATCACCGCACCTGAGCGGAACGCTATCCGGAGACCGGAATTAAGAGAGCGCATTGCCGCATTGGCTGTCCTTGCCGAAGCGTATGTCGCTGTCTTCATCCCCACATATCCCGCAAGTCCGGAGAAAAAGCCACCGGTCAGGAATGCGAACGGCACCCATGTATTCTGTACGCCGAATCCATAGGCAAGTACGGCGAAGAAGACAGCAAGGATGACGAACACTACAGTCACCACCTTGTACTGCTGTTTCAGATAAGCCATCGCCCCCTTGCGGACGAAAAGCGCTATTTCCTTCATTGTCGCAGAGCCTTCGCTCTCCTTCATCATCTGTCTGAAGAAAAACCAGGCGAAGCCAAGGGCCAGGACCGCCGCCAGCGGCACCAGATAGAACAGGTCGAACATGATTGAATTTATTTAAATCCCGCTTCCCGGGCATTCGCATGATGCCGCAATGAGGGAACTGCAGGAACGGTTATCAGTCAGTGTTGCCGTGATTGTACGAAATCACAGTTATAAAAATAGTCAAAAATTTCTTATTTGATGTTATTTTTTCTAATTTTGTGAGATAAGTCGAACTAAAACACATAATTATCATATTGTCATGAAACACTTTACGTTACCGAAAGATGGCGGGCTCATAGAAAAAGACCTGCCGGCCGACATACTTCACAGCTATGAGAAGATACCTGCCGAAATATATGAGGATCAGGAAGATGCAAGTGCCGAAATAGCAAACATCATAATCTCAGCCATAAAGGGGCATACAGGCGGGAACTTCAAGCTCGGACTTACCACAGGGACGACCCCGGTAAGCCTGTACCGGGAACTTTCGGCCAAGTACAAGGAAGGAGCCATATCTTTCGCCAACGTCGAGGTGTTCAGCATCGACGAATACTATCCTGTAGGGAAAAACGAGGCTCAGAGCAGGAACCACAGGCTCCATGAGGAATTCCTGAACAATGTGGATGTCAGGAAGGAAAACATACACATACCTGACGGGACCGTGCCTAAGGAGAAAATTTCCGTCTACTGTGCAGAATACGACAAGGCGGTGTCAGGGCTCGACCTTCTCGTGATAGGTGTAGGAGAGCAGGGCCAGATCGGTTTCAACGAGGCAGGTTCCTCCGAGAAGAGCCGCACCAGAACGGTACTCCTTTCATACAAGTCAAGGAAAGCGCAGTCAAGGAACTTCAACGGCAACATAGCCGACACTCCGAAAACTGCCATCACCATAGGCATAGCCACCATGATGAGCGCCAAAAAAATCATCCTGATGGCATGGGGCGAGGACAAGGCGAATGCAGTGAAGGAAATAGTGGAAGGGCCTGTCACACCGGCATGCCCGGCGTCATTCCTGCAGAAACACGAAAATATCACATTCTACACAGATGACAATTCGTCGAGCCTCCTGACAAGGGTCGTATCCCCTTGGCTTGTAGGGCCATGCGAATGGACACCGAAATTCGTAAGGAAGGCTGTCGTCTGGCTGTGCGAGACAGTCCACAAGCCGATACTCAAGCTCACGCATCAGGACTATATACAGAATTCACTGGGCGAACTCCTTGAACAGAAAGGGGCCTATGACAAGATAAACATCGACGTATTCAATGACCTGCAGCACACTATCACGGGATGGCCGGGAGGAAAGCCGAATGCCGACGACTCCACGCGTCCTGTATCGTCCTCTCCATTCCCGAAGAGGGTCGTGATCTTCTCTCCGCACCCTGATGATGACGTGATCTCAATGGGAGGTACATTCATCAGGCTGGTCGAGCAGGGTCATGACGTGCATGTGGCATACGAGACATCGGGCAATGTGGCCGTACATGATGACGTGGTGCTACAGCACATGGATACGGCACACGAGCTCGGATTTGCCGACAAGTTCGATGAGGTGAAGGCCATCGTCGCAAGCAAGAAGCCGGGCGAACCGGAGCCGCGTCCGCTCCTCAACATCAAGGCCGCCATACGCCGCGCCGAAGCAAGGGCCGCCGTAAGGTCATTCGGACTCAACGAAAACACCAACGCACACTTCCTCAACCTGCCGTTCTACGAGACAGGAGGCATAAAGAAAGGGCAGAGGACACAGAAGGACATAGACATCATCATAGACCTGCTCCAGAAGGTCAAACCTCACCAGATATACCTCGCAGGAGACCTTGCGGACCCTCACGGGACCCACAGAGTCTGCACAGAGGCTGTCCTGGCCGCACTTGAACAGCTCAAGGACGAATCCTGGATGAAGGAATGCCATGTATGGCTGTACCGCGGTGCATGGATGGAATGGGAGCTCGGGAAGGTGGACATGGCTGTCCCTCTCAGCCCTGACGAACTCATCAAGAAGCGCCACGCCATATACAGGCATGTATCACAGAAAGACATAGTGCCGTTCCCTGGAGACGATTCCCGCGAATTCTGGCAGAGGGCTGAAGACAGGACACAGAACACGGCCCGTCTGTACAACGAACTCGGAATGGCGGAATATCAGGCAATCGAGGTATTCGTGAAGCTGTTCTGACATGATGTCTGGGGACAAACCGTACGGAAAACAAGAAAAAGCATAAAAAGAGAAAAGAATGAGACTGATTATCAATGAAAACGATGCGAAAGGAGCCATCTGGGCCGCGCATTACATAGTATCCAGGATAAAGGCCAAGGCAGCCGTGACTGACAAGCCTTTTGTGCTTGGACTTCCTACAGGCTCAACGCCTATCGCCACCTACAAGGAACTCATCCGCATGAACAAGGCGGGAGAAGTTTCATTCAAAAATGTCATCACATTCAACATGGATGAATATGTGGGCCTGCCGGAATCGCATCCGGAAAGCTACCATTCGTTCATGGCCAGGAATTTTTTCGACCATGTGGATGTCCCTAAGGAAAACATCAATATCCTGAACGGAAATGCACCTGACCTCGAAGCCGAATGCGCGTCGTACGAGGCAAGGATCGAGGCGGCAGGCGGGATCGATCTGTTCATGGGTGGTGTCGGTGAGGACGGACACCTCGCATTCAACGAGCCGTTCTCCTCTCTGGTATCACGCACACGCGTCAAGACCCTGACATACGACACCATACTTGTGAACTCCAGGTTCTTTGACAATGACATCACCAAGGTGCCGAAGCTTGCGCTGACTGTAGGTGTAGGTACAGTGATGTCCGCAAAGGAAGTCCTTGTCCTTGCATTCGGGCACAAGAAGGCACGCGCTCTGCAGCAGGCAGTGGAAGGTGCATACTCGCATACATGCACACTGTCTGCCCTTCAGAACCATCCCCACGGCATCATAGTATGCGACGAGCTTGCAGCCGGGGAACTGAAAGTGAACACATACCGCTATTTCAAGGATATCGAGAAGGACAATCTATAGAAATTTGTTACACATAATCATAATATTGTTCTAATATCATGAGAAGAGGGTGATGCAAGAGATTTTGCGTCACCCTCTAACGTTTTTCTGCGAAAAACCGGAAACCTCTGCCCGCTTTCGGATATCCTCCTGTCTTCAGCTGGCGAAGAAATACGGATTGGGCCGGTCAACGACAGGAAGCGGTGAGTCATTGGCTACATCCAGACAGTCATGGATGCTGATCGTGGCATCCGGCTGCCATCCGGAGAAATCATTCCCCTCTATCCTGACACTGCCGCAATACTGCAGGTCAATCACGGAAAGGTCCGGGAAGAGAGGCCTGTATGACCTGCTGTCAATGAATACATTGTCGGTGATCTCAAGGTTCTCCACGCTCAGTCCGTAGACAATCTGCCTGTCGAAAGTCTCGACAACATTGCCTGTAAAGACAATATTACCGTGGAAGAAGAAGTCCGTATCCCTTGCCTCCTTCGGTATCACCGGATCTATCTGCAGTATGGCCTGCGGGAGTCCGCCTCCCAGCCCTCCGTCAGTGAACCTGTTGGAGCGGATGACTATGTTGGAGGTGCGTCCGGACTCATACCAGTAGTTGGCATCGCCGCATATCCGTATTCCGGCCATCATGGAACTGAAGTCACAGCCTTCGACAAGCACGTCCCCCGGAGTGGAGAGAAGCAGGCTTCTCGCCCTGTTGTAATGCACCTTGCAATCCCTGATGACCACTGAGCAGCCTCTGGAAACATTCTCGACTGCAAGGTCAGAGATATTCCCTGCAGAAGAAAGGTCAAGGCCGGTCCTGAGCTCATAACAATTCCGCGATATTCTGTCTATACTAACAAGTTCCGACTCACCGACCGGCCTGAGAGTCTTCCTGTTGACGAATCTCAACACATCACCTTCTTCAGCGAAAGTGTTACCTTCCTGCTGGAAATGTCCGAACGAAGCGCGGACCACAGTAGGGGAAAGGAGGGTATCCACCTTCATATACACCCCATGGATATTGGTGGCGTCATCGAGCATGCTCTCGAACGTGCAGCCTTCCAGAGTCACGGTACCACTGCAGTCCACGAAATGCGTGGCGTCGGCGGATATCGTTATCATCCTCTCTGACCCCGGACGTGAAGCCGTGGAGACTCCGGACACCGTGATATCTTCTGAGAATTCGGCGATAAGAGCCATCGCGCCAGCCTTGTAGACATGCACGTCATGGACAAGCACGTCATGGCTCCTGAGTATCGCGAATCCGGGATATGACCTGTTGAGCTCCATAGGGCCCTTGTCATCCCAGATGCTGCCTTCGGGAGGTACAGCAGCAGAAGACAATCCGGAAAACTCCACTATGCCAGGTGCAAGCTCTTTCGCCTTCAGTTCCCCTGTCCAGTGCCTGTGCTCATAAATCGCCGTATTGTAATACGGCCTGCGTGTTTTCGGGTCGAATACTATGTTTTCTGCAAGAGGATACTCCCAGTCATAGCCCCCGAAAAAGAGCCTGTCACCTTCTATCCTGTACTTGTTGTCCTCGAAGACCCTGACCGTAAATGTATTGGCTTCAGAATCGCTTTCTATGACCTCGCCTTCGAAGGTCCAGGGATAATCATAGTCTATGGAGAAGCCTCCCAGGCTGACATTTCCCGAATTCTTGACAGCGAAAGGGACTATGGCCCCGTGGAACAGGAATTCCGCCCCGTCTCCGGTCACAGACACATTGTCCATGTCCTTGATCAGGAAAGCTACCTTCCGCTCTCCGCTGTCGTTGTTCGACATGCTCAGGAATTCAGTACAGGCTTGCTCCGGATAGAACTCATACTGTCCGGGCGCAAAACGGATATCAATGTTGCCATCCGGATGGTCCTCCAGGATTTTCCTTACTACTGGTGTATAGTCCGCGATATCCGGGTCAGCCTCCACAATGACCGTCTGCGGTCCGCACGAGCACACTGTCATTACGGAAGACAGCAGGGATATGATTGCGGGAAAAATAAGATTCTTCATTTCTTGAACTTGATTTTTGCATAGGCCATATCCCGTATTCCGGTCATGGCATTCTGGTTATGTGACCAATACATCTGCACGGTCTCCCCACCTTCAAGGTCTCCGTCATCTCCGATGAGATTAGGATAGCAGGCCGGAGAGTCCGCACTTCCGGTGATGAGTTCAGGAGTGCTCCATGTGACGGCGTCGTCACTGAATGACATGTAGACCATCTTGGGCCATGAGGCATAGACCATGACCCATTGCCCGAGGAAGGTATTCCACATTACCGAAGGATTGGCTCCGGGAATGGACAGAAGTCCCGACACGGGGATATTCTCGCCTCCGAGACCGGTGGAACTGTCGTATGCAGGCAATGTGAAGTCAGTGCCGTCCCATTTCTTCCATGTACCTGACGCACCCCGCCTGTCAGATGACGAAGCCATGCAGAGTACGTTCGCACCGGAGCTTATCTTCCCCTGATAGTAGCAGATGTATCTGGAGGCAGTTTCGTCCCAGATGACGCAGCCGTCTCCAAGTCCTGTCCAGTCAGGCTCGGACGGTTTCGGCTTCTTGTCCGTTATAATAGGCTGCGGATCCCTCCATGTGGCCCCGTAGTCATCAGAATATGCGACGCCTATCGACTTGTGGGCGGTACCGGAATCATCCCAGTGACTCTCGGCATGGAAGAAGCCGACATAGCTACCATCGTCGTCAAGAGGGAATATGGCGATGAACCACGACCCTCCGTCATTGAAGCCGTCGATCCGGCTGAAATCCTTTCCCCAGACCTTGCTATCTTCTGTCAGTCCGGCGACATGGTCTTCCGGGAAAGGTGTCGATGCCACGGTCAATGCATCTGTGGCTTCTCCCCAGAAAAGCTGCCATCCGCCATCCTTCCTTATAGGAATAAGCTTGCCATCCGGCCAGTATCCTTTCATGAACGTGGCATCTGCCTGTTCTATGACCTTGGTTTCCGTCATTGACACTGTCTCCGTTATTTCCGTCCAGACATCTGTGTCTTCAGGCTCCTGCACCACTGTCCCCTGTCCTGAAGATTCGGGAACAGGTATCCATTCTTTCCGGCAGGAGACGAAAGTGGCGGTCATTCCTGCCAGGACAATTATTGCCAGTCTTGTTTTCATTGCCATAGCGGATTTTGTGTTATAGCTCCGTTGGAAGCGTCTATTACCGACTGAGGGATAGGGAATATGCTGTGCTTTTCCTGACAGTTGTTCATCATGATCTGGTAGGTCGGGGTAAGTATCCAGTCCGGATCCTGTCCCACTGAACGGTAGGCCTCCTGCAGCTTCCCGAAACGCACCAGATCAGCCCATCTGTGGCCCTCGAAGCACAGTTCGCGGCTTCTTTCCTCAAGGATAAACTCGCCGAAATCCCCGTCACCCGAATGCCAGTCCACATCGGCATTGGCGGTATTTATGTCCACGCCATAGCCCCTGCGACGTACCTGATTCACATACTCGATCGCCTCGGATGAAGGTGTTCCTGTCGCCCTCCACTCGGCCTCTGCAAGCATCAGGAGCACGTCGGCATAGCGTATGATAGGGAAATTGATGTTGTTGCACCAGTTGGCCCAGCTGCTTCCCCTGTCCGCCCTGTCCAAGGCATGACGGAACTTGTAGACCCAATAATCCCCCTCGTAATCAGCATCGTAGACTATCTCCATCCTCTGGGTGTCCGGATTCAGGATAGCATGTCCTCCCGCATTGACGGCACCCCGGCGCAAATCGTTTTCCTCGAACTTGTCGTACATTTCCGGAAACGCGCGCACCTGGGTCCAGTATATCTGGTCAGTGTGCGGAATCCCGTCCGTGGTCCCGACCTGGCCTCCGTAGAGGGAGTTGCTGTGCGAATTGTCGAACTCGACATCGAAGATATATTCGCTGTTGTGCTCATGGTTGCCGTCAAACTGTGAGAAATAGTCCTCTACCAATGAGAAGCCTCCGTTCTGTATCACATCCCGGCATGCCTGTGCCGAAAGAGCCGCAGCCGAATTGTCCCGGAGAGGCTCTCCCGACATCTGGAGATAAGCCCTGGCCTTGAGCGCGGTCGCCGCGTACTTATGCGCATGTCCGACAGTATTGGTTACCGGCAGCAGTTCCTCGGCCGCCTCGAAATCCTTGATGACACGGTCGTAGACTTCGGCAAGGGTAGCCTTGCGCGTATCAAGCTCGCTGATATCAGTCGTCTCGGTAAGGACAAGAGGCACTTCCCCGAAATAACGGGCAAGCTGGAAATAAAACCATCCGCGCAGGAAATAAGCCTCGCCAGCTATCCTGTCCATGTCGGATTCCGAAATCTCCCCGCCGTCGTACTGCTCCAGACGGTTAAGCACGACATTCGCCCTCTGGATGCCGAGATACTGCATGAACCACACTTTCTCGACAAAAAGATGCTCCGGGGTATAGGTGTAGAAGCCTATCATGTCCTCGCCGTTGTTGGCCGACGGCACGAAACACTCGTCCGTACCAATCCTGCCCCAGTACATGAATCCCGTGAAATAGTTCCCGTAGCGGTGCTGGGCGTCCCATTCCACCGAAGTGAAGGTATAATAGATTCCGGTCAGGGCCATGTCGAAATCCGCCGTGGTCTTGAAGAAATTCTGCGTCGTTATATTGCTTTCGACCTTGGTCTCCAGGAAATCACAGGAAACACCCAACCACAAGAACGGCAGCAATGCAATAAAAATCCGTTTCATCATGTTCTCCTCCTGCTATTTGAATGAAATGTTCACGCCGAAGGTAAATGTCCTCGCCTTCGGGAAATTGCCGTAATCGAATCCCTGTGACAATATCGCCGCTGCGGAGTTCTGGCTGATGCCGACCTCAGGGTCATATCCGGAATATTTAGTGAATACACAGATATTGTCAGCTGAAACATAGAATCTGCATGATTCGATATGCTTTGCCCTGCGCAGGATTCTTGGCGAGAGGGTATATGTCAGTCTCGCTGTCGCGAAACGCAGGTATGAGGCGTCTTCGACAAATGCCGATGACACAAGGCCGTCCGGAATCTGGGAATAATACCGGGATGACTGGTTTTCCGTAGTCCACCTGTCGTTCCAATACGCCACCTGGTTTTCCCCGTTGCCTGTGTAAGATGCTATCATGCTGTAATTGGCGTTGTACAGGTCATTGCCTATCGAATACTGGAAGCCGAGATAAAGGTTGAAGGCCTTGTAGTCGAATGTCGTGGAGAAGGCCCCGTACACGTCCGGAAGGAAGTTGCCTATCACCTCGCGGTCCGCATCGTCTATAGACCCGCTGTCGTCCCTGTCCCACAGTTTCAGGGAGCCCGGCTGCTCTCCGCCCTGTGCAGGGATTCCCGGCTTGAGGGTGTAGACCATTTCTCCAGGCTCGGTAGTGCTCGGCACAGCGTCGAACTCGTCAAGCTGGTACAGTCCTACGGCCCTGTATCCGAACAGTTCGCCCACGCTTCCGCCCTCGCGGAGAATCACGGCGTTCTGGCCGTCAAGACAGGTGATGCCGAGATAGATAGGTGCCCCGTTCTGGCCGAGCTTCAATATCTTCGAGACATTGCGGGTCAAGTTGGCGTTCAATGACCACGAGAAATCATGGTTGTCTATCATGACCGCTGACAGGGACAGCTCCGCGCCCATGTTCCTGATGCTTCCGATGTTCTGCCATGCCCTGGTATATCCGGAAATGTTCAGCACAGGGGCTTCAAGAAGAAGGTCGCGCGTGGTCTTGTGGTACAGGTCCACATCAAGGTGCAGCCTTTCGTTCCACAGTCCCAATTCAAGTCCTATATTGTATTCGAGGGTCTTTTCCCATGTCAGGTCCTCGTTGGCAAGAGTAAGCGGGGACTGCCCTATGCTCAGGTCCGTGCCGAAGGCCGTGTTGGTATTGTACAGCTGGGCGAAAGAGCCTGATGTTGGCACGCTGGAGTTCCCAACCTCACCCACGGAAAGCCGCAGTCTGAGAGTACTGACGGCATTGACATATTTCAGGAACTGTTCCTGCTTGGCGTTCCAGGCGAATGCACCCGAATAGAACGAGCCCCATTTGTTCTTGATGAATGCCGATGTGCCGTCACGCCTGAATGTGAACGTTCCGATATAGCGGTCATCATACGAATAGTGTCCCCTGAATATCATGGAGAGCATGGCAGTGGTGCTGGTGTTGGAGAAGGAATTGAAGTCCGTCGCCATCTGCAGGTTGTTGAAGCCGAGGGTCTCGTTCTCGAACGAAGACGCGTCCGTGGCCGTGTAATAGTAGCGCGACCCCTGTTCCGTGACACCCGCCATAAGGTTGAGCTTGTGCCTTCCGAATGTCGGGGACCATGTGAGGGTGTTCTCGTTCAGCCAGCCGAACGTGGAGATGTTCGCCATGCATGCCTGCGAATTGTAGAGGTATCCGCGCGGAGTAGTGGTCGGATAGAACTGCTTGTCCTCGAGGGAATAGTTGTCCAATCCTCCTGTCACCCTGATTTTCAGGTCCTTGAGAATATCATATTCCATATATGCGTTGACGATGGTCCTGTTCAGGATTTTCAGCATGTCGATATCCCTGGCCATTGTCACCGGATTCTGCTTGTTGGACGTGTTGAAGGCGTCAATCTGGTACTGCTGCACGCCTGCCCTCCTGAAATACGCCTGTGTGTCTGGATCGGTCAGGTCGAAAGGCTGGGAGACTAGCGCGCTCATCACCGTACCGATAGCCGTGCCCTCTCCTCCGGAAGTAGGTACCCCGTCATCTGTGATGCGGCTGTAGTTGATATCCACGCCGAGCCTGAACTTGTCCGTGAAATTATGGTCTATGTTGGCCTTGGCGGTGAACTTCTTCCAGTCGGTGTCCACTATGATGGACTCGTTCTGCATGAATGATGCGCTTATCAGGAAGTTGGTCTTGTCGGTGGCGTTCTGTATGGACAGGTTATGGTTGTGGATGAATCCCGTCCTGTAGAGCCTGTCCTGCCAGTCAATGCTCTCTATCCTGCCGAAGTCGAAATTACGGAGGTTTCCGTCAGTGTCGGAAAACATGTCGTACATCGGATTCAGCTCGTTCATCATCCGTGCATAACCTTCGAAATCAAGCATTTCCAATTTACGAGGAAGCATCTGCATGCTGACATAGCCGTTGTACTGGATACGTCCCGACGAGCCTTTTCCCCTCTTGGTCGTTATCATGATGACACCGTTCGCGCCCCTGTTTCCGTAAATGGCCGTGGACGAGGCGTCTTTCAATACCTCTATCGAGGCAATGTCTTCAGGGTTTATCATGGCAAGTCCGCTCATCTGGGAGTCAAGGTTGCCCATACCCATTCCGGAAGATGTGTTCACCCCGTTCAGAGGGAAGCCGTCCACTACGATAAGAGGACCGGTGGAGCCGGAAAGTGAGCTGGCCCCTCGGATAAGCATCTTGGTGGCCGCGCCAGGCTGTCCGCTCGTGGAGGATACCATAAGGCCGGCCACGCCGCCTTTCAATGCATCGTCCACTGAAAATATGACCTTGTTGTCGAAGTTTTCCGGGCTGATTGAGGCGACGGAGCCTGTAAGGTCCTGACGCCGAGCGGTACCGTAGCCTATGACCACGGCATTGTCCAGCACTTCGGTATCAGACTGGAGGACGAAGTCAAGGACGGTATTTTCCCCGACGGCAAGTTCCGAATTCTGGTATCCGATGAAGGAGGCTACAAGCACCGCATCAGAGGAAGAGACCGTAATGGAATAATATCCGTTGTCATCGGTCGCCGTCCCGTTCTGCGTGCCTTTCTGGTAGACATCAGCCCATGCGACAGGATCGCCCTGGCTGTCAGTCACATGGCCTGTGACGGTAATCTGCTGCGCGAAGACAGCAAGCCCTGCCTGCATGAGTACAAGCAGGGCCACGCATTTTCTCAACATCTTTTCAAATGAATTTCCAGGAAATACTGTTATTCCTCAATGAGATCAAGCCTGATTTCGTCTACATAGACGACTGTGCTGACGCCGGTAATACCGAATGCAAGATAGCAGTTCTTGAATATATCCCCGGCATTGCCTTCGGTTATAGGGATTTCAAATGTGTACTGTTTCCATTCGGAAGTAAGAAGATCATTGAATTCAGGAGCGGCTTCGGTTCCCCCTATTGTAGTAATCGCCCCTTCCCACAATTTGCTCGGAGCACCACCTGTGACAACAAACTCGTCTCCGTCAAACACCTCGGACCATGAAGTCTGCGCATTCAGACCCCTGAGCGGGTCATTGAGGTAGTCCGGCACAAAATAGAAGATATTCAGCCACATGCATCCTGCCATGCTCCCGGAAGCCGATATGTCTGCCCTAAGCCACAATGAAAGTTCGTACTTCTTGCCGGATTCCAGCCATGGATTGTTCGGCCAGTTGTTTCTTGCGGCGACCTCCCAGATGCAGTCCCCGAGCGTTCTCGAAATATCTATCTTCATACACTTAGCTGACCCATTGGCTCCGCCGTCTGCTATAGTCATAATGTCAGGGTGCTCTCCGACTGCATCTTCATCCGGGAATTTACCCCAGTTGTACCATACCTTGTTCACTTCTCCCTGCTCGAAACCGTACACATCAAGACCATATTCAGCATCAGCCTTGAACATAGGATAGTTGCCCGCTACGATATGCGTCGTCACAGTGACTTCTACACCGTCATCGGCGCGTGTCATCTTGCAAGAGACCTCAACATCGTCTATCTGGCTGTTCCATACCACCTTCGGAGATGCCTCGGTAGATATGGCCGGAGTTCCGCCAGGGAAAGTCCATTCGTAGGATGTCGGATTGCCGACGACGTTTTCGAGGGAGAATGTGATTTCAGCCCCTGACTTGGCACAGCCCATTTCGGTAAGGCCGGCCACAGCTATATCAGCAGACAATGGATTGGTCACTTCTATCGACAGAGTCCCGTGATCCTCGGTCCCGTCAGAATATGTCACTGTCAGGGTGACTTCCTTGGTACCTGTAGAATTGAAGACTACATCGACAGTGGCCTCCGAAGATGTGGCAGGTGTCCCGTCCTCGAAAGTCCATGTACGCGAATCGACATTTAAGGAATTGTCCGTGAAGGTCACAGTCTCGCCCACGCGGGCGGTTTCAAGACTTGCAGTGTAGTTGAAGTCTTTCTCAACAACGGCATTGTCTTCCGGCTGGCAGGAGACCAATGCAAACAGACCGCATGCGGTCATCAACGTTAATATTCTTTTCATGATACTCTGTTATTAGTTTGTGATAGTGTGTGTATCTTGTCAAATGTGATGTGTTGTTTCTACAATTATAGCCATATCGGCATTTCCGGCAGTTTACAAATCGTTCTCATTTTTGTGATTCTGCAAAAAACTGCATTACAGAGGCCTTCCGCCCGCAAATCACTCTGTCGGGCGTTCCCAGACCATCGGAGACCACCATGTCGCCCAGTGTCCCCACGTCCGTGGCTCGTCGCTATGGGCGTAACAGAGGTACTGCACTATATCCGGACGAACATGGCCTTCTCCGTCTCCGCTCATTCCGGCATTGATGATACCCTTGCACAGCTCGCCCCGTATCTGCCCTGCCTTGGTGAAGCTTATTCCGTCTTCGGACTCCCATATCTGGATCCAGCTGTCGTCAGTATCTCTTTCCACAGCATGGATGGCGACAAACTTGCGGCTTCTCTCGACATACTTGACATCGGTATGGTCCGGATCCTCCATGTCGGTCTTGTCTATGACCACTCCCCTGCTTTCAAGCCTTGCAGGCCAGTTCTCATCATCGGCAGGAGCGGTAGAAAGCATTGTAGTGACCGTATTCCATTCATTCCAGGAATAATAGAGGTAGACTGTCCCGTCAAGGACGACAATACACGGCTCTCCGGCACCGAAGCCGCTCAGCGTACCGTCGTAGGTCACCACAGGGGAAGGATCGCCGCCCCAGCCGGAGCCGTTCCATTTCTCCCACGGGCCGTCCGGCGAAGTTCCCCTTGCCATGTAGACATGGTTGTATCTTCCGGACTGGTTCATGGTCGAGGTGTATCCGATATAATAATAGCCGCCCCAACAAGCCACTCCAGGGTCGCAGCATGAGAGGGAATCCCGGCCGCCTTCAGTCGGAAGAAGGGTCGGTACTTCGTCCGTCCATGTCTTGCCTCCGTCATCGGAATGCATGTACACTATCTTGTCCCAATAGATCTCATTGGAGCCTGCGGAAGTGCATATCATGCTGAAAAACTGTCCGCTGATCTCCTCTCCGTCCACGTAGGAGCGGGCGTTGGTCTGAGAAGACGAACCGGAAACGGTGCATTTCCAGATACCGGAATTGGCCGTGCCGTCAGACATCACCCACAGATATTTCCCGGCAGGGAATTTTTCGGTGCCGGTTTCATCGTCTCCGGCATAGAGGTCAAGCCAGGAATTGTCACCGTATTTCTCAAATCTCCGGCTTGCAAGAGGCTCGCCGGCGACTGTCCCGGCATAATCCGAATTCCACTCGTATATGGACAGGGTGAAACTTTCCTGCGTACTGTTCCAGGACGGGCAATAAAGGCTTATCCTCGCAAAACTTTCGTCAAATTCGAAATATTGGGCCAGCGTGCCGTCCGTACCGAGTTGCTGCGCATCCTTTTCATCCGAAAGATATGTCTTGACACCCTCTCCGAATGTACCTCCGGGAGCCGCGAGCCACAGGTCGACAGATTCATCATCATTGACTATGATGGATGCTCCGTACCGATATCCCGTACCGGTATATATGTCCCAGCCCTGTTCAGCCACAGGCACGACATCATAGACTTCGAACTCCGGCGTCCCAGACTCTGTCCCCGGATCCTTCTCGCAGGAGCAGAAGACCGCTGCCAATATGAGTGCATTCAGGAAATGCCTCCCGGCCGCCATCAGAGGCCTGGCATCCCTTTCCGGTCTTTCCATAATATTCGGTTTCATTGTATTGTGTTTTAAATTTTCCGTTCGGGACTGTATTAAACTGTATTTTAACGTCAGTTCGACGAATTATTCTGTTCAATATCAGAGATTCCGTCGAACTGACGTTACGATTTCTTCGAAATCCCTTTCCTTTTTCGTGTCACCCCTCTTAAATTCTCCCCTGCGTAGGGGAGAACTTACGCCGGACTTCGTCCTCTATAGAGGTAATTCTCTGAAATTCATTTCATTCATTTCATCGAATTCACGTTATTTTAAAGGGATTCAAAGGTTGCAGTGAAGCGTTGTACCGTCAGCTACGGTCTCGGACAATACCCGCTTCCCCTGTATTGTCACCGTCACCTTTATCCTGGCATCTGACACTCGGCGGACTTCAATATCGTAAGGCTTCCCGCTGCAGGCATGGACATCAGTCATCGCCATCCTGTCCCATGACGAAGGGAGATGAGGGGTAAGCGAGAAACTCCTGAAGCCCTCAGGACGAAAGCCGAAAAGGCCTTCAGTGAACACCCTGCAGTAAAGACCGCTCTCTGCAGAAAGATGCCTCTGTGCATTCTCGGGCCATGCTTCTATTGCATAAGGCACATGGTCGCCGAGCAGCCTTCTGCATGAATACTGATGCAGGCGGGACAAGGCGTCGTCCGCACGCCCTGCAGCGAAAATACCCCTCAGGGCATAAAGCGTCGCCCTATCCCAGAAAACTGGGCAGCCTTCCTGCGTAAGTATGCCGTTCTCTGTCCAGAGCCTGTCAGACAGCAAGGCGTCGGCAGTGCCTGATTTCCTGTCATATATGCCCATGGTGAGAGGAATGCATATCCAGGAACGAAGGATGTCGTTGCCTTCATAATAACGGTAAGTCCTGAAGCCCCGGACATCTGCCCCGAACCATTTTTCTATGGCATCCTTCATCTCCGCCGCCCTTTCACTGAAATCAGATTCCTCCCCGAACTCTCCGGCAAGACGTGCGGCAGACAGGAGTGCATCATAATAGAGAGAGGAAGTGCACAGATTCGCATCACCTGACGGGAAACGGTTTTCCAGTTCGTCGGTATCGGAAGCCACCACTCCCTCGGGAGTCAGATGAAGCCGGCAATACTCAAGACACCATTTTATCAGCGGCCACAGCCTCTGGGCAGCAGCCTCGTCACCGAGAGCAAGGGCGAAACGCCCTGCACCGTAAGCTATCATGGCAGCATCCCCCCTGTCGCCGCATCCGTTCCAGATGTCCGTGAATTCGGCTATCACGGAACTCGGCAGCGGCTCATAACGGTCATTCATGAAAACGGCGAAATGAAGGAATGCATTCATTGCGGCTTCATTGCCCTTGTCATAGCCGAGGAAAGGGAAGAACGGGCAGATGTATTCAGCCTGGTCATTGGCCCAGATGGCAGAATAGTAATATCCGCCTCCGGGACTGTGTGTAAGCCCTCCCTTCGTCCGGAACAGACTCTCCGACCCGCGTATCTTGGCAAAAGCGAACATGGTATTCAACACCGGGTCAGGGGTGTCGAGCACGAGACTTGAGCAGACCTCGTCCACAAAAGCCATCCTCAGCATCTCCTCGTGACGGACGTCTATATATTCCTCTATCTCAGGATACTTGTACCCGAGGATACATGCCTGGAAAGATATCTCCTCAGACGGTCCCAGATCAGCCGTAATGTCGGACGAATGCGTGGTACGCGCCACAAGACGGTATGCCCCGTCCACACCTGTATTGCTGTCTGTGACAAACTCATCCCTCTGCGCAGGAATCCTCACTGACACAGACCTGGAGGAAATATTCTTCAGGATATAATCCTCACACACGGCAGCCTTCTCCGTGGAAGGGAAGAACCGGCGGGACACCATCAGATCTCCGTGGCGTCCGGTCACGCCGAGCCTGCCGTCAAGACTGATTCTCACCACCGTCCCTGCGTCAAGCGGGCGGCCGTCCACTGTAATTCCGGATGTAAAATCCTGACAGAACTGCATCGACGTGTGGCCGTAGGTATCATTCGGCAGCTTCCTGAGCAATGGCCATATCACATTCCTTGTCAGAGTAAAAGCCCCCGAGGCATCAACTCCGTACTCGTATATGGCGGATATCCGCTCGCCGCTCATCTCAATATGGTCATGATGACCGTACTCATCCGGATCCACGTTCCAGACGATGTCATGCGGGCCCGTGATTTCCCATCTTGTACCTGCAGCATCATTCCCGGACTCCTTTCTCAGTACCGGGACTATGTGCTTCCATATCAGGGCGGATTCCTTGCTGTCATCATCCAGGACTTCAGCGGTCGCAGCTATCACGGCATTTAATTCCGGGAAAACATAGATGAACTGGCCGTACATCCCTGCCGTATAGAAAGCGTCCGGATTCCGCCATATCTGATAGCCATAGCCGGTAGAATGATATCTGTCACTGTCTGACACGCTCCCTGACGGAAGATCCCAGCGGAAGAAGCTCCGCGACGCCTCTTCAAGATACTTTTCAGGAATCACCTGGCGTCCTGCGTAACGTCCGTGGTCAAGCATGGCCACCCCGACCTTGGCCATTTCCTCCGGCTTGAGCCAGAGGCCCCAGCCCCCGCAATTGATGCCCTGTATCTCATCCCAGCGCGGCTTCTCTATCCCGAGCGGTCTGAACAGCCGTGGGTACAGATAGTCCACTATCTTCTCTCCCGTGACCTTCTGCACAGCAGCCGAGAGCATGAATGACCCGAGACTGTTGTAACAGTTGAAAGTGCCGGGCACGGCCTCAAACGGAACAGTGAAGAAGTCTGTCCTGATATCTTTCCCGTGACGGCGCAGGAAGGCATCGAGACTGTCTATCCCGACAAGCCCTTCCCGGGCATACCTTTCGCCAAGGACGTATGTCGGGTCTTCCTTATGCCCGCAGGCCATCACAAGATAATCACGGACAGTGGCTTTCAGAAGATTGGACTTCAGCGTCTCATCGTGCATGGTATCTGCCACAGCTCCCGACTCATCAGGGAAAATTTCCGCCATCCTGTCATCGAGCGACAGCAGGCCTTCCTCCACTGCATAGCCTACAGCCAGCGAAGTAAACGTCTTGCTTGTAGACCACATCCTGTGAGGGTCATCCGCCGTCCATCCGTTGACATAAGCCTCACCTGTCACCTTTCCGTCCTGGACAATGACAATAGTATTGATGTCTATATCCTTGTCCGCCGCTTCCCTGACATAAGCCTCCAGGGCTGCCTTCATTTCGTTCGTCCCTTCCCGTCTCGGCAATTCCTTATTCCCGGTGCAGCCGCCGAGAATCGTGACAATGGCAATGGCTGCAATCAAAGATTTTTTCATATTGCGTATATGTTCGTTATCCCGGATATACAGCTGTCCGGGTTCAGTTTCCATAGAAATACGGATTCGGGCTGTCCACAATCTCCAGAGCGCAATCCCCGACATCGACGTTCACACAATCATGGATGCTGACCGTCGCGTCCTTCTTCCAGCGGGAGAAATCATTCCCGCTCATGGTCACTGTCCCGCAATTCTGGACATCCACGACAGACAGATCCCCGAAAAGAGGAGGCCATGTGCCGGAATCGATGAAAATATTGTCCCTGATATCGAGATTTTCAACGCTCAACGCATATATCACCTGTGCATCGAAGGTCTCGACCACATTGTTCTCGAAAGTAATATTACGATGATAGAAAAAGTCATTCTTCCTGGCCTCGCCGGAGATCATCGGGTCTATCTGGAGTACGGCCTGAGGAGAATTGCCCCCTATACCAAGGTCCGTGAACCTGTTGCCCCTTATCACGATGTCGCTGGTGCCACCCGATTCGTACCAGAAATTCGCATCTCCGCAAATGACAATTCCCGCCATCATGGACGCGAAGCTGCAATCCTCCACCAGCACTTTCCCGGGCGTTGACAGGAGCAGGCTCCTTGCCCTGTTATACCTTACCGAACAGTCGCGTATGACAGCGGAAGCACCTCTGGAAATATTTTCGACAGCATATTTCTCCGGATCAGACAAAGTCTCCAGAGGGAAATCAGTCCGGAATATATACCAGTTCTCGTTCACCCTGTCGATGGAAAGGACCTTGCCGATACCCACAGGACGCATTGTCGTCCTGTCTATTACCCTTATGGCATCTCCCCTGTCAGCGAAATGGTTGCCTCTCTGCTGGCGGTGGCCGAACGAAGCCGCGAATTCCCGGTCCGAAATGACCTTTTCCATCTGCATGTAAGTGCCGTGAATATTCACCGCATCATCGAGCATGCTCTCGAATCTGCAGTCCTCTATCAGTATTTCGCCCGTACAGTCCACGAAATGCGTGGCATCGGCGGAAGCTGTGACCATCCTCGAAGAACCTTCCCTCTGTACCGTACTGTAGCCGCGGACCGTCACATTCTCGCAATACTGCGCTATCATGGCCATGGCTCCGCTATGGTAGACATGCACATTCTCCACAAGAATATCCCTGCTGTCGGCAAGCACTATTGCAGAGCAGTACCTGTCCCCCGGATGGACGCCTTTGTCCACCCATACACTTCCCAGCGGCGGCAGCTCCTTCGCATAGACATTACCGAATGTCACAAGGCCCTCGCCGGTCTCACTTGCGGTAAACTGGTGGATCGGCCAATGCTGGTATGCCGCGGTATTGTAATACGGGGACCTGGTCTCCGGATTGAAGACTATGTTCTCGCCCAGGCGCGCCTCCCATCCGTATCCGAGGAAATAGAACCTGTCATCGAGAATCCTGTACCTGTTCGCAGGGTCGATCCTGAGTGTGAATGTCCTTGCCTTGTTATCCACGGCCACGACTGTGCCTTCCAATGTGAACGGGGCGTCATAGTCTATGGAGACACCTGAAATCTTCACATTCCTGCAGTCCGTGACAGCGAAAGGAATGACAGCCCCGTGGAATATGAAGTCAGAGCCGCAGCCCTCCACCGACACATTCTTCATCCCGTCCAGATTGAAGATGACTGTCTTCATCCCGTTGTCATTGTTAGATACGGCAAGATACCTCCCGCAGGCCTCCTCCGGATAAAAATCGAATGTGCCTGGTGGGAATCTCAATGTGACACGGCCCTCCGGATGCTTCTCCAGTATCTCACGTACTATCGGAGTATAGTCGCTCACGGATGGGTCCGCAGAGATTTCCACAATTCTATCGCGGGTACATCCGCACACGACGGCAGCCAGCAAAACGATCCATGCGGCAGCGGAAAAGCAAAAATTATTTCTCATACCGGAATATTGGTTTCAGTGTTATCGGTATCGGCAAATATATCACATAGCGGAAATGAGCACCGTCACAAATCGTTCAGATTTTTGCACATTTGCAAAAACATGGTCAATGACGATAGCGGCTCAGCATAACGCCCGCTATGACACACCGCCTCCTTTCTTGTGAAAGTCCTTGGGAAGGACATGGAATTCCTCGTAGAAGATCTTCGAGAAATATGAGATATTGTTGAAGCCTGTAGAGTACATCACGGACGACACGGAAAGATTGTCATCCGAGGCCAGCATCTGCGCGGCCCTCTTGAGCCTGATACTGCGCATGAACCGGATAGCCGAAAGCCCCGTGACGGACTTGATCTTCCTGTACAGTGTCGGCCGGGAAAGCCCGACTTCTTCGCACAGTTCGTCCACACCGAACTCGGCATCCGAGATATGCTCTTCTATGACGGATATGACATTCTTCATGAATCGTTCATCCGACGTCGTCCCCGTGATGGCGGACGGCTCTACCGTAATGCTGTTCCGGAATGCTTCCCTTATGCTCTCTCTCTGACGTATCAGATTGTCAATCCTGGAGACAAGCAGTTCAGGGTGGAAAGGCTTGGTCATATAGTCATCGGCAAGCGACTCGAAGCCTTCAATCTTGTCTACCGGGAGACTCCTTGCAGAAAGCAGTATGACCGGGATATGGGAAGTATCCGGATTTGCCTTTATGCGCTGGCAAAGCTCCATCCCGTCCATCTCAGGCATTATCACATCGGATATTATGATATCCGGCTGGTCCGCAATAGCCTTTTCGTACGCTTCCCGTCCGTCCTGGGCCATGATGACATTGTAATGCATGGACAGCAGCTTGCCGAGGTAGTTCCTGAGATCAGGGCTGTCATCGGCGACAAGGACTGTATATGTCTTCCCGGAAGAATAGCTGAACCTCGGCGGAGTATCGTCCTGGATTTCCGGCAAAGCTTCGTAATTGGCAGGATTGTCACTGTTGCTATAGTCCCTGTCAATCTCGGATTCGTCGAAATGCGCATCCCCGGTACGAAGACGAAGATAGAATACGGCATTCTTGCCCGGTACGGATTCGGCATAGATCTCACCTCCATGCAGGGTCACAATATGCTTCGACACTGCCAGGCCGATACCCATACCCTTGCCGAGATTGTTGTTCACGCCCTGATGGAAACGCACGAATATCTTCTCCAGATCTTCAGGCATTATTCCCATACCGGTGTTGCTGACAGACAGGAGCACGCCGTCATATCCTCCGGAATTGTCCTTCCTGACGGAAAGTCGGATATCCCCTCCCGTTTCCGGCGAATATCTGATAGCATTCGACAGAAGATTCATCAGTACCTTTTCCATCTCCATCTTGTCGATGAACAGGATGACCGGGGTTTCGGGCAGGTCGAGGGTAAAGGCTATCCCGCGCTTCTTCATTGTCGGGACAAACAGGAGGGCTGTCTCCTCGACGAAACGGCAGAAGTTCACCTCCACGACATGAAGGCGGATTTTGCCGTTGTCATATTTCCGCAGGTCAGTCACCGTGTCAAGCAGCTTCTGAAGAATCATGGTGCTGCGGCGTACAAGCAGCAGCCTGTCACGCGTGGTCTTTCCGATATTGGCACTTTCGAGAAGCTCGTTCACAGGAGTGGTTATCAAGGTGAGCGGGGTCTTTATCTCGTGCAGGAAGTCAGTATGGAACTTCATCTCGTTCTCGTTGCGCTGTTCTTCCTCAAGCCGGAGCTTATGCTCCATCTCCAGCTCGTAATGCTGCCTGTTGCGTCTCTGCACAGCCGTCTTCAGAAGATAGAGCATGGCCAGGCCGGCACACAGATACAGCAGCATGGCTCCCGTACTTTTCCACAATGGAGGTCTCACCGTGACAGCCAGGCGCGCAGGCTCATCACCCCATCTTCCGTCACTGTTGGCCCCGTACACGGAGAATACATACTTTCCATGCTTAAGGTTCAGGTATGTGGCAGAGGTATTCCTCCCGTCCGTATAATGCCACATATTGTCGAAACCTTCCAGCCGGAACCTGTACCTGTTCATCTCCGGATGCTCATAGTGAAGTGCAGCGAAGCTGAATGAAAGGCTGTTGCAGTCATACGGCAGCACAATCTTACCGGCATGGCGCAGCGGCTTTTCAATCACCGGCCTTCCCTTGAGGGAATCTCCCGGGGAAATTTCCGTCCCGTTGACCTCAAGTCCCGTCAGCACGATTCTCGGAGGTATCCCGTTTCTGCTGATCCTGAACGGATCGAATATGTTGAAGCCGTCGGGTCCGCCGAACACCAGCCTGCCGTCATGGAATTTCCCTGAAGCCCATATCTTGAAGACGTCGCTCTGCAGACCGTCATTCCTGAAAAAAGTCCGGACATCGCCGTCACCCGGATCAAACCGGACAAGTCCGCGGCTGCTTCCTATCCAGAATATGCCGTCGCCGTCTTCCTGTATGGATTCAAATTCATTTGTCACAAAGTCGCAGTTTCCGCTGTTATAATGCAGGAAATGCAGGTCCGGGGCATCCCTGCGACCCGTAAGCTTGTTCAGGCCGCCACCAAGGGTGGCTATCCACAAGGAACCCACCTTGTCCTTGTGCAAAGCCGATATGTAGTCTCCCTTGAGACCGGCCTCGTCCTGGGACGGATATACTCTGAGGACTGATTCTACATCCCCTCCGTCATCGCAGATGAATCTGGTAAGCCCAAGACGGGATCCTATCCATACATAATGCTTCCCGTCATGGTCCTCGGCAAGAATGTCAGTACAGAAATTGTCCGCAAGCGAGGAAGAATCTGCCGGATCGCTGCTGAAACCGGTCCATAACCCCCTGTACCATCCTCCGCCCGGACCTTTCCCCGGGACATATCTGAATACCCCATGATTCGTACTCAGCCACAGATGCCCGAACGAGTCCTTTTCAGCCATATAGATACTTGACGTATTAAGAAGCTGGTTTCCCGGGAAACCGTTGAAGCTGAAATGCCTGCCTTCAAGCGCCCTGACGATGTTGTCTCCGGATATTATCTTCGGACCGCACGTCCAGGCGCTTATCCAGATGGAGCCGTTGACATCTTCATAAATGAAGGATACCGGCATCCCGTTGAACATGGACAATGAATCCGGGTCTATCCTGACTATTTCCCCGTCATTGCGCATGACATACAGGTTTCCGTCCCGGGTCGAAATCCAGAGCCTGTCCGCACTGTCGACATACAGACATACCACATGGTCTTTGCCGGCCGCGTCCGAGACCGTATACAGGCTGAAGTCATCGACATGGCGTATCTTCTTGTAACATCCGTTGCCGATAGTCCCTATCCACAGGACATCAGACCTGTCCATATAGAATGACGTGATGTCACAACTGTTGAAGCCGTACTCGGCGTATGGCCCGTACCTGTGGACAAGGCGGAAATCCCTGTCATAGCAGACCATCCCGTCCCTTCTTGTGCCGACCCATAAATATCCTGACGATGTCTCATAGAGCGATATGGCTTCATAGGAATTGAGCTTTTCACAAGACCAGTCCGTACAGTCCACCACATAGCATCCGTCATAGCCTGCGGCAAGTATCCTGTCCTCATCTTCAAGGTAGACCGCAGAACAGCAGTAGACATCAGGCAGGAAAGGCTTTAGGGCATACCCTCCCCCACTGGTCTTTTCGTAAAGGGAGAGCCCTGCAGGAGTACATAGCACCATGCCCTTTCCCGGGACGGAACATCCTCCCATTACGCCCGAGTCAAGCCAGTGTGAATCCATGTTCCAGCTGCCGTCCGTAATATCCAGCAGGGAGATACCTGCATCAGTGCATATGCAGACCTTGCCGTCATGGCCGAACATCCCGTTCACATTATTGAGAGGTACAGGTATCGTCCGGACGAACCTGTCGTTCCCGGTATCATACACCGAAAGTCCGCCGGTCTCCGTGCCTATATACAACATCCCGTCCCCCGGGAAATAGAGGGATTTTATCCTTGAACTTTTCAGGATGGAGTTGGTGACATTGAACACCTCCATACTTATGCCGTCATACCGGCACAGTCCCGAATATGTCCCGAACCAGATGAAGCCTTCATTGTCTCCGGTAATCGCACTCACGTCCGTATGCGGAAGATTCTCCGATACGGATATCTGTTCAAGGTAAAGTCTTTCGCGGGCGTCCGCAAATACCGTCATACAGCACCAGGCCGCAATGCCGGACAATATGATATGGAATTTCATGCTCACGTCTCATAAGCGACATACAAACTTAATCGTTTTTCCTGTCTTCTGCAATCAACGGCAATCCCAGTCCCCACATTATTCTGTCGGCAGCACCGAAGCTGCCGTTTCCGGCGCATGTATGGTCCAGACTATTCCCCGAACCCGGACCAGGACCGGTCCTCAGATATCATTCTCCTGAAACAGGCGACGATTTTCATAACCTTTTCTGAACTTTGCCATAAACTCATTTTTTCGGTCATCCACACGGTATGAATAACCGGCAGGCTTATATGAGAGATAATTGTCTGCAATCATACGGCAGATGTATCATCGTCAATAATAACAGAACGCCGGGACCTGAGGACCTTCATTACCCGGTCTGCTATGAGACTCCTTATCTCATCCTGAT
This sequence comes from uncultured Bacteroidales bacterium, assembly GCA_944326315.1. Lineage (GTDB taxonomy): Bacteria > Bacteroidota > Bacteroidia > Bacteroidales > UBA932 > Cryptobacteroides. The sequence continues at coordinate 37,740 of CALVDP010000005.1, forward strand.
AGTCTAATTCGATGAACGGATGCCTGGAGAACTGGTCTTCGCAGATACGGGCCAAGTCTATCTCATCAGGCTCGCTCCAGGATATCTTACCGAATTTTATGTTCGGAGCGACTTTCACCGCAACGGCAATATTCGTCTTGGCCCGGGCGACATCATCCGGATCAATCCGCATCTGATGTCCACGCACAAAATGCAACACGTGAGGAAGAGTGACAGTATATCTGTCCGGATCATCTTCACCCAAGACAGAGCACAGTATATTCTTGATGATAATTATGATTTCATCCTTAAGGTTATCCTCATATTCCCGCTTGTACTTGATCTCGAATTTCGTGCTGCCGGAAAGGCTCTCCAATGAGTTCCATGACCTTCTGTTTCGTAATATGTATCGTCTTTTTCATATCGACATTACTTTGAGGATGCCAGCACCATGTAACTTCCGTCTCCCGGATAAAACAATAAGAAAGGAAATCTTCCGCACTGATGCCACCGTCTCCAACGATAAACGCAGCCTGCGGATTGAAAAGTTTGCGGAATTTGTCCAGCCCGTCCGTCCGTTTCTCCGCATTGTTTTTCACCTCAATAGCCACTACCGAACCTTTCTTGCGCAAAACGAAATCGACTTCATCATCCCGTTCACGCCAATAAAATACTTCAAAACGATGCACGAAGGCTTGGCTTACCAGATAGGCACCGATACCCGATTCAAAGATTCGTCCCCATGCCTTGCGGTTGAGTATCGCCTGTTCAAAGGTCAACGGGCTATATACCAACTTCAACGCATTGTTATAGGCCTGCAACTTAGGGATACTGGCACGCCGCCTTGCCATATCCACGCTGAACTTCTGAAGCCTGCAAAGCAATCCGCTCTCGTCCAACAGATTGATATAGCCTGCCAATGTTACTGTGTTCCCTGCATCTTGAAGCGAGCCTAGCATCTTGTTCAACGAAAGTAATTCGCCCGAATAGGCTGCTCCCAGCTCAAAGGTCTGCCGAAGTAAGGCTGGTTTACTTATCGGCGTATCCATCAGAATATCTTTGTTAATGGTCGCCTCAATGATGGCCGACTGGATGTATTGGCTGAAGCGGTCTTCATCGCCTATCAAAGTAGCCGCACCGGGATAGCCTCCATAGAACATATATTGGTCAAGCGAAAAGCCGAAACACTCCTTCATTTCCTGATAGCTCCAATGGGACATGCGTATTTCCTCAAACCGCCCAGCCAATGACTCAGACAATCGCTTTTCCAATAACACACGACTGCTCCCCAAAATCAAGACCCTGATATCGCGGTCATGGAACGTATCATCGTCCCACTCCTTTTTCACCACCTCGTTTATACATATTATTACATTTTACTCAATACAATGAGAACTTTTACTCACAGCAAAAGCAACAAATTTATTTGAGTAATAATCATGGATTTACAATTTACCGGGCGGTTCTAGAACCTGTACCGGTGGCTGTCTTACCTGACCGGCCGGAATCAAAAAAAGCGGCCTAGGTACAGGTCGCTTTTTCAGATATTTTACAAAGGGATTATTCCGCTTTCTTCTCTTCTGCAGGAGCCTCGGCAGGTGCTTCCACCGGAGTTTCCTCAACCTTTGCAGGAGCTTCTGCTGCTGCCGGAGCAGACGCCTTCTTGGAGCGGCTGCGGCGGGTAGAAGTCTTCTTGGCCTCTTTCTTAGGAGAAGAAGCAAGTGCTGCCTCGTTGAAGTCGACAAACTCTATGAGAGCCATCTCGGCTGCATCACCGTGACGGAAACCTACCTTCAGTATCCTGGTATAGCCGCCCGGACGGGTAGCTATCTTCGGAGAGATAGTACCGAAAAGCTCTTTCACAGCCTCCTTGTTCTTCAGATAGCTGAATACAGTACGGCGAGAATGAGTGGTGTCCTCCTTTGACTTGGTCACGAGAGGTTCCACATACATCTTGAGAGCCTTTGCCTTGGCAAGCGTAGTCGTAATCCTCTTATGCTCGATAAGGGAAACAGCCATATTTGCAAGAAGAGCCTTGCGGTGGCCGCTCTTGCGGCTAAGATGATTGATTGATTTATTGTGCCTCATTTTCTATAGGGTCTTTTTCTTTGGTTCAATATTATACTTGGATACATCCATGCCGAACGAAAGCTTCATTTTCTCCACGAGAAGATCTATCTCGTTGAGAGATTTTCTTCCGAAGTTCCTGAACTTCATCAGCTCAGACCTCGAATATGACACCAGGTCGGCGAATGTATCAATATCTGCTGCCTTCAGGCAATTGTATGCCCTCACTGAAAGTCCCATATCGGAAAGCTTGGTGAGAAGCAGATGCCTCATCCTGAGTGACTCCTCGTCCAGCTCCTTGGAATCTGATTCAACCGCACTTTCGAGAGAAAGCTTCTTCTCGTCCGTGAACAGCTTGAAGTGATAGATAAGGATATTGGCAGCCTCCTGAAGCGCAAGCTTCGGAGAGATGGAGCCGTCAGTGATGATTTCAAGCGTGAGCTTCTCATAGTCCGTCTTCTGCTCAACACGCCAGTTGTCCACAATCCAGTTCACATTCTTGATAGGGGTATAGATGGCGTCAACAGGGATAGTGCCGATCGGAGTATCTGAATCAATGTTCTCATCCGCTGGCACGAAACCGCGTCCCTTGTTGATGTTGAGAGAAATTTCCAGCTTTACGGAAGGCTCAAGCGAGCAGATATGCAACTCTGGATTCAACACCTTGAAAGAAGACAATCCCTTGGAAATATCCTCCGCGGTAAACTCCTGTTTGCCGCTGATCACGATGTTTGCCACCTCGGAATCTACAGTATCAACCATTCTCTTGAACCTCACTTGCTTGAGATTAAGAATAATATCCTGCATCCCCTCAATCACGCCCGGGATAGTGGCGAACTCCTGGTCCACCCCCGTGATCTTGACTGAATTGATAGCAAACCCTTCCAGAGAAGACAATAATATACGACGGAGAGCATTCCCGATGGTCTGTCCGTAGCCAGGCTCAAGCGGCCTGAACTCGAACCGGCCGACAGTATCTGTCCCTTCGAGCATTATTACCTTGTCCGGTTTCTGAAATGCTAAGATTGCCATATTCTGATTTCTTTATTGGTGTTAACTGTTATTTAGAGTACAACTCGACGATAAGCTGCTCGTTGATGTTCTCCGGAATCTCTTCCCTTACAGGGACATTGAGATACTTTCCTGTGAGAGTCTTGGAGTCGAATTCAAGCCATGAGTACTTAGGGGCGGAAGCCACACTGTTCTGGATGACCTCAAGGCTCTTTGACCTTTCTCTTACAGCTACCACATCACCTGGCTTTACCTGTGCTGAAGGAATGTTGCATACAGCACCGTTAAGAGTGATATGGCAATGTGAGACAAGCTGTCTTGCAGCAGCCCTTGTAGGAGCTATACCAAGCCTGTATACCAGGTTGTCAAGACGGGACTCAAGCAATGTAAGCAGGTTCTCACCTTTCTGTCCCTTCATGCGGGAAGCCTTCTCGTAAGTGTTGCGGAACTGCCTTTCGAGGAGTCCGTATGTATACTTCACTTTCTGCTTCTCACGCAGCTGGGTACCGTACTCTGAGGATTTCTTGCGCTTTCTGGCCAGGCCATGCTGTCCCGGAGGGTAGTTCCTCTTTTCGAAATCCTTGTCTGTTCCGAAAATCGGCTCTCCGAACTTACGAGCGATTTTAGTAGTTGGTCCAGTATATCTTGCCATAGTAATTTTCCTTTATCTCTAAAAATTAAACTTTACGACGGCCTTTTGGTCTACATCCGTTATGCGGCATAGGAGTCACATCTATAATCTCGGTGATCTCTATTCCTGCCCCATGTATTGTCCTGATAGCGGACTCACGGCCGGCGCCTGGCCCTTTCACGTAAGCTTTCACCTTGCGGAGACCGAGGTCATACGCGGTCTTGGCAGCATCTGCGGCAGCCACCTGCGCAGCATAAGGGGTATTCTTCTTGGAGCCCCTGAAGCCGCTCTTACCTGCAGAAGACCAGCTGATGACCTGACCGATGCTGTTTGTAAGGGTCACGATGACGTTGTTGAAGGTCGATGAAATATGAGCCTCTCCGTAAGCGTCAACCTTGACAACCCTCTTCTTGTTTGTTGTTGTTGTTTTCTTTGCCATAATTCATCTCCCGTTATTTGGTTGCCTTCTTCTTGTTGGCAACTGTTTTCTTCTTACCCTTCCTTGTACGGGCGTTGTTCTTGGTGCTCTGCCCGCGTACCGGCAGACCGATACGATGACGGATACCCCTGTAGCAACCGATATCCATCAGACGTTTGATATTCATCTGGATAGCGGAACGAAGCTCTCCTTCAATCTTGTACTCGGTAGCAATCACATTACGGATACCGGCTATCTGCTCGTCATTCCATTCCCCGACCTTCGTATCGAAATCGATACCGAGTCCGGACAGAATCTTTCTTGCTGAGCTGCGGCCAATCCCGAAGATATAGGTCAGACCTATCTCTCCTCTCTTGTTGTTAGGTAAATCAACTCCGGCTATTCTTGCCATAATTATCTTGCTTTATTTTATTATACAACTTAATAAAAATTATCCCTGACGCATTTTGAATTTCGGATTTTTCTTGCAGATCACGTAAAGGCGACCTTTACGCTTAACGATCTTGCAATCCTCACTGCGCTTCTTTATGGATGCTTTGACTTTCATTTTCGTAAACTTTTATTTATACCTGAATGAAATTCTTCCTTTTGTCAAATCATAGGGTGACATCTCTACCCTGACCCTGTCACCAGGTAGAATCTTGATATAGTGCATTCTCATCTTACCGGAGATGTGGGCCAGAATCACGTGCCCGTTTTCTAGTTCGACCTTAAACATTGCATTCGGCAGTGTCTCTACTATGACACCTTCCTGTTCTATCGCTGACTGTTTCGGCATTAAAATATCACTTTAAAATTCAACATCAGGTTTTTCAATATAATCAAAGGTAGACAGTACTTCAGGAACGCCTTTACGGACAACAACCGTAAGTTCGAAATGTGCGGATTTCCTGTGGTCCGCAGTATGCACCTCCCAACCATTTCTTGCCAGGTACACACCACGGGCGCCCGCATTGATCATCGGCTCTATGCAGATGGTCATCCCATCCACAAGCTTGGAGCCTCTGCCCGGCATCCCGTAATTCGGGACTCCAGGATTTTCATGCATGTTCCTGCCGATTCCGTGACCCTCAAGTTCACGTACGACAGAGAAACCGAACGATTCCGCATACGATTGCACCGCGTGTCCGATATCACCGGTCCTGTTACCGTGCACTGCCTTCTCTATTCCCTTGTAAAGGGATGCCTTGGTGACCTCAAGGAGTTTCTTCGCCTCCTCATCCACCTCCCCGACAGGGAAAGTATATGCAGAGTCACCGTTGTAGCCCTTGTACAGGGTGCCGCAGTCCACGGAGACTATGTCACCTTCCTTCAGCACATAGTCTGAAGGGAAACCGTGTACCACGACATCGTTTACAGAAATACAGAGAGCAGCAGGAAAGCCTTCATAACCTAAGAAGCTCGGGATAGCTCCGTTGTCACGGATATAAGTCTCTGCCACCCTATTCAACTCGCGAGTTGTCACACCAGGGGCGACAGCCTTACCGACCACAGCCAATGTCTTTGACACGAGAATGGCATTCTCGCGCATCAGCGCTATCTCTTCTTCTGTCTTTGGCTTTACCATAATATATCTATGATTAACTGAAATTACATTCCAGAGCGTCCTTTCAGGCGGCCTGTCTTCATGAGACCGTCATAGTGACGCATGATCAGATGACTTTCTATCTGCTGGAGGGTATCCAGTACAACACCGACAAGAATCAGCAGCGATGTACCGCCGTAGAAACTTGCAAACTGGTTGTTCACGCCCAGCAGCATGGCAAACGCAGGCAGGATGGCAATGAGAGCGAGGAATACGGAGCCTGGAAGAGTGACCCTTGACATGATGGTGTCAAGATACTCCACAGTCTTCTTTCCAGGCTTCACGCCCGGTATGAAACCATTGTTCTGCTTCAGCTGCTCCGCCATCATGGTAGGGTTTACCGTAACGGCGGTATAGAAATACGTGAAAATCACGACGAGAAGTCCGAATATGAGGTTATACCAGAAGCCGGTATAGTTGCTCAGAGTGGCAGCAAGACCCCTTGTTGCATCGAACTGTGAGAAAATCAGCGGGAAAAGCATAAGTGCCTGTGCGAAAATGATAGGCATGACACCTGCAGCGTTGATCTTCATAGGTATGTACTGGCGGGTGCCGCCATACTGCTTGTTGCCCATGATCCTCTTCGCGTACTGTACAGGCACCTTCCTGACACCCTGCACGAGGGCGATAGCTGCCACGAACACGAAGAAAAGTATCACAAGCTCGACAATGAGCAGAAGCACACCTCCGTTTGTATTGTTCACCTTCTCACCGATTTCAGCTGTAAGGGCATAAGGAAGACGTGCGATGATACCGACCATGATTATCAGGGAAATTCCGTTTCCGATACCCCTGTCGGTAATCCTTTCTCCCAGCCACATGACGAACATGGTGCCGCCGATCAGGATGATGGTGGACACGAAGTTGAACATGAAGTTGCTCCATCCGAGGTTATGCACAGCCAGGAATGCGCTCTCCGGTATCTGGTTGTGAAGCGCTGCCATGTATGCAGGGCCCTGGATGCAGAGGATGGCGATGGTCAGATATCTTGTCATCTGGTTCATCTTCCGCCTTCCGCTCTCACCCTCCATCTGGAGTTTCCTGAAATACGGGACAAACACACCGAGAAGCTGTATGACGATGGATGCCGAGATATATGGCATCACACCCAGTGCGAAAATTGAAGCATTGCCGAAGGCACCTCCGGAAAACATGTTGAGAAGGCCTACAAGACCTTCCTGAGTGTTGTCCTGAAGATTTGCCAGTTGGGCCGAGTCTATGCCCGGGAGCACGATAAACGAGCCCAGGCGATAAACCAGCAGCAAAAGAACCGTATACACGATTCTCTTGCGCAGTTCTTCAATCTTGAAGATGTTTCTGATAGTCTGGATAAACTTCTTCATTATTTCTCAATTGTAGTTGTTCCACCCTGTGCCTCGATCTTGGCAATGGCAGTCTTGGAGAATGCATCAGCCGATACTTCAAGCTTCGCGGTAAGATCACCGTTGCCGAGGATCTTGACAAGCGCAGTCTTGGATACGATACCGTTCTGCTTCAGAAGCTCGACATTGATGGAAGTCACACCAAGCTTTTCTGATATGGTCTGAAGGTCAGAGACATTGACCGGTACGTATTCCACCCTGTTCAGGCTGGTGAAACCGAATTTCGGCAGACGTCTCTGGATAGGCATCTGGCCTCCTTCAAATCCTATCTTGCGGGAATATCCTGAACGTGCCTGTGCTCCCTTGTGTCCGCGGGTAGAAGTCCCGCCATGTCCTGAGCCTTCGCCACGGCCAATCCTTTTCTCCCTGCCTTTGGAACCTTTTGCAGGTTTCAATTCGTGCAATTTCATTTCTAGATTCCTCCCTAATTAAATTTCCTCTACTTTCACAAGGTGGAGAACTTTCTGCAACATGCCGTTGGTCACAGGGGTAAGCTCTACCTCTACAGACTGGTGCATCCTGCGGAGTCCAAGGTTCTGCAGATTGGCCTTCTGCCTCTTGTCAGCACCATTCTTGCTTCTTATCTGGGTTATCTTGATCTTTGCCATTCGTCAATCCTCCTTAACCTTTAAATACTCTGCTCATAGGAATGCCGCGAAGCCCTGCGATCGTGTATGCATCCCTCATCTCTGACAAGGCTGCCACAGTAGCTTTCACGAGGTTGTGAGGGTTTGAGGAACCTTTGGACTTGGCCAGCACGTTCTGTATACCTACAGACTCGAATACTGCACGCATGGCACCTCCGGCCTTCACACCGGTACCTGGAGCGGCAGGCTTCATGAACACCTTGGCACCACCGAATTTGGCTTCCTGCTCATGAGGGATTGTCTTGTTGAGCACCGGTACTTTCACCAGGTTCTTCTTGGCATCCTCAATTCCCTTGGAAATAGCGGTAGTGACCTCATTTGCCTTCCCCAGACCATAACCTACAACTCCGTTCTCATCGCCTACCACAACAATGGCAGCGAAACTGAAGTGACGGCCGCCTTTGGTAACCTTTGTCACTCTCTTGACCGCTACCAGCCTGTCCTTAAGCTCAAGATCAGTCGTCTTTACTCTTTTAACATTTGTATTTGCCATAGTCTTCCTAGAATATTAGGCCACCTTCACGGGCAGCTTCAGCCAAACTTTTAACTCTACCATGATAAAGGTAACCTCCACGGTCAAAAGCAATGGTGGTTATACCCTTAGCGATACTGCGCTCTGCGATGGCCTTGCCCACCAGAGCGGCTGCTTCTATACCTGTCTTGCCTTTGCATGCTGCAGCAAGAGCCTTGTCATTCGATGCGGCCGATACGAGGGTAACACCCTTGGTGTCATCGACAACCTGCACATAAATCTGCTTGTTGCTTCTGAACACAACCATCCTTGGCCTCTCAGCAGTACCGTTGACAACCTTACGGATACGGTAATGAATTCTTTTTCTTCTTTCTATCTTATTCAATGCCATAACTCTATCTCCTATTATTTAGCACCTGCTGACTTGCCGGCCTTGCGACGGATCTGCTCGCCGACGAATCTGATACCCTTGCCCTTATATGGTTCAGGCTTGCGCAGAGAACGTATCTTGGCTGCGACCTGTCCGACAAGCTGCTTGTCGGCGCTTTTAAGCACCAGGATAGGGTTGGCACCCTTCTTCACAGGTTCAGCCTCTGCCTTAACCTCTGACGGAAGCATGAAATGTACGTCATGGGAGAAACCGAGCGAAAATTCAAGGATCTGGCCTTTGACTTCCACACGATAACCGACACCGATAAGCTCCTGTCTGATAGTATAGCCTTCTGAAACACCGACTACCATATTGTGGACAAGCGCACGGTAAAGACCGTGGAGTGAACGGTGTCTTGGAAGATCGGTAGGACGAGTCAATTTAACTTCATTTCCCTCTACGGTCACGGTTATGTCAGCATCAACTTTCTGACTGAGTTCGCCGAGAGGTCCTTTAACCTTTACTACGTTGCCAGGGAGCACCTCTACGGTAACTTTGGCAGGAAGGTGTACAGGCAATTTACCAATTCTTGACATTATTCTATTCTTTATATGTTAATAAACGTAACACAATACCTCGCCGCCTACATTCAACTCCTTTGCCTCCTTGTCGGAAACAACGCCCTTGGATGTAGACAATATGGCGATACCGAGACCGTTGAGCACCCTCGGCATGTCCTCCACGCCTGTGTACTTCCGGAGACCCGGCTTGGACACGCGCTCGATCTTCTTGATAGCCGCAGTCTTGGTCTGTGGATGATACTTGAGAGCGATCTTGATGGTGTCTGAAGGCTGTCCCTCCACTACCTTGTAGGTGAGAATGTAGCCTTTTTCAAAAAGGATCCTTGTGATGGCCAGTTTCATCTTTGAAGACGGTACCTCGACCACCTTCTTGCCTGCCATGTAAGCGTTGCGGATCCTGGTAAGATAATCTGCTATTGGATCAGTCATTTCTTTTGTTGTTTAAGAACCGGCACATTGTGCCCGATATCCATTGTTAATAAATAAAATTTCGAATTTTCACTACCAGCTTGCCTTCTTGACGCCTGGAATGAGACCGTTGCTTGCCATCTCACGGAACTGGATACGGCTGATGCCGAACATACGCATATACCCTTTCGGTCTTCCTGTGAGAGAACAACGGTTGTGCATCCTGCAAGGGCTTGAGTTCTTAGGGAGCTTGTCAAGTGCAGCCCAGTCTCCAGCCTCTTTGAGAGCTTTCCTCTTTTCAGCGTATTTGGCAACCATTTTCGCACGCTTCACTTCGCGGGCTTTCATTGATTCTTTTGCCATACCGTCCTCCTTTAGTTGTTATGTTTCTTGAAAGGCAGACCGAACTCACGCAGAAGGGCATAAGCCTCCTCATCGGTCTTCGCTGTAGTTACAAATGTGATTTCCATACCGAGGATCTTGGAGATCTTGTCGATATCTATTTCAGGGAAGATGATCTGCTCCTTGATACCGAGAGTATAGTTACCCCTGCCGTCCATCTTTTCGGAAACACCGTTGAAGTCCCTGATACGCGGAAGAGAGATACGGATAAGTCTCTCGAGGAACTCATACATCTTGGTGGAACGGAGTGTCACCTTCACGCCGATAGGGTTGCCCTTACGGAGTTTGAAGTTGGAGATATCCTTCCTTGAAAGAGTAGCGACAGCCTTCTGACCTGCGATGGCGGAAAGTTCCTGCTGAGCGTTCTCTACAAGCTTCTTGTCGCCTGTGGCATCTCCGATACCCTGGTTGATAGTGATTTTCACAAGCCTCGGAACCTGCATCACGGTAGTGTATGAAAACTCCTTTTCAAGCTTGGGAACAATCGTCTCCTTGTATAATTTCTTCAGTGTCGGAACATATCCTGCAGGAAGCGCATTGTTCACGACCTCTGCTGTCTTCTTAGTCTTTGCCATTATTTGATCTCCTCTCCTGATTTTTTAGAGTAACGGACCTTCTTCCCATCAACGAACTTGAAGCCGATTCTGGTCGGGCCACCCTTCGCAGGGTCAACGAGCTGAAGATTGGAAATATGTACTCCTGCCTCTTGTTTAACAATACCACCCTGTGGGTTTTTAGGATTCGGTTTGGTATGCTTGCTTACCATGTTGACACCTTCCACGATTACACGGTCCTTGGAGCGGATAACCTCAAGCACCTTGCCGGTCTTACCCTTGTCATTGCCGGCGTTGACATAGACTGTATCGCCTTTCTTGATATATACCTTCTTCATAACGATTTCAATTAAAGGACCTCCGGTGCCAGTGAAACGATCTTCATATAATTCTCGCGAAGTTCCCTTGCCACAGGGCCGAAAATACGGGTACCGCGAACTTCCCCCTGATTGTTGAGAAGGACACAGGCATTGTCGTCAAAACGGATATAAGACCCGTCCGGCCTGCGGATTTCCTTCTTGGTACGGACAACTACAGCCTTGGATACCGACCCTTTCTTGGCATCCCCGCCAGGGATTGCACTCTTCACGGCGACCACAATCTTGTCACCGACCTTAGCATAACGGCGGCGCGTACCACCCAGTACACGGATACAAAGCACTTCCTTTGCACCACTGTTGTCTGCCACCTGTAAACGTGATTCCTGCTGTATCATTTTACTTGACTTTTTCTACGATTTCTACTAATCTCCACTTCTTGGTCTTGCTCATCGGACGAGTTTCCATGATGCGGACCCTGTCGCCTTCGCTGCACTCATTCTTCTCGTCATGAGCCACGAACTTGGTGGTCTTCTTTACGAACTTGCCGTAAATAGGATGTTTCTCTTTAGTTGCTACCGCAACGACTATGGATTTGTCCATCTTGTTGCTGACCACAATCCCTATCCTTTCCTTACGAAGATTTCTTTCCATCAGACTGAAATTTTAGTTCTGTTTTTCCTTTTCTGCCAGGATCGTGATCATCCTTGCGATATCCTTCCTGGTCTTAGCTATCTTGGATGTATCCTCTAGAGGAGAAATCGCATGGTTTATCTTCATTGTATCAAGAGCCGCCTTCTCAGCCTCGATGCGCTCACGCAGGTCAGCGATTGACATTTCGCGTATTTCTGATGCTTTCATTTTTTCTCCTTGATAATTATTCAACATAGTCTCTACGTACGACGAACTTGGTGGTGACAGGAAGTTTCTGCGCCCCAAGACGGAGAGCCTCCTTGGCGATCTCCATAGGAACACCTTCAGCCTCGATCAGCACACGTCCCGGAGTCACAGGGCAAACAAAGCCCTCGGGATTACCCTTACCTTTACCCATACGCACCTCGGCAGGCTTCCTTGTATATGGCTTGTCCGGGAATATCCTGATCCAGATCTTACCCTCACGCTTCATATAACGCACAACGGCCTGACGCGCAGCCTCGATCTGGCGACCGGTGAGCCAGCAATTTTCCAAGGTCTTGATGCCGAAAGAACCGAACACAAGCTGATTGCCCCTCTGGGCGAGGCCTTTCATACGGCCTTTCTGCTGCCTTCTGAATTTTGTTTTCTTCGGTTGTAACATTGTCTATTACTTTTAAAATTGTTTCAACTTCCTTAAATAATTGAGTATCAGCTGGTTGGGCGGACTTATCCTCAATTAAGGGACTGCAAAGATAGTGATTTTTTCTTAATTGCAAATATTTTTTCATAAAAAAGCAGATATTTTCGACCGAAATATCTGCAAGTTAAATAAGGGAAAATCACAATGTTACAAACCTTGTTCAAAATTTTTCCGCAGCATTTTCGACCGCACCTGCAACCTCCGGCAGGATGTCGAACACCCAGACAAATTCCTTAAATTCATTCCATTCATTTCATCGAATTCACGTTAATTAAAAAGTTGCTATATTTGACCCTCCGTTTATTGCAATGCACATTCCAAGACATATATTATTGACATTGACCGTCATGACAGCAGGCATCGTCATGACGTGCCACGATATTGCAGCGCAGACTCCGGACAGTCCCGAAGGCATGTTCATGCATTTCAGGGTAGACGGCAGAGATACGGTATTTACTGACGAGCTGCCTCCGGCCAGGGTATATTCGAAAATGCCGAGGCAGAAAGGAAGGGAATGGAGGAAATACTACCGCCTCGTGCACAATTTCAGCAAGACCTACCCCTACGCCCTCGCGGCACGGCACCTCGTGCATGAAGTGGACAGCACCATTGCGGCGGACAACCTGAAAAGGGGGAAACGGGACAAGTACATCAACCAGAAGCAGAAAGAGCTTTTCGCCGACTTCGAACAGCCGATGAGAGGCCTCACGGTATCGCAGGGTGCCCTGCTCATGAAACTCATAGACCGGGAAGTCGGCAAATCATCCTATCTTATAATAAAGGACTACAAGAACGGCATGGCCGCCGGATTCTGGCAGGGTATCGCAAAAATGTTCGGCACCGATCTCAAGAAGCCCTACGACCCGGACGGAGAAGACAGGCCGATAGAAGAACTCGTGGAGCTGTGGGATACCGGGCAGTTCGAAGGACTCTACTTCTCACTGTTCTGGAAATTCCCTCCTGAAATAGAAATACCGTCAAAGTACAGATAAGGCGAGCTGTTTATCCAGTCCTTCAGTACATACAGATCAGCACCTTCCGGAGTACGTATCCGCACATCCACATGGTAATGCCCGAATATGAAATAGTCCACATGACGGGTCTTCTCGTATTCCGAAGCGAACTTGTAGATAGGCTCGTCCTTCCCCTTGAAGAAATACTCGTAATGCCGTGCAAGCCTGTTGTGCCGGGACCAGCCCCGGCCAATACGGAAAGCTATCCACGGATGCAGCATGCTGAAAAGGAACTGCAGGACCCTGTTGTGGAAAACCGCTCTCAGGAACCTGTAGCCTGCGGGAACCGGACCCAGACCGTCACCGTGCCCGAGACAGAAATCAGTGTCGCCGATGCGCACATACGCAGGCTGTTCCAGCCGTATAAGGCCGAGCTCCTCGAAATAGCCGTATGCCCACACGTCGTGGTTTCCGGTGAAGAAATACACCTTCACACCGGCGTCAATCAGATCTGTCAGAGCTGAAAACACACGCACATAGCCTTTGGGCACTACATCCCGGTACTCATACCAGAAATCCCAGATGTCACCAAGCAGATACAGGGCCTCTGTCCTGTCGGCAGGAAGCGACTTGAGAAACGCCACGAAACGCGCCTCCCTCCCTGCCGGGTCGCAGACATCAAGGCCGAGATGCACATCGGCCACAAAATATGTCAGATTGCGCATGGTCCCCATCCTTCGGAGAACGGATCCTTATCCGAATATAAAAATAAGAAGAGAGACCACGGCACAGTACAGGGCAAACCATGTGAGCCTGGCCTTCTTCACTATGGCAATCATCACCTTACATGCGAAAAGACCTGACAGGAATGCAGACACAAAGCCCAATGCGACAGGCAGGGCACCTATCGAAGACCCGGTCAGTTCCCCGCCGACAAGCTGCAGGAAAGCCTCTCCGAGGATAGGCACGAGAACCATCAGGAAAGAGAACTGCGCCATGACATCACGTCTCACCCCGCATATCAGTCCTACGGAAATCGTGGTCCCGGAACGAGAAAGTCCGGGCACTACGGCAAAAGCCTGGCCGATACCGACCGCAAGTGCCTGCCAGTAAGAGATGCCGTTCCTGGCATTGTTGCGCTGCACTTCGCTACTGCGGCGCGGATTGGAAGCCCTGTCCGACAAGAAAAGAAGAAGGGCTGTCATGAGAAGAGCCACGCCCACGACGAAAAGCGATGCGAAAAGCCCCTCCACGAAGGACTTGAAGAACACTCCTATGATGAAGACCGGTATCATCGACACACAGATCTTCAGAATATAGTCAGTCTCGTCATTGTACCTGAACTTGAACAGGCCTTTCAGAAGACTCCATATCTGATGCCTGAAAACGACTATCGTACTCAACACGGTCGCGGCATGTACCGCCACCTCAAATACGAGATCTCCGGATTCCTCCACGCCAAGTATCTCCCGGCCTATCACAAGATGTCCGCTGCTGCTCACAGGCAAGAACTCGGTCAGTCCCTGGACAAGCCCGAGAATAATTGCTTCAAACCATTCCATAAAACAAATTTATTCTGATTTCACATTTCCACTGTTTCCATCCCTGTTCATGATGCCGGCAATGATGACCACCATTCCGCAAAGTATCACCACCGGAGCGGCCACAAGACGCCTGAAGTCAAACATGGCATAATTGAACACCTCCGGATCCTTCACGCCTCCTCCCGCCAGCAGGATATACCCTGCCACCATCACCACAAGTCCGGCAAGCACAAATCTGAGCCCCTTCGGGGTTATCGGCATATTTTCCATATATTCCAACTATAATCTAATAATACAAATCATCCTTGTTCAGCGACACAAGCCTGTTCACGACAAACCACGTGCTCACAAGGCATATCACGATTCCCGACGCAAGCACGATGCCCATCACCACAAGCAGAAGGTCAAGGCTGAATATCTCGAAAAGCTGGGACACTTCGCTCCTGATGAAAAAGAGCAGACCTATCAGCCCCATTATGGCTATCATGGACGAGAAGACGCCCTGGAATACCGACTGTACGAGGAACGGGGCCCTGATGAAAGCCCTTGTCGCCCCCACAAGCTTCATCGTATGTATTGTGAAGCGTCTTGCATATACATTAAGCCTTATGGTATTGTTGATCAGCACGAACGATACGAAAAGCAGCAGGGCAATGAATATCCCGATCACAAGGGATATCTTGCTCAGGTTGGAATTCAGAGCCTCCACAAGGGATTTCTGGTACACGACTTCATCGACAAGCGGAGAGGCTGCGATCTCCGACTTCACCATGTCGAGACTGTCCGCAGACACATAGCCAGCATCGAGGGTGACGTCTATGGATATCGGTATCGGGCTGGTTTCGAACACGTCCAGGAAATCATCGCCAAGCATTGCGGCCATCTCACGCTCACCCTGCTCCACAGATATGAATTCAGTGGACTTGATATAGCGTTCGCTTCCGAGGTCCAGCAGATACTCCCTGGCCTCCCTCTCCGTCACATCCTGCTTGAGCATCACGGAAATCTGCATGTTTTCCTTGAAATAGTCAGACACGGACCTCGCATTGACCAGAAGGAGAGCAGCTATGCCGACCAGCAGCAGTACCAGACTGATACTTATCACCGTCGACAGATATGAACTTCTGAGGCGCCTGTTTATTATGCCGTTCTCTTCTCTTCCCATAGCATCTCCTATGACCATATTGAGGGTCAAAGATAGTGAAATATCAAAAATAATTATTATATTTGTTGAGTTTTTGTCTATAATACCTTGAATATGGGAGATACAGCTAAAAAAATTCTTTTTGTCAACTCGGAGATATTTCCGTATCTTCCGGAGAATGACATCTCGAAGATCGGGCGATTTCTTCCACAGGGGATCCAGGAAAGGAAAAAAGAAATACGTTCATTCATGCCCCGATACGGCTGCATCAACGAAAGGAAAAACCAGCTCCATGAAGTGATCCGCCTGTCCGGAATGAATATCATAATAAACGACGTGGACCGTCCTCTTGTCATCAAGGTAGCATCGATCTCCGCAGCGCGGATGCAGGTATATTTCATAGACAACGAGGACTATTTCCACCGCAAGCATGTATATTCGGACGAGAACGGGACTTTCTTCGAAGACAACGGAGAAAGGGCCATATTCTTCGCGAGAGGCGTACTTGAGACCGTAAAGAAGCTCAGGTGGGCCCCGGACATCATACACTGCCACGGATGGATTTCGCACATACTGCCGCTCTACCTGAAGAAGATCTATTCCGAAGATCCCATCTTCTCGTCAAGCAAGGTGATACTGTCTCTCTACAACGACATATCATCAGAAAGCTTCTCCCCGGACTTCAAGGACAAGATTCTGTTCGACGATGTGACGGAAGACGATGTTGCCGTCATGGAAAAGCCGGACGGCATAAATCTTGCGAAACTGGCGGTCCGCTACTCGGACGGCATCATACTGGGGTCAGACAAGATTGACGGACAAATTCTGGAATACTGTTCGGAATCCGGGCTTCCGATGCTTCCATACGATGGCGACGCTCTTGAGACGGGAGCATACATCGATGTTTACAACGACTTTTACGACAAGTTTTGAAAATGCAGCTGAAATTCATTTACCTTGCGGCCGGAATCATTGCCGGGACATGCATCATGCACTCCTGCGTGGAGATAAACGAAGAGCTGGGCAAAGAATATATACCTACCAGACATCAGTACGATGTCTACACAGACACTATCTTCCTTCAGGACATCAGAATGGGGAAGACGGAGAATCTGTCAGGATACAGTTCCTCCAGGATCACGATAGGCGCCGTTCGTGACAACACCTTCGGGCTGACCACCAGAAGCAGCGCATTCACAATCATACCTGTCAGCACGGAAATGGACTTCGGGGACAATCCCCGCTGCACGCAGTTTCATTTCACCGCCGTACGGGACACGCTGTCATGGCCGGATGAAAGCCAGGCTCACATCATCCAGAATATCAATGTCTACAAGCTTGACGAAACCATCGGAGATGATGCCAGCTACATCAACTCGGCAGACAAGCTGAAAATAGGAGAAAGGGTAGCTCCGGTATTCAACTATTTCGGACAGGACTCCCTGTCCTTCGACTTCGACACCAGCTTCGGTGACGAATACATAGCGGCCATACAGGACATGGATCTCGGCTCTGTAAGCGATTATGTCGACAAGCTT
The DNA here is from genome assembly GCA_944326315.1 of uncultured Bacteroidales bacterium. Lineage (GTDB taxonomy): Bacteria > Bacteroidota > Bacteroidia > Bacteroidales > UBA932 > Cryptobacteroides. Next base: position 55,100 of record CALVDP010000005.1, read on the forward strand.
CACGGCATCTATATCACTGTCGATTCCCCGATTGCGGAAGGCGGCAGAATCAACATGTTCGATCTGGCGATACAGGTATCGGACTATTATATATCCGGAAACTACGCCGAGCTCAAGTTCAGGTCGGACTACGGCCACAGACATGATGTGGACAGTTCGTTCCTCTTCTTCTTCGGAGCCTCGGCAATGCAGGTATATGAAGATACGGACAATCCGTACATAACGCCGCAGCAGACTCCTCAGTCGGCGCTGAACCTCGCCAAATACGGGGAACTCTCTGAAAACATGACAGAGGCTACGGACAAGATATACATTGAAGGCGGAAGCGGAGTCAAGCCTGTGATACAGGCCAGGGAAATCAAGGAGAAGCTGCTTGAGCTGTTCGCCAACGAAGGGATTGACCCTGACGACGTGATAATCCACAAGGCTTCGGTAGTCCTGCCTTATGACTTCAACAGTGCAGATTACGACAAGATGTATCTGTATCCGGACAGGCTGAGCCCGACCTGCAGGATCACATCGACTGACGAAGAGACAGGCGAAGAACTCGTCAGGTTCGCCGGACTCACGGATTCAAGCGTAGAAACGGAAAACCAGGGTGACATAAACAGATCCCTGAACTGCTATGCGCCGGACATAAGCCATCATGTGCAGGAAATACTCAGAAGGGCGGATGACAGCAACTACGACGACTTCGATGTCTGGATGCTGACCATGGCCAATGAGGTGACAGAAAGCGAATCCACTGACAACAGCGCCCTCGACCAGTACTATTCGAATCTGATGTACTACAACTATTACAACAGCCTGTATAATCCATACGGCTACGGAGGATATTACGGCGGATACTACGGCGGATATTACGACAGCTACTACGGCATGAGCAACTACTACAACTATATGCTTGCCGCACAGTATGCCAGCACACAGTCCAATTCCAGTACGACGGTATCCATGCAGCTGGACAAGGACAGATATTACAGAGGCATTCTGCGTGGTCCTGAAGCGGAACCGTCATCCGACGGGACCGACCGCACACCGATACTTACCGTCACCTATTCAGTATCCAAGACTTCCGGACTTGAATAGCGGGCAATACCCGGAGGAAGCACCGAAATACAAATCATGCGGCGGCACAACATCCGCGGCATGAGAATGACAGATAACAAAAAAACCGGCCTGAAAGGTCGGTTTTATTGCTATCTGAAGATCTTAATTAAGCGTTGAGCTTGTTCTCGATATAATCAATAGCATCCTTGACAGTAGAAATCTTCTCACCGGCATCCTCATCAGGAATAGTGATGTTGAAAGCTTTCTCGAATTCCATGATAAGCTCTACTGTATCAAGAGAATCTGCTCCAAGATCATTTGTAAAGCTTGCAGATTCTGTCACTTCAGACTCGTCAACGCCCAATTTGTCAACGATAATTGCTTTTACTTTAGATGCAACTTCTGACATAATGTTAAGAATTTAATTAATTAAAAAGTTTATGTTTAAATACACTTATAGTCACAATCTGGGCGCAAAGATAGAAAAAATTTGCGAAAAAACGAACGAATCAGGAATTTAACGCGTCATGTATCCTCCTGGCCAGCTCAGTACCTACCAGACCGGCAAGGTCCTCGACTGTGGCGGCAGCTATCCTCGGGACACTTCCATAATGCAATATAAGCCTCTGCTCAGTCTTCTCGCCCACGCCCTTAATCTCCCGCAGGGCAGACTTGATCTGCGCCTTGCTCCTCAGATTCCGGTGGTGAGTGATGCCGAACCTGTGGGCTTCGTCCCTGATATGCTGCATCACCTTCAATGCCTGTGAATTCCTGTCCAGGAACAACGGATGTGGATCTCCTATCCTGATGATCTCCTCAAACCTCTTGGCCAGGCCCACCACAGTAAGGCTGTCTGCGATACCGAGCTCGCTCAGAGCCTCATACGCACAGCCCAGCTGCCCCTTGCCGCCATCGATGACTATTAGCTGGGGCAAATCGTCCGGAGCCTCACGCAGCATCCTGGAATAGCGTCTGTTCACTATTTCCTTCATGGACGCGAAATCGTCCGGACCGACTACGGTCTTGATGTTGAAATGTCGGTAGTCCTTCTTGGAGGGAACACCGTCCCTAAAGACGACACATGACGCCACTGGATTCGTCCCCTGTATGTTGGAGTTGTCGAAACACTCTATATGACGCGGGAGCTCCTTCATGCCGAGCGCAGACTTCAGCTCCTCCAGCACCTTGCGCCTGAACTCGTCAGGATCCGTATGCTCCTGCTGCTTGAGGGCGTTGAAGCGCATCTCCTTGGCATTCTTGAGACTGAGCTCCAGCAAAGCCAGCTTGTCCCCCTTGAAAGGAATGCGGAATTCCACACCCTTGATATCTACATCAGGCCGGAAAGGGACAAGGACTTCCTTCGACAAGTCTCCGAACTTGGACTGGATCTCAGCGATGAACATGCCGAGTACAGAAGACTGCTCCTCCTCGATATTCATTCTGAAACCGAGATTCAGCGACTGTATGACGGCCCCATCCCTGAGGCGCATGAAATTCCCGTATGCTTCATTTGCATCGAATACCAGAGAGAAGACGTCAAGGCTGCCGATAGCCGAGCTCACGATAAGTGACTTGCCGTAATGTTTTTCAAGAGAAACTATCTTTTTCCTGTATATCTCGGCCGCCTCGAAATCAAGGGCATCCGCGGCAGACTTCATCTGCTCTTTCAGATGCGATATCATCTCACGTCCGCCACCCTTGAGAAGCCTGACAATATCCTCGATGTTGTCGTTGTATTCCTTGACGGAAATACCCCCGACACAACATCCTCTGCACCGTCCTATGTGAAAATCGAGACACGGCCGGAACTTTTTCCTCAGCACGGCCTCGGAGGTGATCCTGAGGTTGCAGCTGCGCAGCGGATACAGTTCAGAGAACAGTTCAAGCAGGTTTCTGGCGTGCATGACCGAGCTGTAGGGACCGAAGTATCTCGACCCGTCCCTGACCATCCTTCTCGTAAGGTAGACCTTGGGGAAGTCACCTGCACTGACACATATCCACGGATATGTCTTGGAATCCTTAAGCAGGATATTGTACCTGGGCTTGTACTGCTTGATCAGGTTGTTTTCCAGAAGAAGGGCATCGGCCTCGGAATCCACCACCGAATACTGCGCATCCGCTATCTTTGACACCATTATGGCAGTCTTGCGGGTAAGCCTGTCCGGCGAAACGAAATACTGGGCCACGCGCTTGTGCAGATCCTTGGCCTTGCCGACATATATGACATTCCCCTCGGCATCATAATATCTGTAGACGCCGGGGGAATGAGGAAACAGCGATATTTTCTCCTTTACAGTCAAATCCCTATCTCGTCGAGAATGTACCCCATGCCTGCATACTTGTCAAGGAGCCAGAGTACATACCTTATATCCACGCACACGCACTTGGTGTAGCCGTCCACATAATATACATCCGAAGCCAGGGATTCCTTGTTGCCGTCAAAAGCCAGGCCGATAAGCTCTCCCCTGGCATTCATCACCGGAGATCCTGAGTTGCCTCCGGTAATATCATTGTCAGTCAGGAAATTCACGTACATTTCGGATGCCTTGCCACGCTTACTTACACCCCAGCGTCCCCAGTCACCGCCTTCCAGCAATGATTTCTGACGCGGATCAAGACTGTATTCATAAGTGGACGGGTCGTATTTCTCCAGAATACCGGCAGTCGTGGAATGCCAAGACCATGTGACCCCGTCATACGGGCTGATATCGCCCACAGTACCGTAGGTTATCCTCATTGTGGAATTTGCATCCGGATACTGCGCAAGGCCGTCCTCAACAGACTTCCTGTATTTCGCATGTGTGTATTCCTTGTCCAGAGACAGAATAGAAGGCTTGCCCTCCACTGCCGCAGAACGCTTGTTCAGTGAAATTATCCTTATATCCTGATAAAAACGGAACAGAGGATCGGCGAAATACTCGTCCAGGGTGTGGCTCTGCGAGACGAATTCCTCCAGACGGGCCTTGTCTGTCATGAAACTTCCGTTCCAGAGCCAGTCTGTCATGGCATCATAGTCGCACTTTCCGTCCGCTCCCGTGTACTTTTGAAGGAGTTCCTTCTGATAAGGGCCCAGGACAGAATGGTCTATGTTCTCGTAGAACTCCCTGACAGAATATTTGAACAGATCCCTCTCGACATCAAGCACAATATCGTCGTATTCCTTGAGCAGGCTTGTCTTGATGGCATTGTAGTCGAGTCCGCAGAAACGGAAACGGCGGCAGCAGTTGATTTCAGTCGAATCCGGGCCACCCTTGTCAATGAAAGTATGCATCCTGATGCGGTTCTTGCTCAGGACCTCCCTTTTCAGCATGTTGATCCTCGACATCATCTTCGATATCGTAGTGCCTCGCACCAGGGTCTCCCTGTAATATGTGATGTCACGCTCGGCGTCTTCCACTGCGGCATATTTGCTGTCAAGAAGAGAGAGGATATCACCCCATTCCGCCTTGCGTGCAGGGTCCGCGTCTATCCAGGCCTGAAGCTCCTTCTCTTCGGCAGCCTTCATGCCCACAACGTCAAATCTTCTGATATTCTTCTCTTTCCCGCAGTTGAGTTCCTGGACATTGCTCAGGCTGAAATAGTAGTCAGAATATTTCAGTCTTATGGCAGGATCGGCATTCATCCAGCGGTTCAGTATTTCCATCTGTTCTCCACGGATCCTGTTGGATATCGGCAAGGTCACTTTCTCCTCGAAATTGACCTCTGCTGAGGAACTGTAGCGGTTCGTCCTGCCAGGATAGCCTATCACCATAGTGAAATCACCTGGCTTGTAGCCTGCCGTTGATATCTTGAGCACAGCCTCCGGCTTCAGCGGCACATTCTCATCGGAATATTTGGCCGGAGAGCCGTCCGGTGCAGTATAGATTCTGTACATGGCGAAGTCACACTTGTGCTGAGGCCATTCCCAGTTGTCGATGTCGCCGCCATATGCGGAAATCGATACAGGAGGGGCTGCCACAAGCCTTATGTCAGAGTAGACCTTGTACAGCATCATGTAATATTTCTCTCCGCCCCACATCGAAGACAGAGAAGCCTCAAGACCGTCGGGATTGTCATTGTATTTCTTTTCCATCAGGAAGCTGATCTTGCGCATGCCGTAATTCTTCCCCTGGCTTGCGAATTCATCCTGCATGGCTTTCACCTCATCAGTCACGTCAAGCACTTTTTTCAGGAAATACATGTTCTTCCCCGGAATAGGGACTTCCTCGTCACGGGACATGGCCCAGAATCCATCCTCCAGATAATTCTTTTCATCAGTGCTCAGGGCATGGACATCGCCGTAGGCGCAATGATGGTTCGTTATGACCAGACCCTCATCTGAAATCACGCTGCCGGTACACCCGAAATCCAGGGAAACGACAGCATCGGATATGGTAGCACCTTCTGCATCGGCGTTGTAGATCTCATTGGCGGAAAGCTTGAGCCCACGCTGCTTCATCTGCTTCTCCAACGCCTTGTCAATACCGTTGATCATCCACATCCCTTCGTCCGCCAGAGACAAAGGGGCTGCCATACAGGCGACAGCCAATATCAAGAATATCCTTTTCATCTTTTCCTAAATTCAATACCGGACCGGTCTTTTGTTGTGACCGGTCCGGTGCCAGTTCATTCATTATTTGTCAAAAGGCTTCACAACTCCCTTCTTCTCGAAACCGAGCTGGGCCGGAACCTCCCTGACATCATCCTTGGCATAAGTGATGGTCCAGTTCTCCATGGTCATCTGCTTCCACAGCTCATCCTCCGTCATAGGAGCCGCATAACGTATCCTTATAGCCGGCACAAGGTCCTCGTTAAGGTCGAGATAGATGCCGATGATACTCTCGTTGCGGGAAAGATGGTTGCTGAGATAAGGCATGTTCCTGAGAATTATCGGCTTCTCATAATTGTGATCGGCAATCTCGTAGATATACTGAGGCTGGTCCGCATATTTCTCCACGCGACTCTTGAACTCGGCCTTGAACGGGGTGAAAAGCATCCTGATCAGGTCTTCGGTCGGCATGTAGCTAATAGTATCCTCCATATCCACGAACTCATAATCCACTTCCGTATCCTTGGTGCCACCGCCATGTACAGGCATGGCGAGGACTTTCATCTCCACCACATTCTTGAACCAGTCCTTGTCAAGGTTTTCAGATGGATCCACATACACGTGGACAATGAGAGGACACGCGAACTCTGACGTCAGCCCGTAAATCTTCTTCCCGGTCAGCCTCATCTGCAAGCCAAGATAATTGAGGTCCATCTTGTCATACATCTTCTCTGTCCTTATGGTCAGGACTTTCACGCTGTCCACAACAGCAGGATCAGGAGTGTTGACTCTGAACTTGGACGGCACAAATATGCTTTCCAGTATCTTGTCCGGTGTGATCTTGGCCGGATCATAAGTGACGATGGCGTAATGATGGTTGACAAATGTCCTGACGCCATAGATTCCAGGGATCTTCTGCAGCTTGGCCTTGAACGCCATGGAGCTGCCGTAGCACTTGACAGACCTAAGGCCGTCAATCCTAGTCTCGGCCAGCGTCTCCGGATCGACAAGCTGAGTGACAGTCCCGTCTTCAGACACCTGCTCTATTCCCCATTGTTCGTCAATGGTCGGAAGCTCAAACTTGTTGCCGATCCACATGCCGAGAATGACAAGTACGACTGTCAGCAAGGCCGGAAGATATTTGCCGAAACCCGATTTCTTTTTCTGGCAGGCACCTATATGAAGCGCGTCAACAGGACAGGCAGCCACGCATTCGCCGCACAGGGTACAGTCGACTGCATCCAGACGGCCGCCGCTAAGCCCGTCAATATCAATACCGTACGGGCACTTTCTGTTGCATATGCCGCAATGCGTACATAAACCTGCCGTCTTGATGACATTCAATATCTGATATTTCGGTTTCCTGTTCAGGATTTCCAGCAGATATCCCATCAGGCAGAAGACACCGAGCAGCACCCACCAAGGAATACCGGCGCCCATGATATCCAGAAGCCACCATATTCCGAAAAGTACAATGACCCATATCCAGAACTTCAGGGAATTGGAGATAGCGCCGAGCGGACACAGGTATTTGCACCAGAACATGTTTATGAAGAAACTTCCAAGTATCAGCAAGACAAGCGTCACTATGGACATCCACAGCGTGATCTCTCCCTGGAAACCAGTCGCCACGGCATAATAAGGATCAAGGTTCTTGCAGAACAGTTCGCTTGCCGTAGCCGTCATGTAGAATATCCAGAACACGAGAGCATATTTGAATATCCTCAGTACAGAGTCGGCCACAGAACCGTTTCTTACAGTTATTCCCTTGAGACCGATGCTCCTGCGAAGTTTTATCAGAAGATCCTGCACAGTCCCGAGAGGGCAGATATAGCCGCAGAACAATTTGCTGAACAGCACGACAGCGGCAGCCAGCATGATTCCCATCATTATCTGGAGAGAACTCATGCTGCACGGGAGCGAGCCGTTAACGAAAAATGTTGTCAAGGCCTCCAGTCCGCCCATAGGGCAGTAAGCCTCCGGGTCTGCCGGCTCCTTGCTCGGGATAATACCTGTCAGGAAAACTACCAGTGCCACAAGCACTCCCCATTGGAGGAGATATTTCGGCCAGTTCTTGATGATGGTTGATCTCTTTGCCATAGTTCAGAAATTATGAATTGTTGTATCCTATTGTTCCCTGTAAATAGTCACGAACTTGTCTCCCTTGTCCAGTCTGGACACGAACCTGCGTATGTCATCGGCAGAAATTCCGTCTATTACGGCTTCATAGTCATAGTCATGCCCGATGCCGTAACGTATAAGGTCTCGGCATTCTCCCTTGCGGGCGATGAGGGAATTCTCGTTTGCAGCATCCTTCTCGGCCCTGTGCTTGACAAGATATTTCTTCGCCTCTTCAAGCTCTGATGCTTCAGGGCCTTCTTCAGCCATCCTGGACATACCTTCTTCCACATCCTTCACAAGTACGTCCACCATTTCCGGCCTGGTCTGGAAATCGACGAAAGATTCAAACATGCCGTTGTCGGCATAGTCCAGGGCTGTACTGAAGCTGACATGGTATGTGCCGCCACGGGCTTCCCTGATCTGCTGGAGATACCTGTTGGACATAATATAGTCCAGTATCTCTATGATTGCCAGATTTTCCGGGTCCAGCTTCGTCTTGCCCTTGAAACAATATGAAACCTCTGCCTTAGGGACGGTCTCGACATCATAGGTGCGGTCAATCACCACCTTTCCCTTGTATGCCGGAGCCGGAACCGCTGTCTTCGAAAATTCCACATCGTATTCACCGTCAAGCGAAGCTATGTATTTCCCGACAAGGGCCTTCACCTCATCTGCAGGAAGATCGCTGGCAATGAAGGCCGTCATGTGCCGGAAATCACCGAAGTTCCTGTGATAGACATCCTTCACGAAATCCATGTCCACCATCGCCACATCCGAACTGTCAAGATCAGCGATCCATGGATGACCGGCGTATTTCACGGACCTGGCTTCCTTCTTGAACATGTCCTGATTGCTCTTCTTCTTGCCAAGATAGCGAAGCTCGCTCTGCTTTACCTTCTCAAGATCGGCATCAGTGGAGAAATAAGGCTCGGAAAGCATTGAATAGACAAATTCAAAGCCCTTTTCCACGCTCTTGCCGTCGGTTGTCAACGATATGACGGACGACTTCTGTCCGAAATCGAACGACACACTCGTACCAGCGTAATCGGGACTGTTGCGCAAAGTCGCGAAATCATATTTGCCGAACCCGGCATACCGCTGGGTATAGGTGGATACAAGTCTGGCTGCACGGACCTTGTCTGACGGAACAGATTTCAGTCCGGTGTCGAAATATATAGACATTGACAGGTGGGTATTGGATTTCACCGGTCCGGACTGCACCCAGTAGACCTTGGCCCCGTTGCTGAGCGTCCACTTTTCACATCCCATATTCTTCATCTGCCTGGTCTTGACGACAAGGCCCGGCTCAGGCGTTTCGGCAGGCACGATTTTCTCGTATTGGAGGAACTTCGGACTGATGTCTTCAGCCTCTGTCGCAGCGATTATTTCCTTCATCCTTGCCTCATCAGGGAGTCCTGCCTCTTCTTTTTCGTTCATGCACCAGGAATAGATCTTCTCGCTGTCGCGGAACATCTTCTGCTCATAGCCCTTGACATCATCATAAGAAAGGCTGCCGAGTATGATTTTCTGCTCTTCCTTCAGGTCATACGGGAATGCTGCGGTAAAGCCTCTCAGGAAGTTCTCCTTGTAAGCGTTGACTATCTGCTGGTTCGTGACATCGGAGGCGAAATCTTCCATGTTCAGACGATACTTTTTCATCATCTTGAACTTGGCAGCCTCAAACTCTTCCTCACTGAAACCGTAGCGGAGCATCCGCTGCACAGCTCTTGTATAGAAGGCCAGGGCATCCTCGGCGTTGTCCGGGCTCTTCATCGAGAATGTGAACAACGAGATATAGAAATCATCACTGTACGGACTTGTGACAAGTACTGCGGAAGTGAGTGGGCTGCCAGGCGACTTGACATCCTTGGACATCCTCTCGTCAAGGATAGAAGTGACTATTTGCCTTGCGTAGAAATCCTTGTAGAATGCATCCGTATTTCTGAGCTCCCTGGCAGGGAACGGCTGCTTGTTGATGACTTTCAGGACATAATATCTTACCTGAGGGTCAAGCATATTCTCGAAAAGAGGCTCGGTAAGCGCAGGTATACCATACACTTCCTTCTCTGCCGGATTTTCGGCGGCCGGGATATCGGAGAACATTTCCCGCACCTTCTGCTCCATCTTCCCGGCATCGAAATCCCCGACCACGACAATAGCCTGCAGGTCAGGGCGATACCATTTATGATAAAAATCAAGGATTTCCTGCGGCTTGAAACCGTTGATGACCTCAAGGGTGCCGATCACACTCCTTTCCGTATGCTTGGCTCCCTTGTATATCAGGTCATTCTGCTTGGTCATCATCCTCATGCGCGGCTCATCCTTCCTGCGCCATTCCTCGCTGATGACCCCGCGCTCCGCATCAAGGGCCTCCGGCTCGCATGATATGTCGCATGACCAGTCGTGAAGCACCATCAGGACGGAATCCACGAAACTGTCACGTACAAGCGGCACTGAAGATATGTTGTAGACTGTCTCGGTCCTGTTTGTATATGCGTTGACATTATAGCCGAAACGGACACCGTCCTTCGCCAGGAAATTCAGGATTCCCTTGTCCGGATAATGACGGGTACCGTTGAAAGCCATGTGCTCAAGGAAATGCGCAAGGCCGTTCTGGTTGTCCTCCTCCTGCAGGGCACCGACATTATGTATGATATAGAAATCCGCACAACCTTCCGGATTCTCATTGTGGCGGATATAATAGGTCATCCCGTTGTCCAGCCGGCCCTTGACCAGCTGGGGGTCATCCGGAATAATCTCCTGTGCCCCGGCAGGAACGGTCATCATCACTGCCGTGGCTGTTGCGAAAAAAAATGTCAAGATCCTTTTCATTGTCCTGTTGTCCTTTAGTTTTTTGGTCATTTCCCTGCATTCGGCAATCAGGCTGAAAGATCAGAATGCACATCCGACAGACACGGTAAATGCATTCCTGTATCCGTCCGCAAGGAATTCAGGTTTTTCCAAGGTATGGTTGTAGGTGTCGCGTACATCGATGTAAGCCGCAATCTTGCTACCGAACAGGCGTGTGTACCTGAAACCGAGTGAGCCTGATACACGAGCCGCGGTGTCATACTCGAAATCCTTGTTCAGATATGAATCATTGGTCCTGTGATTGTCTGTCGAGCTTGAAGCAAGCGCACCGTCGCTGTTTTTCGTCCCGAATCCCATGAAATATCCTGCGGCAAGACTGACTGTGAATATGTTCTTTGAGACCTGGATATTCCTTCCGCCATGCAGCATTCCTGTCAGAGACGTCACGTTCTGGTCCCTGTAATACGGGTAATATGTAGCCCTGAACGTACGGTATGCGGCATCCACGTCTATCCCGTATTCCCACTTCGGTCTGAACTGCTCCACACCGAGGTAGCCGGTATAGGAGAGGGATGCATTGATATCGGTTCGGTTGAGTGCCTCTCGCTGGCCGAAATACTCGACAATAGTATTTTCTCCTGGAATTGATGTTCGCTGATAGATATTCTCATTGTTTATCAGCCCTTCGTATTCTCCATAAAGAGAAATCCTGTGATATGTCCGGCCTCTGTTTATTCCAAGACTCCCTTCGTAACTCAGAATATTGCCGCTGAATTCGCAGAACACGACATCGCTTGATCCTCGGAGACCATAATAACCACTTCTGTTGGACCAGGATAGTTCATTGAAGAATAAAACATTGTCCTGCTTTCCAAAAACCAGTTGCAAAGCTGCCCCGTAAAAGACATTTATCATCGGCATACTTGTCGATCCTACGTATCCGTTATCATTGTCAAGGTTCTCTACCCTCCCGAAATATCCGCCGTAATCAATCAATGTATAATATTGCCTGTCAGTAGTACCGAAAATTTCACTTGCGATACGTTCCATTGTCCTGGCATACCTGGCATTAAGTCCCACGGAAAAATTGTCTTTCGGTGAAAACCGGACACCTGCCGTCATGTCAAGATCCATCCAGCTGCTTTGAGGCCGCGGATCCTTTCGCTTGGCATAGTTTCCTGTCTCATATTCAAAATCAAGCCCCAATGACCAATGCTCATTGAACGAATAGGACATTCCACCGCGAAGATAATACAACTCCCTGACCTTAACCCCATTATTGTCCTCCGTATTTTCTACGAAATTTATGGGATTGTATGAGGGGTCCATAAGATAATGGCCCCCCATATTTTTCCCATGGAAATACGAATAAGACAGTTTGCCGTGAAAAGCTATCTTGTCCGATACTCTGACAAACGATTCTGTCTGTGCACCTGCAAGCAAGCTGTTGTCCGAGCCCTCAACCGGTACAAGAGCCCCGTCCTCCTTGTTGAAATATGCTTCGACAAAGGAGGTCCTGTCAACCTGAAGCAGTCCTAATCCGGCAGCATTGGCACTCGTCAGCCACGGATTGGTATTCTTGATGAAATCAAATTCATACATGTTCCGCTGCGGCGCCTGGCCTTCCGACTGGATGCAGACCATTGACAGAAGCAGGAATACAGTTATCAGCTTACAGTTACACATAACACAATCTATTTAAGTCCGTTTTGTCTGTACGTTTAATTCTTCAGGGATGACACTGCCCTCTGGTGGAAGTCATTTGAAGAATTGTTCGTATCCTGGTATATGATATGAGCTCCGGCCGCTATAGAAGCCTCGGCATCGATACCTGAAGGATCGGTATTCCCGTAGACTTCATCGACACCGACTGTCCCGCCGGAATAATTGTACACGAGCAGGCCTTCGTTCTCAGGCAGTGCTTCGGTTGCTTCCTTGTCTACATTACGATATAGAGTGTATCCGACATCTGTCGTATAATAAATATATCCGGCATCTATTTCCGGTGTAAGACGTTTATTATTGTTGGCTTCATAACCAGCTCTGTACACCTCCAAGCCATCGACAATCCAGTCTGTCAGAACCCGGACATTTGGCGTATTCTCCGTATTATCATAATTGGTGTTATCCTGAGAATATGCCTCTATATCTGCATTTTCCAAAATAATGAACGCCGGGCTGGAATCTGACAAAGGCCATGCATTGCCCAATCCGTAAAGAAACGTATGAAGGTAATGAGAACTTGGTATTGCATCTGACGGATTAGGATACCTGCTTGCATTAGTGAATCCGGCTTCCGGATCGTACATGGCATAATAGCTTCCGTCACTGAGATTTACAGAGTTGCTGTATGTAAGGGTATGATCGATAGCCCCGTCAATAGCAACCACAATCTGGGAATATGGCTCCAATACTACATCGGATGTAAACCACCATATTGCATAACCGACAGGAACCCATCCCTGTGATGCATACGATAACACGCCATCGACCATATACTTACTAGTAGAGTTACTGTTGAATGGTGAGACAAAAGCAAAAGCAACATCACTTATATCGAGTTGTGAATCGCCGTTGTTATACAGGATTACATAACTGTCATGCATATATCGTCCGCTTCCTGCATCGTTCTGGCATCCGCCGGTATACAATTCCTTAATGACAAGCTGGCTGGATTCTGATACGGTAAGGTTGATGGTAAACGCAGTCTCTCCGGCAGATGACACTGTCACAGCAGCAGACCCGTTATACAACAATCTATTTGTGCCGTCGGTCTCTGTAAAAGAAGCAGAAGCATTGTACAGTCCAGGAATTACAGTAAACGTGGCGACACCGGCTACTGTCTCGGCCTGATATGAAGCAGAATTGTCTGTTGTCATCAAGGTCACAGTAACTCCGTCCTTGTCCATAATGGCATTTTCGTACATAAGGGAAACCTGCACCTCGATTGGAGGATTTTCCGAACTCGGATCACATGACACGGCCAAGAATGCAGCCGCCATCATAACTAAAAAAATAATTTTTCTCATGTTTTGGGGATTTAGTTAAACATTTTATATTCTAAAATTTTAGTCTGAGTGTCAGACCGTAATAAAAATTAGGTATTAGGCTACTACCGGTATTCGGAACACTCCATGTCCCGGATCTTGTCGAATAAATCCTGCTTAAATTATTGAAGAAATTATTCGCATAGAAAGAAATCGACGCAATATCACCTATTTCCTTGGTTATACTGAAATTCATTGAGAAATAAGGGGTATAGTAATTCTTCCTGAAATAATAGGTATAATTTGAAATTACAGCAAGTTGTGAAAGATCCGTGTACATCCCAGGATCATTCTCCCTTGCCCATACAAGGTCTTCATAATAGTTCCTATGTGTATAAGGATCATCGTATGTCGTATAGTATTCAGGATACAATACAGTATAGCTATCGCCGTCATAAATCGATCCGTCCGTTATGGAAAGTATGTCATCCCGATTTGTCAGTCGGTAAGACCGCTGTCCGCCGTCTTTCTCGCTGAGAGATCTTGAATAACGGAACAAGGTGACCTCTGTCCTGAGGGATATTATCATACGTACTTTGGGGATATGCGTAGTAACAGTAATGTTGGTACTTAACTGCTGAGTTTCCATGCCGTTGGCAATATTATCATCTCCTATATAATATCCGATGTATCTGTAATGGTCTCCGTCTGCACCCATTATTGTAACATTGGTATATGGTACACAATTTTTGTCAACGGTGTGGTACCCGTAGAAAGACCCGTCCAGACGGATAGTAGTATTGATAGGCCGAATTCTCTTGAAATCGACTATCCACTCCAATCCGTAACGAGTAATAGGATTTATACTATTGTCTGGGACAGTTCTCCGTTCAAGCCTTTCACGTGTCCGATATGCAAGAGTCTCACTTGCCTGCGCCCCCGTGACATCTGAAACAGTAACGATACCGGTTTCCCTGTCTACGCTGAATCGTCTGTTTTCAGCAGGAATCGTGCAGGCTTCAAGTGCACTGATTGATGTGTAATTGTAGGTAAACCTATCAAATTCATTATTAAGTCTATAAGCATCCTGCATCCGGTTAAAATACCCTGCCAGAGATATCTTGTTTCCGGCAATGTCCATGTCGAAACCGATTTCGGACTGTTGGCTTTTCTGCCAACGCAGTTCTGGATTATATTCAATGGTCCTTGGCATGATATAATAAGCCGAGAAAGCAGAACCTGATGCCGTAGACGTTGAAGAAAAAGTATTCAGGTATGTATAAGTCGGTGTAGGATAAAGAATGGAGTAAGACGGAAGTTTGGTAGCCATTCCCCAACTTGCACGGAAAGAAAGCTCCCGTACCGTCTTGTTCCAGCGGTCTTTCGGTGAAAGGATAGTATATTTCAGGTTGAATCTCGGAGACAGACTTGAAGTCGTCCCGTATGCGGAGTTCCTGATAATGGTATTGTCATTCCTGAGTCCGGCAATGACGTTCAGTCTGGTCTTGCCGATAGGAATTGTTATGTTTTCCTCCACGTATGCAGCGACATTGTTCATGAAAGGAATATCACAATACCTGTACTCCCAGAAATTGTCGGCAGTCTCCATGTTCTCCGTATATTCCCCTATACCGAAATTACCGTCGGCAGACCAGTCCACTCCGACTTTCAGCTTGCTGTTGATCTCCCCGAACTGCCTTGCCCAGTTCGCCTTGAGTTTAAGACCATAGTTTATCGGCCTGTCATCAACGCACATCGTTTTGTACCAATATCCTCTTGGCCTTAGAATCACCGCTGCATCCGGATTGTCCTCATAGTATTGGGCCACGAAATACCCTTCCTCCGTACCATGTATTGCAGGAGAATCCTGTGCCCAGTTCACATCTTCATGCTCCCGACTATGCTTGTCGCTATATACCACCGAGCCGCTGAACTCTAGATTGGTAATCCATTTCTTGCTGAGCAGCCAGTCAAAGTCGAAATTGCCTCGGAAAGAATTATCCCTTACTGTAGTACGGTTTTCAGAAAAGGCATCTGGATCCGCCCTGGTGTCCTTTCCTCCAATATTGCCGGATGCACTTACGGAAAACCTCAACGGGGTTTCGCTAAGGATGCCTCTGTCGAAAAGATTGCTGTAAGTAAGCTGAAGCTGCTTCCTGTCATATGATGCATATGGCGATCTCTGGTCACTTGTCGCTATCGTATATTCAAGACTGGCATTAAGGGTGCCCTTGGATGCGCCTCTCTTTGTCTCGCCAAGGCCGAAACCCTTGCTGGCAGAGACCTGCTTCATATTAGGATTGGTAGACATGGTCACAATATAAGGTGTACGGCCTTTCCTGGTGTTTATTTTGACCACCCCGGAAGTCATGTCACCGTATTCCACGGAAGGAACACCTGTAATGACCTCTACAGATTCCACATTAGTGGAAGCGATATTGTTTACAGCCGCGCCTGATACTCCTGAAGTACTTATATCTGCAAAAGAACCATTGTTCGAAAGGCGGACACCATCGACTTCAACAGCAGTACCGAAAGATGCATTTCCCACTTCAGTGCTTCCAGAACGGATATTGAATACCTGATTGCTTAGAAGACTTGGATTACGAGTTGCGCCTCCCGGCAACAGACTTGTAACATCGGCAACATTCAGCATCTGGATATGATCAAGAGCCGTCTTGTCTATGGTCCTGCTTGTAGTGGCACTGTTGCTATTGTCCTGCGCCGTCACGACCACGCTGTCGAGAGTCAGGTTGTCTTCTGCAAGGTATATCAGATATTTGGGAATATCCTTGGACACCACAATCTCTTTCGTGTCTGTAACGAAACCAAGACATGATATGCTTATTGTATTCTTGCCTGGCTGGACATTCTGGATAGTGAAGTTTCCGTTGGCATCGGCCACAGCCCACTGCTCGGTGGCTGCAAGCACGACCGTGGCATATTCCACAGGCTTACCTGTGTCCTTGTTCAGGACAACACCGCTGATGGTATATGCAGCCTGGTTCTGAGAGTATGCCACAAATACAGCCATCAATGAAAGAACAAACGCAGAAAAGAACCTTTTCATAATTGGGGAGTGTTATGTTGTTCATTGGACGAATATAGGAAATAATACGATAGAATATCACCGATGCATGTTTTTTTTATACTATCTTGCCTTCGGTAAAAGGACATATTGAAAATTTCCGTCCGGAATTATTTTTTTAACCGAATTTGCGTTTTTTGATATATAATCGCAACAGGTGGATACAAAATACCCGGGGGCCGTGTCAAATTTTCATTTGAACACAGCCCCCTTAGGTGGATCAGAAATCAGATTTTATAAGATTTACCGACACTCAAGCACCTCTCCATGGTCACGGACAACGGCTTCTTTCCATTTGTCTGTATATCCTGGATTGGTGATACCGTCAGGTATTCTGTCTGAATAGCCGTTGGTCACGAAGGAGCCGTCAGGGTTCTGTGCCTTGACATTACCGTCCATGAACTTCACAAGCAGGAATGTCTCAAGTGACACCCACTCGTCGAAAATCCCCTGCGCAGTCCCTGTTGAATAGTCCGTGAGAAAATCCCTGACCTCGCTGAACGGGTCCAGCACCTTGGCTGCCTGGTCATTGCGTCTGATCTGTCTGCGAGGTGTATCAAGGGCTTTCTGATAGAGGTCAAGTGCCTGGCTGTCTATCTCCCGGACAAGCGCCATCTGGCTCTTCTCGAAACTGTCCGCTTTCGCACGTACCACCGGAGCCATGACATTGTACATACGGTAGCAGGCATTGGCTACGCGGTTGCACATCCAGAATGCCGATGTCGGAGAATACTCAAGAATGCTTCCATTGCCCTCGGCAAAACATGCCGGGACTTTCGTTATGCTGGTATAAATGGGTGTAAGATATGATGTCGCAGCATCGTCGGTCCCGAACCACAGCAGTCCGCCTACCAGATCCGGGAGCCATCCGCGGGACTGGCCTACGAACCAGAAACCGGTCTGCTGAGTGGCAATAGCCCTCTCGTTGACATACATTCTGCCTTCGTATTCGAACTCCATCGGCCTCCAACGGTACGGAAGAGCGTTGCCGCCTGCTCCAATATCGGTCGTCATATCCATCGGAGTACCTTCAAAATGGTCCCTCATCACGTCTGCGACATCCTTGACAGTCAGTTTGCGTCCGGGCTTCACGAAAAGCGGGAAACGGGCCGATGCATCATAGCCCATCGCATAGTCAATAAAGTCGTAGGCATCTCTGGTGATGAGCTTTCCCCCTTCTTCATAAGTGAATTTCCCATCACACAGGATATTGAACGCTGCCCACGCCCTGGCCTCACACCCGCGCATGGAACCGAAATTCAACGGATTGTACGCATCGCAGAAGCTGAATTCCTCGTCTTTCCCGTCAAAATATCCCATTTCTCTTGCAAATGACACGACATCAGGGGAGTAAAGGCAGTTCTCCGGATCGTCAAAAGGGAAGGTGCTTATCCTGGACTGGTTCGCATGTGCGCATATATAGCCGTCAGGCAGTCTACGGGCTACCCACACAATCCCTTTGCGCACATTTCTTCCGTCTTCCTCCTTATAGCCTTTGCCGATAAGTTCCATTACCCAGACTTCATCCTTGTCGGCGATGGAGAACGATTCTCCGGAAGAGCAATAGCCGTATGTGTCAGCTAGTCCGACTATAATGTCAATTGCCTCCCTTGCGGTTTTCGCCCTCTGCAATGCTACGTATATCAATGAGCCGTAGTCCATCACTCCTGTAGAATCATACAATTCAGGACGTCCTCCGAATGTCGATTCTCCGATAATGAGCTGATGTTCGTTCATGTTGCCCACTGTCTGATAGGTATGGCGCACCTGAGGTATTCTGCCGAGGTATTTCCCTGTATCCCATTCATGAATATCAAGCATAGCTCCTTCAGGCCAGTCAGCGGCAGGATGAAAATAGAGTTCGCCGAACAAGGTATGGGAATCTGCAGCATAGGATATCATGCATGAGCCGTCGGCACTTGCTCCTTTCGAGACAAGAATGTTCGTGCAGGCGTCAGCATCAGATGCTGCGGAAAGTGAAACAATGCCTGCGGAAATAAGGGGCAGGACCTTGGATAGAATCGAAAATTTCATATTTGTCAATTTTTATAGCCGGGCATGTCTGATATTGAATGCCGGTGGGTAACAGTCTGCAAAAATAATCTTTTTATCCGTAAACAGGCCGTATCCGCTGATTCCATTCCTGCTTTTCTGCTTTTCCGACTCTTGTCAGTCAGGTACGAAAAAAGCAGTCCATCCTATTGTATTGGAATCAAAAGTTTCTGTCCGTGCCTGTGCATTCGCAGACATTGCGGTTGATAAAACCAGCAAACAAATATGGTCTTGCGTTGAATTGGATTTTAATTTCCCCAGATAACAGGGCAGGGGTACTTTGGATAGATACTCTGTGCGTATTCTCTACCTGTACTGTATGAGAGCAGGTATATATAAAGGTATGAATCCGACTTGATTTGGCTGTTTACAGGTATAGTTAAAGGATGTTGTCTCCAATTCTGTTCTGTTCGGAATTTTTGGATGCTTCAATATACAAGAATCCCTCCTGCACTGCTGCAAGAGGGTGTCTGTAATCTATTTCTTGAACAGGTCTGAATGTGTTCCTGTTCGGACAAGTTCAAGTATCTGTAATTCGTTGTTGTCTGTCTTTCTGTATATCAGAAGCCAGTCTGGTCTTATATGACACTCCCGATAGCCAACATAGTTACCTCGCAAAGAATGGTCTTTCTTTTCTTTTGGCAGGGGAATATCATTTGCCAGTTTGTAGATGACATCATTGAGTTCTTGAATCGGGAGATTTCTGCGTTTTGCCAATTCCCAGTCTTTTCTGTACTTGTTGGTAGTCGCAATCTGTCTCATTACTTGTATGCTTCAAGATAATCCTCAAATGTCTTATAAACTGTGACATTCCCGTCCTCTATATCTTTCATTGCCTGCAAGGTCTCATCGTTTGGGCCATCAATTACCCCAAGAGACTTAAGATAATTGACAAGGCTTTTACCCGCCTTTGTCCTCTCATTGACCGTTATAGTATATGTTGCCATA
>CALVDP010000006.1 GCA_944326315.1 uncultured Bacteroidales bacterium
AGAAAAATTTCTATCGGAAAAAGAAAATATTTTTTCAGAAAGATAAAAAAATACGGATTTTCTTTTTCTGAAAGACAGTCCGGAATTCAAGTCTTATATTCGTCCATCGGTGTCCGGGACTCCTGGTGTCCGGCGCCTTGTTCAATATGGATATATGGTTTATGCTTCTATATGTTTCATGTTTTAATTATTACACTATGGACAATATCAGTTACAGCTCCGGAAACTGCGGCATTGAGGATGAGATGATGGTGAGGCGGTATGTGGACATTCTGACAGATGCCGGGTTCAAGGCGGTGTTCGGGGATCAGAGGAATTCCGACGTCCTGATCGATTTGATTAACGTCATGCTCCCTGACGGCAAGAAAGTCCGCGAAATCGCTTACGCGACCACTGAGATCCCGGGGTTCTCCCCTTTCAACAAAAGCATCAGGATTGACCTGCGCTGTACCGGTGAGGACAATTCTTCTTTCATCGTAGAAGTGCAATGCTACCACCAGGAGAACTTCTTCAGACGCTGCGTCCTGTATGCATCCAAGACCTATGACTCGGTGGCTCTCAAGGGGGACGGCAACATTTATGACATCCCTCCGGTGTATTTCATCGGACTGCTCGGCAAGGGTCAGGGGATACCTTCCCCGAAAGTCGACAGATCTGACGGAATCTGGTCAGACAGGTTCATTTCCGAATATACTTTCCGTGAAAAACTCTCCATGGACGTACCGGATGATACGATATTTTTTATCTTTGCAGAACTGGACAGGTTCTCGAAGAAGCTTGATGACTGCACCTCTCTGCTCGACAAGTGGCTGTTCGCCCTGAAACATGTCGGTACCCTGGACAGCCTCCCCGAAGGTTTGAGGTCCAAGGCTTTCGAAAGACTGTTCCTGGCCTGTGAAATAGCACGGTTCGAACCGGAAAGAAGAATCACTTACGAAGAGAATATGATTACGGAACGGGACTATTACAACATCATCAACACCGCGAAAAACGACGGCAGGGCCGAAGGCGAAGCCATAGGACGTGCCGAAGGTGAAGCCATAGGACGCGCTGAAGGCGAAGCTAAAGGACGTGCCGAAGGCGAAGCTAAAGGACGTGCCGAAGGTCGTATCGAGATTGCGAAGTCTCTGAAAC
This sequence comes from uncultured Bacteroidales bacterium, assembly GCA_944326315.1. Classification (GTDB taxonomy): domain Bacteria; phylum Bacteroidota; class Bacteroidia; order Bacteroidales; family UBA932; genus Cryptobacteroides. The sequence continues at coordinate 1,135 of CALVDP010000006.1, forward strand.
AGCTCGGAGTACCGGCAGAGACCATCATGCAGGCTACCGGAATGTCGGAACAGGAATTATTGGAGTTGTAAAATAACGTCAGTTCGACGAATTATTATGTTCAGTATCAAAGATTCCGTCGAACTGACGTTACGATTTCTTCGAAATCCATTTCCTTTTTCGTGTCACCCCTCTTAAATTCTCCCCTGCGTAGGGGAGAACTTACATCGGACTTCGTCCTCCATAGAGGTAATTCTATGAAATTCATTCCATTCATTTCATCGAATTCACGTTAAAATATTAAAAGATAGACATTTTCGCAGTCAACCCGAAACGACATCAACTGATCTTCAGATCAAATAATCGTGCGTTTTCCCATAGTGAGAGAAGGCTCATAAATAAAGATGAAAACAGCTGCGGTCATGAAGAAACTGACCGCAGCTGTACTTGTATCGTTCAGCCGGATTGTAAATCCGCATGTCTTTCATGGTGGTGACTCGGACTTCGGTGCTGACGAATACTGTCATTTGGGCAGATTGAAAGCCTGGGCCATCTCACGCATCTGCTCCTGCGTCATCCCGTCAGGCTCATACCCCATGCACTTCGCATTGATATAGATCATGGCGGACTTGTTAAGGACATCCACCTGGTCGAAAGCCTCCATGATGTCTGGTCCCACAGCGAAGACGCCGTGCTTCTCCCACATCACGACATCATAGTCCTCTAGTTCCCTGATAGTGGCTGCGGCAAGGGCGAGAGAGCCAGGAAGCTCGTATTTCACAATGCCTAGACCCTTCGGACAGAAGGCCCTTGTCTCAGGGATCATGCTCCAGAGGATGTTGGTCAAGACATCTTTCCCGAGGAACTTTTTCGTATGTGACATTGCCACAAGCTCTATAGGATGAGTGTGGAGCGAGGCCTTGTACCCGAGCCCCCTTTCGACGAAGTCATTGTGCACCGCCAGATGCGAAGGAAGCTCGGAAGTGGGCTTCACCGGATTGTCCGCCACTATTTCATAGCTGGAACAGTCATCCAGTATCCTGATGACCGAACCGTTCTCCATCGGATATCTCGCCAGATCGCGCATTCTTCTGTTTGTACCCTTGCAGAAGAACCAGCAGCCCTTAAGATGAGGCAGGGTAAGCCCTATCGGGACAGGAGGGCATATCGCCGGAAGGGAACGCATGCCGTCATCGACATACTCCGTAATATTCACTGTGATGTTGCCGCCGTTCCTTTCGGCCCATCCTTTCTGCCACAGATAACCCGCAGCTTCGGCGACTTCCATTATCTGTCTTTCAAGGGCAGGACGCCCTTCAAGTATTGATCTGTTGTTCATCATATAGACTTTCAATAAAAACACACTTCCGCAAACCGGCCTTTCTTCATGACAGGTTCGGGAAAACCAACGAAAAAACCATTATGGCCAGACCGGCCACAAGCACGGCAACAGTCCTGGCGGTAACACCTTTCCACTCCTTGAGTATAAGTCCCCACACATTGCTGAAAACGACATTCAGCGACATCAATATACACCAGGAAAAAGCGAAAAGCACAGAATCCCTGCTGAAGAAACCGGTCCCGATGCCGAGTCCGAAAAACTGCGTATACCAGAGGAGACCGGCAAGGGCGCAGAAAAGCACGTTCACAGGAAGCACCTTCACATTGGCATAATCATGGAATGACCGGTGCCTGTAATTCTGGAAAAGACAATAGGCGGCATTGGTAAGGAAACCGCCCAGGGTGACCAGGAATGTGGCAGGCAGCGTCCTGAACAATGCAGGAGATTCCTCCACGGAAGGACCTGCATCAAGACCGAGTGCGAAACATGCGCTCATCACTCCTGCAAGCAAGGCCACCGCAAGCCCCTTCGACAATGAGAACTCCTTCACGGCCGTGTTGTCTTCCTTCCCGGAAAGGTCTCTGGAACGGAGACTTCCTGCATAGCCTATGACAGCAATTCCCACAAGGGTAATGCACACCCCAGCCAGCAGGACAAGCCCTGCTCCCCGGAAAAGATCGGTACCTGCAGCAATGGCCGGGAACAGGGTGCCGAAGGCAGCGCATGTACCAAGGGAAATAGACTGGCCCATGGCTATGCCGAGATACCTCATGGACAGGCCGAATGTCAGTCCTCCCACTCCCCACAAGGCGCCGAACCCCACCGCAGCCCACGAAGAAGCCGGATCAGAGACAATTATCTGCCACAAGGTCTGTCCTTCCGGTACGGCAAGCATGGCTCCGGCAAACGGGAAGACAAGCCAGGCGAAGATGCCCTGCACAAGCCAGAAGCTTTCCCAGCTCCATCGTCTGACCTTGTTTATAGGTACATAGGAGCTGCTTTGTCCGAAGCTTCCGGCAGCGATTATCAACAGTCCCCAGAGATTGTCCATGGCTGACGGCTATTTTCTCAAGGATGTCACATCCGCCTCGTATTTCAGGATATCCCCGATATAGTCCATGCCGGCAGGGACATCATTCCTGAGACAGAACATGTCCCATACGGCACCCCAAGGCATGCTTTTGAGTTCTTCCTGAAGCGCAAGACGTTCGAAAAAGCGTCCTCCTGCCTCATATTTCCCGAGTACGCCCTCCGGTTCAAGCAATGCCAGAAGGAGCGCCTTCTGCGTGGCCCTCGTACCTGTCACATACGCACCTATCCTGTTGATGGTGGCGTCAAAATAGTCCAGACCTATGTGTACACGGTCCAGGGCCTTGCATCTGATTATCTCCCTGGCAAGGTCCGTAATGTCATCATTCAATATTACTACATGGTCACTGTCCCACCTCACAGGGCGGCTTACATGGAGCATTATCTCCGGAGTGAAGAGAAGAAGAGCCGACACCTTGTCCGCAATGCTTTCCGTCAAGTGGAAATGCCCTGTATCAAGGGTCACCATCTTGCCGTTGGCAGCACCGTATCCGAGATAGAAGTCATAGGATCCGACAGTGTAGCTTTCAAGCCCGATACCGAAAAGCTTCGCCTCTATGCAGTCTTTCATGTTGTCGTATTTCACTGAGAAGATTTCATCGAGAGAATCCTTCAGTATTCTGCGGTATTCCAGCCTGCTGGCCGGCACCTCCTTGCTACCGTCATGGATCCATATATTCATGATGCACGGGTCATTCTGGTATTTGCCTATCTCCTCGCTTATCTGCCTGCAGCGCATGGTGTGCTCTATCCAGAATCTGCGAATACCCTCGTCAGGATTGGCCAGGGTCAGGTCCCCGCTCTTAGGGTGCGAGAAAGATGTGCTGTTGAAATCAAGCTTCATCCCGTTCTCCCCTGCCCACTGCATCCATGACCTGAAATGCTCGGGTGTGACCTCGTTCCTGTCCACGGCCTTGCCCTGGAAGTCGCCGTAGATCTCATGCAGATTGAGACGGTGTCTGCCCGGTATAAGGGAGGCCGCCTTCAGGATATCAGCCCGAAGCTCGTCTATGTTCCGCGCTCTGCCGGGATAATTGCCTGTCACCTGTATGCCGCCTGTCAGGGAACCTTGTCCAAGTGTTTCGAAGCCGACAACATCATCGGCCTGCCAGCAATGCAATGAAATGGATATTTTCTGAAGGGTATCCAGTACCTTCTCCGTATCTGTGCCTATTGCGGCATAACGGTCCTTTGCAGCCTCATAGGCTCTCTCGACATTGATGTCTTTTTTCATATGACTTATGTTTTACCGATTAATATTACTTTCTCACTTTACGGGAGACCTGCAGCAGGATTGCTTCGCCGGTACTCCTGCTTTACATCCCTGCGATGATACGCCTGTATTCATTGCGGTCCCTGACCAGTCCGGCAGCCTGGGCCTGGACCATGCAGTTCCCTATTGCGGTGGCTTCGGCAGGACCGGCTATCACCTTCACTCCTGCAGCTTCTTCCGTCATGCTGTTCAGCAATGTATTCCTGGCGCCTCCGCCTACTATGTACAGGCAGCTGATGTCATGAGGCGACAGCTCTCTCAGGATATCCAGGACCTCTCCGTACCTGGCCGCAAGGCTTCTGAATATGCAATACACCATCTCGCAGTCGTCCGCCGGGGCCTTCCCTGATTTCTCCAGACACAGCCGGGATATGGCAGCAGTCATGCTCTCGGGATTAGCCAGGGACGGGTCATCCGGATTCACTGTCACATTGAAATCCTTTCCCTTCCGGGCCATCGACATGATATCCCCATAGGCATAATCCTTCCCCGCAAGCTTCCATTCCTTTCTGCACTGCTCCAGAAGCCACATGCCGGTAATATTCTTCAGAAAGCGGACGGAGCCTTCCACACCGCCTTCATTGGTAAAATTCATGGCAAAGGCACTTTCATTGACAACAGGAGCATCGGTCTCTATACCCATCAGGCTCCATGTACCGCTGCTCAGATACGCGAAATTCCGGTCCAGGGCAGGCACTGCGGCCACAGCCGATGCCGTGTCATGCCCGGCTACAGCCACGACCTTCACATTTCCGATACCAGTGCTCTCTGCTATACGGCTGTCAATCTCCCCCACCACGGTACCCGGCATGACAATCCCGGGGAACATATCCCTCTTGACACCAGCCGCAGCAAGCAAACCTCTGTCAAAATCCCTTGAATACGGATCAAGAAGCTGTGATGTGGAAGCCACGGTGTACTCGCAGACCATCTTCCCTGTCAGCATATACGACAACAGGTCAGGTATGAAAAGCAGGTGTGAGGCATGTCTGAGCGATGCAGATCCGGTCTCAGCCTGACGGAATATCTGAAAAATGCTGTTGAATGGCATGATCTGAATGCCAGTCCTGCGATAAAGCTCCTCCTTTGGTATAATATTATAGAATTCCTCGGGAGCGCCGTCCGTGTATTGATCCCTGTAAGCTCTCGGCAGTCCCAGGATGGTGCCGTCATCCGCCACGAAACCGAAATCCACTCCCCACGTATCAATACCAATCGATTCCGGATGATACCCGGCCGAAACGCATTTTCTGAAGCCTTCGATTATTGACGCATAAATGGCGAAAATATCCCAGTAATAATGTCCGGACACATTCAGGATGGCGTTGGGGAAGCGATGCACTTCTTCAAAACGGAACCTGCCGGCATTATCACGGAAACATACCACTTCCCTGCCGCTTGTCGCTCCGATATCGACAGCAAGAAAGCATCCTGGAGTTGAGATATTCTTCATATTTTGAATGTTTGTAGTGTTATCTGACGTGTGGTCTCAGTGTTCATGTGCAAAGATATATGCAGCGACGCCACACAGACCTTCGTTTTTTGACCTACAGAATCTGTTTTTTGGCGGACTTGGGCGGAAACAGGTTTTCCCGTGTGGCGGATTATTGCGCCGTAAGGCGGAGACCTTGAGGATTTTGCGTATATTTGCCCTTCGGGCATTTATACTGTAGCGCCTCGGCAATTGCAAACTTGTTTGCATTGCACTCGGCTTCTGCGTATATTTGGTCATAAATGTCCACATATACTGTTGCGCACTCGCCGCGGTCACCGGCTGTTAAATGCGGCTGCGCTCTCAGGAAGGCAACAGCAAATGATATGGAACCTATAAAATACATTGCACAGAACCAGAGAGACAGGGAATGGGGACTTACAGTCTGCTCCGTAGGGCATCAGAAAATCTCACCCGGAGAAGACTACCCGCCGGCGAAACACAACCAGGAATACATGTTCGACCCAGGACACGGAAGGATACTCCCGGAGTACCAACTCGTCTACATCGTGGACGGCAGAGGAACGCTGGCCACCAGGAATGCCGGCAAGATGAAGGTAGAAAGAGGAGACATGTTCATGCTTTTCCCTGGAGAATGGCATTCATACAGGCCGGACAACGACACGGGATGGAACGAATACTGGATCGGTTTTCAGGGAGTCAATATAGACAACCGCGTACAGGCCGGCTTCTTCTCTGTCAGGTCACCCATTTTCCATATTGGATACAATGAGTTCATAGTCAATCTGTACAATGAGGCCATACATACTGCCGTGAGACAGGAGCCGTTCTTCCAGCAACTCCTTGCCGGCGTGGTAAACCATCTCCTGGGCATCATGTTCATGACAGGCAGCAGAAACGCGCTCAGGAAAGACGATGAGGCTGTCAGGATAGTGAACATGTCCAAGAGCATCATGGATGACTTCGTGGAGAATGATATTAAGATGCCGGAAATAGCGGACAGACTCAATATCAGCTACAGCAAGTTCAGACGGATGTTCAAGCAATATACGGGACTGTCACCCGCACAATATTTCATAAACCTGAGGATCCACAGGGCGAAAGAGCTGCTGCGCGGTACAGGGGCATCCGTCAAGGAGATCTCAATCATCCTTCATTTCGAAAGCGCCGAATACTTCACCACAATGTTCCGTTCGCGCACCGGAATGACCCCGACCGAATTCCGCAAGATATAAGAAAAGCAGGCTCCCTCCCCAAGGAACCTGCCCATATATAAAACGAACTTAACAAATAGACACGAAAAAATTCTTATGTCCGGTGCAAAGGTAACGATTTTAAAGCATTCTCCAAACAATTTAATGATATTTTTTTGGTCAAATACTGATTGCTTTATAACTTTAAGCAAAACAACAAATTCTATATGATATTAAAACACTACACCCTATTACAATAAGGTGCCGGTTCAATTTATAACCAAACTGGGGATACTCTATTGCAAGCCCTGTGCCGCACCTCTCTTATGAAGAAAGATGCATGATATATTCCGTCAGGGGAAAGGACCGGGGCACCGGCTCATTAGATGAATTAAGTCTTTCGCAAAAAACAATCAGGGACAGCCCGAAAGGACTGCGGCCAAAAGCCACTTTTGAAGTCACCTCTGCCTGGGGACATGTCAGAGGCTTACAGCAAGCCCTACGGTAAGACGCAGAGGTTTTGAAATCTGGAAGAAAGACTTGCCTACGGACTTGAAATAGAACACGGAATGTCTGGAATCGGTGAGATTCTCGCCGCGCAGGAAAACATCGAACCACTTGAAATGTCCACGGACATCGGCGCCAAGCACGGCATAGAACGGCTGGGAGAGTGTATTGGCTTCATCCCACCATATCTTCCCGAGGGCTGATACCTCCACTCCTGCAGTGATGCTCCTGAAATAGTCGTTGGAAATGTCCCAGCGGTACTGCACCCTGGCGTTCAGCGTATGCGCAGGAGAATAAGGTATCCTCTTGCCCTTATAATCCGCCAGACCGTCATTATAGTTCGTAAACCTGGCATCACAGAAACCGTACGAAGCCGTAAGTCCAAAATTTTCAAAGGAATATGCAAATTCCGCCTCTGCTCCGATACTTCTGGAATTGCCGGCGTTGGCCATCATCCTGCCGGTACTGTTGCCGGACGGGAAGACCGTAATCTGCTGGTTCACACACATTATACTGTATATGGACGCAGTACCTGCAAAACTATGCCTTCCTTTATTGAAAGAGTAACGTGTACCGATCTCGACATTCAGGCTTCTCTCCGGCTTGTATACGGTATCATCCGCCCCGATGCTGCTTTCCGGCAGCTTGACAGGGGACTTCTCCATTAGGGCCGACATCAGTCGGTTCTGCACGATATCGGAGAAAATCTGGGTGTTGAAACCTCCTGACTTGTACCCTTCAGAAAACGTGGCGAACAGCTTGACCTTCCCGAAATCATACAAGGCTGACACCTTGGGCATTACCTCAAGATAGCTGTTCTCCTCCCATCCCTGGTAGAGACATTCGCACGGCTGATAATCAGTGGTCATGAACGGAAGCCGGATGCTGTAATGTATGAGGGAACGGCTGTCATAATCCATGCCCGACCATTCATAGTCGAGCCGGAGTCCGGCAGTCAGGGTCCAACGTCCGACAGTGAAATATGATTCATGGTACAGTGCCGCGCCGGCCACGGTAATGCCGAAATCGCTTGTTATGTCGAATTCATTCTCCTGCAGCATAAGGGCCGCTCCGTCACCGAATACAGACTGAAGTCCCTTGTTGGCATTTGCCAGGATGAGCTCGTCTATTCCGTCTTTCTTGAATCTGACAGGAGCAGACATGTCATTGTATTTGGCGAAGGCAAAAAAGCCTGTCTGCCAGTTCCACCATGGCTTTCTCCAGCCGCCTTCAGGCTTAAGTATCAGTTCCTGTGTCACCGTCCCTTCGAGCTGCGTCTGCTCAAGCGTGAACATGGAGCGCGTGGTGAAGTCCTGGTCCATAAGCATTTCATCCGCAAGGAACTGCAGGCTTGTCACCGAACTCAATGTCCAGTTCCTTGACATATACTTGAACTTCAGTCCTTCCGATACGTCAAGACGTCGGTAATGACAGGGATCGTTGTACGCGACAGCCGCAAGTATCCCGCTGTCCGGATCATATTCCCTGTAAGGGTAGCCTCCCTGGTCCGTAAGGGACGCGGACAGGATATTCTCGAAGACAAGGTCGCGCCGGAGCTGTTTCCATACACGGAAACGGATGTTCAGCGCATCCGAGCGGTCCACATATTCATTGTCGTAGGTATTCATATAGAACCCGTCCGTATGCCGGTAGGCCACTGACAGGCCGATGCCGGCACCCGGATAGAGGGAAAGCCTGGCCAGTACGGAATTGGCAGTCCCGTATTCAAGGGCGACACGGCTTCCTCGGAAAGTCTCTGGCGAAAGCGTGTTCAGCGACAATACTCCGCACATGGAATTGCGTCCGTACAAAGTAGACTGTGGTCCCCTGAGTAGCATTGCGCTCCCTATATCGTACAGGCCAGTGTCATACGCATTCTTGTTCATCACGGGAATATCGTCGATATAAAGACCTATGACAGGGTTGTCGATACGGGATCCGAACCCTCTCAAATAGATAGACGAAGTCATGGACGAGCCGTAGTCCGGAATATGCAGGTTCGGGACAATCGATGAAAGCTTCTTTATGTCATCAATTCCCCTGGTCTCCATCTGCTCCAGAGTGACGCCCGTGACAGGAGATGCTATTCTGTTTATATCAAGGACTTGCTTATAGGAAGATACCAGTACAGCTCCGGACAAGGTATCCATTGCTTCGGGGACGGGTGATGCAGCAAGCATCAGGGAAGATAAAAATGGCAAAATCATGACTTGTCACTATGTATTTGATCCGTTCTCGCATTCCGACCAAAATCGGAGGGGCAAATATACACAGAAGCCGAGAGCAATGCAAACAAACTTGTTTGATTTGCATTGCCGAGGCGCAACAGGATATGTGGCGAAGCCAAATATCGAAGAAGCCGAGAGCCTTCCCGAGGCGCAACAGGATATGTGGCGAAGCCAAATATCTCAGAATCATGGGACAAACATATGAAAGACATGAATGAGGGACCTGACCCGTCCTGATTTTTGTTTGGAAGGATTCCTTTGACTCTCCGGAGTTCATGTACTCCTCTATGATCCGAAGTCTCCCGGCATCATCATAAAATCTTGTTATTCTGGGACCGCGACCGGAGGAAGCGAAACCGACGACAAACCGAACGGAATATCAAATTTTATTGTATCTTTGTTTTCTATGGAAGATTTGCAGCAAGTGTTGCAACCCTGTAAAAACGCATTGATATGGTCCATTTATTACCTGAATTGCCTTATGGCCAGGACGCACTCAGTCCTGTGATAAGCCCGGAAACCCTGGAATACCATTACGGGAAGCATTTCCAGACTTACATTGATAATCTCAACCGACTGATCGAAGGGTCACCATATGAAGATATGGAGATAGAAGAGATCGTAATGAAAGCCGGAGGCGCCATCTTCAACAATGCTGCCCAGGCATGGAACCACGACTTCTATTTCCAGACATTGTCACCATCCACTGTGGAAATGCCTGAAATCCTCGAAGAAAAACTGGTGAAAACTTTCGGCTCCATAAATAACTTCAAGTCAGAATTCATCAAAGCCGCCTCTACACTGTTCGGATCAGGATGGGCATGGCTCTGTGAAGACAAGGAAGGGGCTCTGTCAATAGTCCAGACACAGAACGCAGACAACCCGATGACACAGGGGCTGAAGCCGCTGATGGTCATAGACGTGTGGGAACATGCATACTATATAGACTACAGGAACCGCCGTGCGGCATATCTTGAGGCCATTTGGAACATCATCGACTGGGGCAAAGTGGCCGAACGGCTATGAATATATCTTAAACATTTTATTTGATTATGAAAAAGTACATTTGCATTATCTGCGGATACGAATACGATCCTGCAGTAGGGGATCCGGACAGCGGCATAGAGCCGGGAACGGCCTTTGAAGATCTGCCTGCAGACTGGGTATGCCCACTTTGCGGAGTAGGTAAGGAAGACTTCAAGGTAGTGGAGTAATTCCGGACCGGAAAAGATAAGGGGCTGCATCAAAACACTCATTTTGATGCAGCCCCTTTAAGGTGTGTAAGAATTAGCAAAATGCAAGGCATTGAGGATGAGGGCGACAGGAGTTTACTGGAGTAAATGACTTAGCCCGAATTCCGAAAATAACGCAGCAGTTTGCAATTATGACACAACGTCTTACGTTTAATACTTCCTCAATAATTGCGGTAAATGCGCACGGCATTGAGGACCGGCTCTCCCTGGACAGCGGAGAAATCTATCGAGATGCCCTCTCCGTCTTTTACCTCCACCACGAACTTCTTGATCACTGCGTGGAAGGCTCCTGCATCTTCAGCGATGTTGAAATCCTTGAGGACACATGTCCCGTTGATGGACACATCGAACGAACGCACGGTCTTTCCGCTCCTTGGCGCATCTGCCCCGAGATTATAGGCAAGAGCCTCGCGGCCTGTATCGGCATCAAGTTCTGCCCAGTAGAGATATACGGAATATTCACCGTCCGGTACGTCGGCTCGGAATGCATCGATTCCCCTCCGCTGCGTCTGGAACAACGGATCCTGGTCAGTGCCGAAGATATCCATGTCCGAGCCGAGCATTGTCCCAAACGACGTCGGACGGCGGTAAGGCTCGCCTCCTACATAGCCCCAGCTTCCCGTCTCATATTCCTTTTCAGGAATCCATGCTATCCCGGCAAGCCTGTCATCGAAGTAGCGCGGAGACCCGAGCATCACATTCAGCTGCAGGAAATCCTTGCCAGGGCATTCCGGCACGGACTGGAAATCGACATCGAGTCTGTCCGTGACAGCCGCGCCATCCTCCTTGCCGTCATAATAAGCCTCCGCCTCAAGTACATTCCTGCCGGATACAAAAGGAACATCGAAAAATGCACATGCCCCGTCAACCGGCTTCCTGCCGAGGCTTCTGCCGTTGGCATACAATTCTACGGATGAGGCGTCCGTAAACACCGGAACACTCTGGACGCATTCTCCCGACACAGGATCGGCGACACCGCCGCGTGATTCCCACTCTCTGTTGCCTATACGCAGATATGGGCTGTCGGCAAGCAATGCCGAATAGAACAGGTACGCATCCTTCTCCTCCCTGTCAAGGCCGAGGATTCCCTTGTTGTTCACATGAGGATTGGTATCCACCCTCGGCTCAGAATAGAAATCATTCAGATTCCACAGGCTCGACCCGGCAATGAACGGACGGGCAGCCATTTCCCTCATGTAATGTCTGTGATATACAAGGCCGTATTCCTGAGAGAAGTCAAACTGTTCCGGAGAATATGAATGGAGACGGACATCGACACCCGGTCCGTATTCACTTACAATAAGGGACTTGCCCGCATATACTTCATGCGCACGGTCAAGAAGTCTCTGGAACTCGTTGATATCCGGCTCATACCAGCCCTGATACAGGTTCCATGCGAGTATCATCGGTATTTCCGTCAGATGCGCCTTCTCATAGCGTGAAGGAGCGTTGTGATATGCCATCATCGTGTAACGCGACGGATCCTCCTGCCTTATCTTGTCCTCCAAAGCCCTGGCCACACGCTCCGTAAACCGGTAATACCTCGGCAGATCCACAGTGTCCCCGTCTTCATACGGCTGGCGGAGAAGTATCTCGTTCATATACCCCCATATCATGATGCTCGGACGGTTGAAATCCTGACGCACCATCTCCACAGCCATTTCCACGGAGTTGGCAAGGAACTCCTCGGACTCTGTCACAGCATTTATCACGGGTATCTCCACCGATGTCACTATGCCGTACTTGTCACACATGTCCATTATCACCGGATCCTGAGGATAATGTGACACGCGGAGGAAATTTCCTCCCATTTTCTTCAGCAGCATGACATCCTGGACATGATACTCGTCCCTCAACGCATTCCCCATCTCCAGGAAATCCTGATGTCTGGCAGTTCCCACAAGCTTGCGGTGCCTTCCGTTCAGGAAAAATCCCTTGTCAGGATCGAAGCTGTACCACCTCAGGCCAAGGGGCTCCGCCACCTCGTCAAGCACTTCTCCTGTCTTGCGGTCTGACAGACGCGTGTACACCCTGTAGAGGTAAGGGTCATCGATATCCCACAGATGCGGTGCGGATACCTGCATGTCGCCGGACTGGCACGTCAGCGTCTCCCCTGCCGGGATTTTCACATTCTTCCTGGCCGAGGCCACCGTATTGCCCGCCGCATCACGTATCTCATATTCAGCCTGCACGCTGGACTGGCGGTCCGAATCATTTGTCAGAAGGGCAGTGACATTGACTGAAGCATTCTCCTCCGATACATCAGGCGTACGGATGTAGACTCCGGAGGACGCATAGTCATTTGTCGCGATGTGCACCGGATTGACGAATTTCAGATAGACATCCCTGTATATGCCGCCGAAGAAGGTAAAGTCGGCAGAAAGCGGCGGGATATCCGGATTGTAGGCGTTGCTCACATTCACGGCCAACGAATTGACGCCGTCAGGTTCAAGCATGGAAGTGATGTCAAAACAGAAACGTGTATAGCCTCCCTTATGCGTTCCCGCAAGTCTGCCGTTCACATACAGGGCCGCCTCCTGATTCACCCCTTCGAAATAGATAATGGCGCGCCTGCCGGAAAGGTCCTGAGGTATCTGCACCGTCTTGCGGTACCAGGCTTCTCCCCTGTACATTCCCGGTTCGTCATCTGCGGCATCCTCCGCATTCCATGTATGAGGAATATCCACGACCGACCATGCGGCACATGTATCGTCCGGAGTCCGAGCTTCCTTGCTGAATTCCCATGCCTCGTTGATAGTGTAGACTGTCCTCTCCTGCGCAGCCGACATCCATGAAAAGGCAGTCGCCAGCGCCACGCAGCAAATTGTCACAAAAACTGATTTTCTCATATTGTCCGATATATTAACGTCAGTTCGACGAATTATTCTGTTCAATATCAGAGATTCCGTCGAACTGACGTTACGATTTCTTCGAAATCCCTTTCCTTTTTCGTGTCACCCCTCTTAAATTCTCCCCTGCGTAGGGGAGAACTTACGCCGGACTTCGTCCTCTATAGAGGTAATTCTCTGAAATTCATTTCATCGAATTCACGTTATACTAATTCAAGATTATCACCGGAAAGCTACTTCAAGCCTCCGGCCCGACCATGTCACCTCGCGCTCCATGACATTGCCGTCAGGCATCATGACCTTCACGTCCATCCGGACTTCGTGCGGCATCCCCTCGTAACTTCCGGTCCTCTGCCCTATCACAAGCGTCCTGCGGGCATCATCCCACGAGAAAGCCGCCTCCGAGAACGCCCCGTCAAGATATCCGTAGCCGTCGCCCTCATCATCATACCACACGAAAGTGCCGTCAGCCCCGGCATATACCCTTATTTCCAAGTTTGTATCAGGATATTCGGACGCCCACTGCTTGACTTCCGCCATCGGGATGACCGAGCCTGCCCTGACATAAAGAGGAAGCTCGTCAAGCACGTTCCCGCGAACATCCGAAGTGCCTCCGCGGAGGACTGCGCCTGTCCAGAAATCATACCACAGGCCGTCTCCAGGCAGATACGTGGACACCTCAGGCTCCTCGGATGCCGGACTGAATACCGGACGAACAAGGAAGGACGGCCCGAACATGTAAGAATCGGCCTCATCAAGGACACGGGCATCGGAGGTGAAGTCCATCACAAGAGGACGCATCATTGAACAATCCTCTTCCGAGACCATGCGCGACACGGAATAGATATACGGCAGAAGCCTGTAACGCAGGCGGATATACTTCACCTGATTGTCGTAATACGGTGTTCCCGGTTCGCCGAACTGCCACACTTCCCTCGGGACATCCGTACCGTGGGCCCTGAATACCGGAGTGAATGCCCCGAACTGGAACCAGCGGGAGTAAAGTTCCTTGTACTCATCGCTACCAAGGCCTTCCGGATAGACTCCGTCCCTTCCGAAGACATAGAATCCTCCGGTGTCCGAAGTCCAGTATGGAATACCGGAAACAGAGAGGTTGAGCCCTGCGACAAGCTGTCTGTGCATGTTCTCCCAAGTGCCTGTCACATCTCCCGACCACACTGCCGTACCGTAACGCTGCTGGGAAGAGAATGCGGAGCGTGTGAATATGAACGGACGCCTGTCATTGTCCGCCATACGCAGCCTTCCGTACAGATCTTTCATCATCTCAAGGGAATAGGTGTTGAGATAGCGGTGGAAACTTCCGATAAATGTGTTCCCGGCGGACTTGGTGCGCGCCTCCTGCTTTTCCTGGGTGAAACCGTCCCTGAAAGACGGCTCTGTGGCATCCATCCACCATGCATCCACCCCGTTGTCATAAAGGCCGGATTTGAAATACCGCCAGAAAATATCCCTCGCCTGCGGGTTGTATGCATCGAACACCTTGTATCCGGCCCATGTTTTCTCGTCAAACAGGGCACCTATGGAATCCAGGGCGTGGTAAACCTCAGTCTCCGGGCCAAAGCCGGGCCAGACCGAGAGCATGAAATGCACGTTATATCCGGAATGGAGGCGTCCGATGGCTTCTGCCGGGTCCGGGAAGTGTTCCTGGTTGAACTCCAATGCATTCCAGTGCGGCTTGTCGCCCCAGTACTCCCAGTCCTGCACTATATTGTCCAGAGGAATCCCGCGTGAACGGTATTCCTTCACGACAGACTCCAGCTCATCAAATGACTTGTAACGCTCACGTGACTGCCAGAATCCGTAGACCCATTTGCCGAACATCGGCACAGACCCTGTGAGCTCCCTGTATCCTGCGACCGCACCGGCCATGTCTCCGCCCCATATAAAGTAATAGTCAGAAGCATCGCCTACCTCTGAAGAGAAGCTGAAATCCCCGTCCTTGTCCTCGAAACCGGTGGCGGAGTAATTGTCCCACAGCAGGCCGTATCCCGATGTGGATACCAGTACAGGATTGGCTATATCCATATTGGAATGGACAAGGCGCACCTTCTGGCCGCGATAATTGAATATGCCGTTCTGGTATTGTCCAAGCCCGTACAGGCCCGCATCATCAGGTGCATGGAAGGACTGTGTCACTGAAAGGCATTTTTCCCCGCCGGCTTCGGACGGAATGAATGTACGCCCGGACTCGGAAAGAATTGTCCTGCCGGTGCGCGCATCCCTGAACGTGAATAGAGAGGCTGACTTGTCAAAGACAGCTTCGAGCCCGGATGTCCGGAATATTATCTGATTTTCAGTCTCCCTGTAGCTGTACCCTGGATACGGTTTCTTGTCCACCACAAGTCTTTTCGTCACAAGGGTGTCCCCCTCCGGGAGTGCACGGACATGGATTATGGATTCCGACATGAATGATATGTCGTACCTGACGCCGTCAGCGGTGAACGTAGATATGTCATCTTTCCTGGAAACCGTGCCGGTACAGGAACAGATAAGAGTCACCAGGAGCATTATGTGGAAAAAACGTCTCATTGTCTTGTCTGTTTGGTTTGTCTGATATCTTGCCGCAGTCATTCGAGGGAGTATATTTCATATTCCACCGATACGTTACGGACTTCGGTGCCGTCACTGAAGAAAAATGCCGGTGCATTGTCCCTGTATGCTATATTTTCCTGGAAAAGGCTGATTCTGGCAGGCTTCCATGAGTCTGAGCCGTCCGTCCGCAGCTTTCCCACTACATTGAACTGCCCTTCCGGCTGCCTGTCCGAAGACGAACGGACGAAGAGATATTCCCTTCCGGCATCAAGGTATTCGAAGACAATGCTTCCGGTATAATAATGGGTGCGGAGTCCGGACACGAGCTCTTCCGGCAATGTCACGGCGGTGTCGCTGTCACTGTCGTACACGGCCTTTTCGGAGGTGACATGTTCCATAAGGCTTTCAATCCGTCCTTCCGCCCTGGCAAGAAGCCTGGCAGCACCGCGGTAGTCTCCGTGTGCAATCTTCGCTGCCGCCTTGTCCAGTAGAGAAGTGCAGATGCCGGTTCCTTTCATGACAGTCTCCCTTGTTTCGACCTGTTCCGATGCAGGGGCAGACGCGCACGAATACAGGAAGCGGACATCCTTTCTCAGACGGAACAACTCCAGAGGAAGGGCGATCCCGCTGCTGTCACAGGCCGTCTCCTTGAATTCGGAGGCATATCTCAGCGTGGTACGCAGCTCTCTGTCACCGTTTTCGACGGTCGGCTCTATCTCGTGGCCTTCCGTATAGTCGCTCCATGAGGCTATGAACATCATGTCAAGACTGTCCTTGCTTTCCATGCAGAATTTCCACATGTCCTCGTAGGTGGAGCCGCCGTTTCGAGGGATATAGAAGAAATGTCCCCGTCCCCATCCTGCGCAGCCTCTGTTGTCCATGCCGGGCATTGCAAATCCGGACTTGACGGTAAATGCAGGATTGGAGGACAGCCAGATGGAATCCCTGAAAGGCTTCATGAACTCGATCAGGTCTTCTTCCAATGCGTAATTGTCCCAGTACGGATGCCCGGCATCCCTTGTCCTCACCCTGGCAGGAAGCCATGCCGTCGGTATCTCGCCAAGGCTCTTCCAGGCATCAATGTCGTCGCTGCGGGTCACCGGGATATACCTGCCGTTTTCCAGCGATCCCCAGTCCGCCCATCTGCGCAAGGCTACAGGAGGATTCATTCCTTCGGGCAGCACGCCTCTCTCCAGCACAGTCCTGAATTCATCCACAGTGGCGCCGGCGCCGAAATGATAGAACACCGGAGTGCCGTTCACCAAAGGGGCTGTAGATACCGAGAACACACTGTCAATCAGATACTGCCAGCACTCTGCCATATAGTCCGTCTTCGCTTCCCTGCTGTCTATTTCCGGATATATTTTCGTGATCCAGTCATAATACAGCCACCCGTCGCACCAGTTGACGCCAATCTCGAATCCATATCCGGCAGCGACTTTCTGCATGGCTTTCAGAAGAACGTCGTTCTCATGAGGGAAGAATCCCCATTCGATGAAGAAGCCGTCTATGCCGGCAGCCTTGGCGGAAAGTATCTGGTACTCGAGGTAGTCTTCATCGAGATTGGACTGCATTCCCACCTGCGGATAGGCCTGGGCGGCTATCATGTGCCTTCCGGCACTGTCGATGAGGTCTGCATTGTAGCACAGGGTCTTGCGTCCGGTAGATGACTGTCGGGTGTCAGCATACATTTCCCAGCGTCCAAGCTTGCCGTCGTGCTGGCGGGTATATCTCACCCCGTGATAGTCGGCATACACTTTCTTGCCGTTTCCTGACATGTCGACGCCGGCGGAACAGGAAGCAAGCGCCGTAGCAGACACGACTGCTGCTGCGACCAAAAGATAATATGGATATTTACGCATTGTCATTCACTTTTCATCCTGACTCATACAGTGCCTGACGGAGGCACAGTCCGTCAATATTTGAATTCATGGACTTCCGGGTAGCTGAAAGTGTTGTCCAGCCACCATCTGCCCTTGTATATCTTCGTACCTGGCAGAAGGAACAGCGGTGCGGCTGTTTCATCCACAAGGCCTTCCGCCCACCACTCTTCGGTAGGCTTGAGCATGATTACTCCGTCCGGTCCATTGCTTACGCTCTTGATGTTGGAGACATTGTACGCTTTTTCGCATACAGGGGCATCCGGATCGGATACATCTATCCTGTAGACTGCGGAGGCAGCTGAGAGCCACAGCATGTCATCCTCGCCATACACAGGGAAGAGGTCATGGCCGCCGCTCTCGTTTTCGAACGTATAGACTTTCTTCATATCTGTCAAGGCCGGATTTTCCCTGTCACCGTTGTAATGGAAACGGAAAATGGCTGTTCTGTTCGGGCCGGTGACATCCGGATCGTTTCCTGTCATGAAGAGACATTCGTGTTCCCTGTCCCATACTGCGTTGTGCGCATTTCCGAGAGATGTGACCCTTATCGGCTCTCCAAGGACCTTGACAGTATCCGTCACGAACAGGCAGATGTCGCCATAGCGGGATTCCGCTGTCACGATATTGCCGTCCGGCAGTATCTCGGCCGAATGAGGATTCGGGAAATCGCCGCATTTGGCATAGAACATAAGCTTGCTGTCCGAGATACGGATCAGGGCGACAACTCCGCCTGAAGCCGTCATGAGGACATAGCGTCCGTTGTACACCGGCTTGACTTCGCTCGGATTGACAAACCATTCGCGCTGCTCCTTTGGAAGGCCTGCTGTGGCAGGAGTCCATTTCCATACCTCGACATTGGTCTCGGCATTCAATATCACCACTGCCGTGTCTGTCTGTTCCGCCAGGACATATGCCTTATCCGGTATTCTGACCGGAGGAACCGGATCCGGATCAGGCACATCTGTCTTTTCGGTGCATGATGATGCAATGATAGCCGCAGCAAGCAGAGGATATATCAATATTGTCTTTCTTGTCTTCATGATATGATGTCTTTTGCTTAAGAGCATAAGGCTTGACGGTTTCCGCTCAGCGCGTCATGAACGTCACTGTCATCCTTGATGTGAATTTCTCCCCGGGGACAGCCGTATGGGCACCGTTGCCCGGCCAGCGCCTGTAATATTTGGCATAATTGGAAGTGTCCCAGATATACATGTAGCTTTGGCTGTCTTCCGCACCTTCGGTGATATTGGCCTTGACATGCACCTCTATGGCATTGTCGTCACTCCAGGCTACATACTCGGACTTGCCGGTGCCGGAGAGCTTGTTGCCTCCCCTGCGGTCGAATTCTGCCACTGCCATATCTTCATTGTAGCCGAACTGAGCCACGCTTGTCCCCACGCAGCAGATGCCGTTGTGCCAGAAGAAGTCTATGGCATCTTTCATCACCAGGGTATTCTCCGTGACATATCCGGCATCCCCGAACACTGTTGTCTTCAGATGTTCCGCCACGACATGGTGGTCGGATTCTTCGGCCGCGCCGCCTTCACCGGACTTGAGAGCTGTCTTGTGCATTGTAGACTGCTGCACGTAACGGAAACTGCCGCATTCCCTCCAGCCGAAGGAGGCAGACATGTCATCGGCAGTCAGCGCCACATCATCAATATAGAATGTCACTCCGCACCCGTCCTGCAGGTCAATCCTTTCATCCCCGTGGAATCCTCCGGTGAAATCATCGGTGTCAATATAGCCGGATCCGTCCTGACGCTTCTGCCCGTAGTCCTTGATCACGCATTCGCTCTCGCCGTCCGTAAGGATCTTGTCGAGGATATTCTCCATCTCCCCGGAAGCCTCGTCATATCTGCCCTGGTACGCCCAGTCGATACGCCAGAGATCCATGTACTTCATGGCAGAGTGGTCATTGTAATGCCTTATCCTGAATACGTACCAGATATAGTCCTTATACTGGTCACGCACGGCGACATTGAAATACTCGCTGCTTCCGTCTTTCTCGAACCTGACCATGCAGTCGGACGGCTCTGCAGGAGTGTCCGGCTGAGTCTGCTTGTTGTCGCATGAACAGCATGTCATCGAAAGCGCCAGAAGCGGCATCATCAATATTTTCAGTTTCATGATTTCAAAATTTTCTATTGTTCCAAACCATCGGATCCCTGCCACACGGACAGTGCCGGGCAGGCAGGAATCCGGTCGAAATCAGGTGAAGCCGTTTGAGAACTGCATGGTCTGCGGCTTGCCGGTGGTGTTATACTGAAAGCCGGTAGTATATCCGTTGTTGTATAATGTCACTCCACCAGCGGTCACCGATCTCATGTTATTTTCCACGCTGAATGAAGCGTCATAATGCGACTCTGATATACCTTAATGGGGGTGTGTCAAAATGGAAATTTTGCTACACCCCCACTATATCAAAGTCAGATACTGCTATCTGTTGTCAGTGTCGACGATACAACGTACGGACATGACGTTAGAGAGGTCGTTGCTACCGAGCCTTGCTGTCTGAGGCTCCTCGGTACCACTGGTACGGTAGTCGATAAACAGGGTCGCTGCCTGCTCCTCTCCACCGGAATTTGTCCAGTACCATGCCCTGTTGGCATTCACAGCCTGGAACTGCATGTTCTGAGGACGTCCGTCATCAGTGAATTTCACGGAAGTGACATATCCGTTGCCGAATACCTTGAGGCCGGAAGCAGTGGCTACATTTGCGGTATTCTCCACTGAATATGAAGGAGACGCATTGATGAATGCCTCCATGGCTGCAGTAGAAGCGATCCTGTATCCTTCAGGACACGGGTCGTAGATGGTCTTTCCTTCCACGGAATTAGGATCATCTGCGACAGCCGCACCCCAGAGGTCGGTATGGGTCTCAGTGCACCAGTTCTTCATGGCGGACTCGCTGTAGATCATGCCCACATTGTGCAGAGACTCGGCAAGGGACATAGGTCCGTACACGATAGGAACATTGGTGTTCAGTGACCACTGAGACATCCACAGTACAGGGAACGGACGGCCCCACTGGTAGAGAAGGTTGGCAGAATACATGCAGAGGAGGCCACCTGTATTCGCCCATGTTTCAGCATTGTTCGTAGGCTGTCCGAGATCCATCGGTGCGAACTGATAAGAACCTACAGTCACCGGATCGAGAGTAGTACCGTCAGCTGCAACATTCCAGAATGCCCATGCCCAGAGAATTTCGCCTGCGCTGTTCTTCATGACAAGGATAGGTGAGCCAGCATAGGCATTGTTGTTCTTCACAGTGACTGTATAATTGTCAGGATCCTGTGTGAAAGTGAAGGAGCTCTCATCGATTGTGATGCCGCCTGCGGCGAGGCTCTGAGGTCTCGGTGTATAGATGGTTCCATCCTGTTTCTTGAACCATTCGAATGTCACGTTGTTCGGGATCATGTCATCAGTGATGTTGGCACGGTTACCGCGGATACGGTAGTCGATAACCACCTCGTCAGGGATGTTGTCATTAGGCGAATATGTACCGCCGGTATAGGTACTTCCGTTCTTGCACTGGATGATGAAGGTGTTGGCCTGGCCGTATGCGTAGCCCAGTCCAGGGAGGAGACGTGTATCGTCATTGCAATACCAGTCTTCAGCCTCGATGTCACCTGAAGTGATGTCAGAAAGGTCGATGACAGTAGTCTGTCCTGCCGTGAACACAAGGTCGGTAACCTTTACAGTAATGGAAGCGGCAGTCCCTTCCGCATCGGTCATGTCAATCATCACGCTCAGTTCCTTGCCGGTGAAATCAGCAGGGAAAAGGGTCACAGGGATGCTCTGTACGCTGCCGGAAGCCAGAGCCTCAGGGGCAGATACAGTCGCAGCCACAGAAGTGGAAGTGTTCTGGTCTGCAGCCTGGAGGGCTACTTCAGTCCCGGCATTGATGATGTACATGCCTGCTACAGGCACGCTTGCTGAATTCTGCAGAGTCACCTTGTTCACTTTCGATCCGACATATTCAGACATTGAAGTACCGATACGGACCTCAGCGACAGCAGTCACCGGAGTAAGTTCGAAGCCGAATGTCTCGTCAGTACCCGGAGTGCCGGTAGCGTATCCTGCCGCAACATAGTCGGCAGCTGCACCTGGAGCAGCCACAGTCTGGTCGGCAAGAGTAAGGTTTGAAAATCTTTCTGAAGTGTAAAGTGCAGTCGTACTTGACGGATACAGGAGGGCGAGCCTGTTCTCGCCAGCCACGAGGTCGATGCCTGGAGTGGTGAATCTGGCTGTAGCCTGGCCTGCGCCGTCGGCAGCTATCGCACATTTGGCATTCTGGATTCTGACACCGTCAGTAGCTGAATACATGCTGAGCTCTGCTCCGGACTTCCAAGTGAAGCCGTCTGCAGCAACAGTACCTTCAAGAGTATAGGTAGTTCCCGGTTCAGGGGTAGTCCCGTCACCTCCGTTGATTTCATCCTTCTTGCAGGCAGCGACTGCAAGAAGAAGCATTGTTGCAAACAAAAAATTACGTTTCATCGTTCTATTGGTTATGAGTTGTTTCAAATAAAATGTCTACTACCATCCATAGTTCTGGGACAGGTTCTTGTTCACGCCGCGCTGTTCCTCAGATATAGGAAGCCAGATCTTGTACGACTCCCAGTTGTTCCTGAGCGTAGGGATACCGATCCGCAGATAGGCGTCGGACGGGAATGTGAAGTATGCGTCAGGCAGGCTTTCAGCACCGTCAATGACCTTGGCCACATCAGACTTGTCGACCCCGTTCGGATTCAGACTTTCGATCTTCTCAGTGATCTCGTTGAACCTGATAAGGTCCCATTTGCGGGAGAACTCGAAAATCAGTTCAC
The DNA here is from genome assembly GCA_944326315.1 of uncultured Bacteroidales bacterium. Lineage (GTDB taxonomy): Bacteria > Bacteroidota > Bacteroidia > Bacteroidales > UBA932 > Cryptobacteroides. The sequence continues at coordinate 23,566 of CALVDP010000006.1, forward strand.
GCGCACGGCTTTCCAGAAGTTCATCGACGAAATTGTCCCTGTGATATTCTGTCATCAGCTGGTCGCAGAGAGTCTCGTCATTGCCGCAAGCTCTCAGAAGGACTTTCCTGATATATTCGCGGGCCGTAGCCTCGTCATGATCCTGTCCCAGTGCAAGAGCTTCCGCATACATCAAATATACGTCTGCCAGACGCATGAGCGGGTACGAAAGCGCATGCTGGTTGTATGTACGCTGGAGCTGGTCGATACCGCAGAGCCTGAACTTGCCTGCGCAGACCTGGATGCCTGCCGTAGCCAGATAAGTCTGGGTCGGGCTGTCATAGAGAGGACTTTCTATCTGCTTGTATCCTGTCGGAGAAGTCTCGTCAGGTATAGGGTTGCCCTGGGCGTCAAGTTCATTGACCTTTGTGCGCGGAGGATCAGGATTGTAGTATGTGTAGCCTTCCACCTCAACGGATATCTTGCCCATGGTGCCGTCTTCCCTGAGGTCCTGCATACGCCCTGTCAGGTTGTGGTCGCGGCGCGGGTCGTACTTGCTGTACATGTAATATGCCCTTGGAGTCGGGACGAAACGTCCGCCCCAGACTGTCGGAGAGTCTGCATTGCATGTAGGGGAAGGAAGATAGAAGCTGTTCGGCCAGTATCCTTCAGAACCTGAAAGCGGGAGCTCGGCCAGGAAAAGGCATTCCTGATACTGCTGGGCCTTGGTCGTCTCACGGAAAAGGTTCGTGTAGTCATCTATCAGACGGTAGGATGAGTTCAGGATAATATCCTCGCATACCTCCTTGGACCTCTTGTACATGGCGTCCGCATCCACGAACTCGAAACTGTTCAGCCCCTCGGAACCTTCGAAGCCGACGCCGACATTGTTGTTCTTGCATGCTGCCAGATAATTGCATATCCTGGCGATATAGGCGGCCGCAGTGTATTTGTTTGCAGAAGAGGTCTGCAATACCCCTGTGGTGTTCAGCTTCTCGTAGGCATAGTCCAGGTCACTGAAAATCTGCCCATAGACCTTCTCCAGGGTCGCGCGCGGTTCCTGACCGTCGGACTCATAGCTTTCCACGATAGGAACACCTCCGAAATTCCATGCAAGATGATAATAGAAGAATGCCCTGAGGAAGCGCGCCTCGGCAATATACTGCTCCTTGAGGGCCGGATCCATATCCACATCCTCAATATAATGGAGAATGGTGTTGCATCTGGCGATACCGGCATACTGCACTTTCCAGAAGTCCCTTACACACTGTGTGCTTTCGTTGTAGTTTGCCCACATCATCTCCAGACCTTCATTGGAAGATGAAGAGGATGCCACCATGTCATCGGACGGGGTGTTCATTATATAAAGGAGTCCCTGTGCATAGCTTCCTCTCTGCATATTGCCTGCTCCCGGGATGCTGTTGGTATTGATGGTCTCGTAGCAGGAGATAAGGGCCATTCTCATGGACGTCTCGGAATTATAGAAATTCTCTGGAGAAGTCTGGGAATACGGGTACTGGTCGAGGAACTTGGCATTCTCGCAGGAGAGCGCCATGAAGGCCACGGCCGATGCTGAAAATATATATGTCAATAACTTTCTCATTTCTTGAAAAATTTAGATTTCCTCCACGGTTTAGAATGTCAGGTTAACACCCAGTGTGAATGACCTTGCCTTCGGATAGGACATCCTGTCGAATCCGGTGAACAGAGGATTGGACGTACTGACATCAGGATCCATTCCGCTGTACTTGGTCCAGACGAAAAGGTTGTCGGCGTTGAAATTGACCTTGATGGCAGAGAAGCCAGCCTTCTTCAGCTTCGGTCCCTCGAACGTGTATCCCAGGGAGAGAGTCTTGAACCTGATGTAGCTGCCGTCCTCGACATAGTAGGACGATACCCAGGTATTGGACTGGTTCTGGAGGCGGGAATACGTGTTCGATGCGTTTTCCGGTGTCCATCTGCCGTACCAGCCGTCAGCACGCATGTTGTTGAACTGAGTGTTTCCGCTGAAACCGGACTCGGAGCAGAGTTTGAACTCGTTCATGATATCCCTGCCGTATACGCCCTCGAAGAAGAGAGTCAGTTCGAAGCCCTTGTAAGTGAATGTATTGCCGAAGCCCATAGTGAAGTCAGGGTTGGAGTCGCTGATCACCTGGCGGTCTTCCGAAGTCACCTCACCGTCGCCTGTCAGGTCCTTGTACTTACGGTCACCCGGCTGCACGTTCACAGAATTCAGCTTGGTCACACCTTCTTTCAGTTCGTATGTGAATTCATCCAGGTTCTCTGAAGTCACGAATTCCTCAGGATGTTCGTAGGCAAGTCCGGACTGGTCGTAGGCGATGAAGTCGGACAGCTGGTAGTTGCCGTCAGCTACATAGCCGTAACCTACACCGATAGGCTGGCCTACCATGATACGGGAAATGTCATTGGCCATCTGGCCGTGTGATATGTTCACGCTGGTGTATGCAATGCCTCCGATATCCAGGACCTTGTTCCTTGACATGTCGAAGGTAACATTGGTTGCCCATGAGAAGTCACGTGTCTGGATATTGTAGGTATTGAGGCTGATCTCGATACCCTTGTTCTCGACACGTCCGAGGTTCTGCCACTGCTCCACATATCCTGTCTGCGCAGGAAGGGTGGCACGGTAAAGCATGTCACGTGTATCCTTATAGTAGACATCGGCCATGAGATTGATCCTGTTGTTCAGGACGCTGAAGTCAAATCCGAGGTCATACTGTATGGTGGTCTCCCATTTCAGCTTGGAATTGGCAGATGTGGATGGGGCCATACCCATGACTTCCGAGCCGTTCACTGCATAATAGTTGGTGGTCATCAGTGACATGGTGGCGTAGTTGGAGATACGGTCGTTACCTGAAGCACCGGCACTGAACCTGAGCTTGAACTGGTCAAGCCAGTCTGCGCTCTTCATGAAAGGCTCTTCCGAAAGACGCCATGCAAGGGCCACTGAAGGGAAGTATCCGACCCTGCTTCCCGGAGCGAATTTGGACGATCCGTCAGCACGCATGTTGAACGATACATAGTAGCGCTGGTCATAATTGTATTCGGCACGGCCGAATGTAGACATCATTGTGCTCATGCTGACATTCTCTTCCGGAGCTTCCTGGATTCCTCCCTTGCTCAGGTCGAAAGCACCAGTGGAGTCATCAGTGAAGTCGTATGCACCTATTGTAAGGTTCTCGTTGGAGTAAGCGTTCATCTCGACACCGATCATGGCGTTGAAATTGTGCTTCTCTTTCCATGTCTTCTTGTATGTAAGTGTAGCCGAAGCGTTCCAGCCGTATGTGTCGACAGTCTTGATACGTCCGTATCCGTTCCTTGAATATCCCCAGACGCTGTCCACAGAGTAGAATTCCATACCCTTGGAGTTGGAAGTGTTTCCTGAGACCTGGGCCCTGAATGTAAGCCCCTTAATGATCTCCCAGTCGAGGTAGGCGTTTCCAGCCACACGTGAATAGACCGTTTTCTTGTAAGTCTCGTCAGTGACGCAGTCCAGAAGAGAATAGGATCCCATGTTGTCGGTATCGCTGTCCGTGTAGAAGTCGATAGGACGGCGGAGATAGATGAGCTGGATGAGACCGTTGTTGCCGAGGTCACCGCCGCCGGAGGAGACTGCACCGTTGGAAATGGTACGTCCGTAGTTCACGGAAGCACCTATCTTGACCTTGTCGCTGATGCTGTGGTCCAGCTTGAGTCGTCCGGTGTAACGCTGGTAGTCGTTGTTCACCACAAGTCCCTGCTGGTTCAGGTAGCCGACGCTCATCATGAGCTGTGTCTTCTTGTTAGCGATGGCATTTACCGAAAGGTTGTAGTCCTGTGTCACGGCAGTCCTGTAGAGGAGCTTCTGCCAGTCGAAATATTCGTAGCCGCTTGCATCCAGAGGTGTATCGGCCACTCCGTCACCGTCCGTATCCATACCAAAGCTTGACCATCCGTAGTCACCCCTGGCGAAACGGTAGTCCACATACTCCTGGGCATCGAGCATTTCAATGTATTTAGGCACATTGGACACGCCCACTGAAGCGTTGAAGTTCACCACTGTCTTGTCTGCACCTGTCGCACCGCTCTTGGTGGTGATGATGATGACACCGTTCGCTCCCCTGGCTCCGTAAATTGCTGTCGCCGTAGCATCCTTCAGGACTTCTATGGATTCGATATCATTAGGGTTGATGAAGGACATAGGGTCGAATGTTCCGCCTCCCGTCGAGCTGGTAGTGGCGATTTCGTCAGAAGACATATCCATCTGCATGCCGTCGATGACGAACAGAGGCGTGGTGCCGGCATTGATGGAGTTGTTGCCTCGTATCTTGATGTTGAAGCCTGATCCAGGTTCACCTGACTGAGACGTGATATTAAGTCCGGCCACATGTCCCTGCAGCGCACTTACGACATTGCTGCTTCCGGTCTTGGCCAGTTCCTCGGACTTGAAGGAGCTCACGGATCCCGTAAGGTCGCCTCTGGAAAGAGTACCGTAACCGATGACCACCGCATCCTCAAGCACAAGATTGTCTGTAGCGAGCTTGACATTGATTTCTTTCTGGTCAGTGACCTGGAATTCCTGGCTGACCATTCCGATTGATGAGAACTGGAGTGTCTGTCCGGGCATCCTCTGGATGCTGTACTTTCCGTCGAGGTCTGTGACCACTCCGACTGTCGTGCCGACGTATGTGACACCGGCACCTATCAACGGTTCCCCGTTGTCGTCAGTCACTGTTCCTGTCACGACATCCTGGGCAAAGGCCGTCAGAGGAAGAATCATGACAACAGCCGACAACACCATTTTAAAGAAAATCTTCATACTATACGTGTTTGTTGTTCCTGTAATGAGTTATATGTCATTCGAAAGAATATTCGATATTGCTGAGATTCGGATATGTCTTGCCGCTGTAAGAGTAGCTGAGAGACGGGTCGAAATACGTCTCGATGTTGTCAGCGGTGATTTCGACATCCTCCTGGCACACATTGTCGAATACGACTCCGGTGATCATGTGGTCTTCATCATAGCCGAATGCCATGTTTCCTCTCTCCGGAGCCCTGAGTATATCTATATTCCTGAGAGTCACGCCGTCTACGGTACCCGGAGTGTATTCCACCCCGTTTCCGAGGTTGTTAACGTAAGACCTCCTGATATCCAGGTGTATGCCATATTCCCTGCAGTCTTCCAGGACTATATTCTCGAACAAGATGTCGGAAAGATGGCCGCCAGCGCAATTATGGACAGCCAGGCCGGCCCTGTTCAGAGTCCCGCCCGGATTGTCCGCGCTGCGGATGCTGACACAGTCACGGTAAGTGACATTGGACACGTCCTGGTTCACCTCGGCGCCGACGATGAACGAGTTGCCGCTTCTTATATTCCACGCGATGCAGTCCTCGAAAACTATGTTGTCCACCGGAGCGCCGTATGTCCACTTCTGGGACTTGACGCAGAACACGTCATCATGCGCATAGCCGAAGCATCCTGTCACGGTGGCATTTGTGCATCCGAGCAGGTCAAGGGCATCGTTTTCGTTGCCGTTGGTATTGGCCGGGCTCCAGACCGCGATTACCTTATAATTATTTATCGTGATATTGTCGCTCTCGATTATGAATGTACTCCATCCGCTGTCATTCAGGAGAATGATGCCGTCCATGGACAGATTCTCCGCTCCGGAAATCTGGATACCGCGAGAGCTGCTGCTGTTGTCGCATGAATTGAGGATGCCGCAGCCCCTGACGGCAATGTCTGAAGCACCCGTGGACGAAATGCTGCCGTATACGATGGCTCCGCCTTCTATGTATATGGTCTGTCCGGAAGACAAGGACATGGAGCCGGCGTTGGTCACTGTACCGGCCTCGAAATACCTGACTGAAGGATCGTCTTTCGAAGGCTTGTCCGTCTCGAGCGGATTCGCGAAAATGAAAAGGTCATTGTCTTCCCTGCCGTTGATCTCGACCGTCACACGGTCACCAGGGCTGACAAAAAGCTGGAGCGCTCCGTTCTCTATGCGATATCTGTGATTGCGGGATTCCGGCAGCACCTTCACTTCCGTTATGTCTTCAGTGTAGGTCTCCACTTCCACAAGCACTTCCCCGTCGCAGCCGAACGTACAGATATTGTGTTCGTTGTCAGGCTGGTTGCCTTCTGGAGTATCAATACACGGGATGACCAGTGCGTCCCGGCCATTGACTGCCACCGCATAGTGGCTTGAAGGCATTACAACGTTTGACCAGCTGTAAATCTCTGTCCCGGCTTCAGTGGCACTCCATTCGTCTTCTGTGCTACCCCCCCCCGGATGGTTTTCACCGCCCGTGCCATCACATCCTGCTGCCGCAAAGGCAAAGGCCAGAACCGTCAGTGACAATTCAAAGAATCTGAAATTTTTCGCAAACATCGGTAATTGATCTAGTGTTTTCCTGTCGCAGTCTACGCGACTGCATATTTAATAAAAATAAACGGCAATTATGCAGTCAATTGTCCCCAAAATTGTTGTGCACGTACACAATCGTATTGCAAAAGTAAGAATTTTATTTTCAAAAATAGAATTTCCGCCCGCCGCGAAGAGCCGTAAAACCGCAATTTTTACAATATTGACGGCTATCATAACCATCCATATTTAAATAATAATCAACAATATACCCCAAAACTTCTTTTCACCTGTTAAACGTAAAAATTACGCTATACAAAACCCCTGGTGATAGCGTTATTTTGCCTGTATTCTCTTCGCACTGCATCAAAGATTCCACATAAACTGGATTCCCGCATCAGATACGGGTACCGTGCGACATTTTCAGAGTGGACATGCGGTGCGCTGACATTCACTCCAGAACTCCGATTAACGCGGGTAAACGCAGGCAACTTTTTCCGGGACCGGTGCGGAAATCGGAAATTTATGCGTATGTTTGCCCCGGATACGGTGTCGCACGCGACTTGATAGGGAATCCGGTGGGAATCCGGAACAATACCCGTTGCTGTATTTCCCGCGGATGGACGGTCACAGGACAGCCATCCGCAAGGTCTCACAAATGCCACTGCCAGGGAGCGGGAAGGCGTGAGGGCCGGGATAAGCCAGAAGACCTGCCGTATCCCTGACGCAGATCCGGAGGGACGGAGAACAAGCAGTCCGCCCGGTCACACTGACGGGACATGACCTCCGCTCAGCAATACGTCAAGCATACAAGGCGCTGCGGGATTACGGCTGCCGGGACATATTGCCGCCGACAGGCAGCCAGGAAGACACAGGTGCACCATAGTCCTTCCTCCCGCTGCCATGCATTACCCATGCTGCGTCACGGCATATCCCATACGTTCATATCCCGCTGCAAGACAATACGGTAATTATTATGAAAAAGCAGAAAAGCATTCTTGCGGCATTCATCTGCCTGACAGCCATATCCGGCTGCATGAAAATGGAAGACACTGATGACGGCAACCTCGTGATATGCCCTCCGGCCAATCCGGTGCTGTTCATCGCCAACGAAGGGAATTTCTCTTACGGCAACGCATCACTCACACTCTATGACACTGTTTCCGGAGAAACGGAAGACGATGTATTCTACAGGGCCAACGGACAGAAACTCGGAGATGTGGCTCAGTCGATGACTCTCCATGACGGGACATTGTGGATAGTCGTGAACAACTCCAACGTGATATTTGCAGTAGACCCCGCGACTCTCAAGGAGCTCGGCAGAATCGATGAAGGACTCGTCTCTCCGAGATACATTCATTTCGTGTCGGAAGACAAGGCCTACGTCACGCAGATGTATGACAACCGGATTGCCATAGTGGATCCAGGCACATATTCCGTCACCGGATACATAGAGACCGGACTCGACAATACTGACGGGTGTTCTACTGAACAGATGGTACAGTCCGGCACCGATGTCCTTGTGAACTGCTGGTCCTACCAGAAAGAAGTCCTCAGGATTGACACAGAATCGGACTCTGTCACAGGAAGGCTTGAGACAGGCATACAACCGGCCGCAATACAGCTCGACTGCAACGGGAAGCTGTGGGTGCTCAATGATGGAGGAGGATGGGCGCAGAACCCTGTCGGATATGAAAACCCCACACTTAAAATTGTCGATCCTGAAAAGATGTCGGTAGAGAAGACTTTCACATTCCCGGAAGGAAGTTCCGTAGGCACTCTCGTCATGAATTCCGCCAGGGACAGTCTCTTTTTCCTCAACAACGGGGTATATGCAATGTCCATCAATGACAGTCGGCTTCCCGAGGAGCCGTTTCTGACTGTTGACGGAGCACAGTACCTCTATGGACTCACAGTCGCGCCATCGAATTCCGACATATATGTCTCCGATGCCCTGGACTTCATGCAGGACGGGACGGTGTACAGATATTCCGGCAAGGGAAAACTTCTGGATGAATTCAAGGCAGGGATAAGCCCCAAGGCATTCTGCTGGTATTGAAAACTGATATTGACAACCGGTATTGAAAGGAGAACGAAGTGACCTGCAGCATCCTGGCAGCCATAGCCATATCCATCATCCCCGTACAGCCGCCCGAGGCAGCCGTACAGGAGACAGACACCCTTGTAGAAGCGACTGTCTCCGGGTACAGGACACGCATGGGCGGTCCGGTACGCACGGAAATTGACAGCAGCGCACTGAAAAGGGACATATCCGCATCGATGGCCGGACTTCTCGCATACAGTTCATCACTGTTCATCAAGCAGTCAGGCAAGGCGTCGCTGTCTACAGTGTCTCTGCGCGGGACCTCTTCCTCACACACCCAGGTGTTATGGAACGGCATGAAAATCAATTCCCCGATGCTCGGGATGACTGACTTTTCACTGATCCCGGCATATTTTATGGACAAGGCGACAATCCTTCACGGTTCCTCCTCTCTCCACGAAGTGGCAGGAGGACTCGGCGGAGCCATAAGCCTGGAATCCGCCCTTCCCGTGAAGCAGGGACTGCATATTGAATATGTACAGGGCTTCGGATCATTCCTTACGGCGCATGAATACCTGGAGGCGGAATACCGGAAAGGGGGCTTCAGCACGTCCACCAGGCTTCTTCTGTCTACATCCAGGAATGACTTCAAGTTCGTGAACATGGACAAGAAAGAGATAGCCTACGATGAACAAATGAACATCACGGACAGCTGGCATCCTGTGGAACGCAACAGAAACGGAGAATACCGCGACCTGCATGTCATGCAGGAGGCAGGGTACGGTTTCCATGACGGAAGCAGCCTCGTCATTTCCGCATGGTACCTTGACTCGTGGCGTCAGCAGCCTCCGCTTACCGTTGACTACGGGTCAGGGTCAGGGTCCGACTACCTCAACGAACAGGAAGAGAAGACATTACGCATGACAGCCGGATGGGACAAGGCATGGGGGAGAATGAAGGCAGGATTGTCGGCAGGATATGCGTGGACAAGGTCCGGATATGAATACGGACGAGACTTCGGCAACGGGATATTTTCCTATATCACCAATTCGCTTGTACGTACCCATACCGGTTTTGCCAAAGGCGAAATCAGCGGACGCCCCGGACAGAAATGGCTGCTGGAAGGCAGTCTGACTGCATATCTGCATTCTGTCAGCTCCGGGGACAAAAGCGCCGTCACCACGGAGGGGACAGGGACAGGCTACGATGCTTCAAGGCTGGAGATGTCGGCCTACGCAAGCGTCAGATGGAATCCGTCCGAACATGTCGGCATGGCACTTTCTGTCAGGGAAGAATGCCACGGCGGAACAATTTCCCCGCCTGTACCGGAATTTGAGGCGGACGTGCTGCTTGCAAGGAAATGGGACCTTCATCTGATAGCCACGGCTTCTGGCAACTACAGGTACCCTACCCTCAACGACCTGTATTACATCCCGGGAGGAAATCCGGAACTCCGTCCGGAAAAAAGCCTCGCCTATGATGCCGGCTACTCCCTTTCAAGATCATTCCTTGACGGCATCTTCAGCCTGTCTGCCCGCGGGAACTGGTTTGATTCCTATATAAGGGACTGGATAATGTGGATTCCCGACGGTGCGAAGAAAAATTTCTGGACTCCGCTCAATGTCCTGCGGGTACATGCATACGGCATAGAACAGGAAGCGGCTGCGGAATGGAAGCCCGGACAAGACTGGAAAATCTCGTTCAACGGACATTTCACATGGTCTCCATCCGTCAACTTGTCGGATCCGGAGAACGAGCAGGACGCTTCATACGGGAAACAGCTTCCATACATTCCAAGATACTCAGGTTCTTTCGCTGCAGGACTGTCGTTCAGAGAATGGGCCCTGACATGGAAATGGTGCTGGTACGGAAGGCGTTACACTACTTCGGACAATTCAGTATCGGTCACAGGCTCGGTAATCCCGTATCTGATGAATGACATCAGCCTCAGGAAGCGATTCGGTCTGCAACATGCCGTCCTGGACATAAGCCTGAACATCAACAACCTGTTCAACGAGCAATATGTCACTGTTCTGTCCAGACCGATGCCTGGCATCAACTACGAAATCTTCATAGGAATAACACCGTTGTTCAAATGCCGGCACGACAGAAAAAGCATCCGGACAAAATAAAGACATGAATCCGATGAAAAATCTTTGCTTCATACCTGCACTCGTCTTCCTGTTTCTCCTTACAGCTTCATGCCGGGAGGCCGGGAAGGCAGACGCATACGGCACTATATGCTACAGTCCGACATACGCCACCGGCTTCGAAATCACCGGAATAAAAGACAGCTGCAGCCGCGTAATCCGTGTGAAATCATCATGGCAGGGAGACAGGTCTGTATCTGAACTGTTCATTGCCAGGAACGGTGAAAGGCCTCCAGAAGGTTTCGCCGGGCAGGTACTTTACGGGGATGCAAGCAGGATAGCGGCCATGTCATCGTCACATGTGGCCCTGCTTGGCATGACAGGCAAGGTCTCCACAGTCAAGGCAGTATCGGGCATCCGATTCATCTCCGACAAATATATCCGTGAAAACCGCGAAAATATTGCGGACATCGGGAGCGATGCCGACGCCGACTTCGAGAAGCTGCTCGCCGCAGATCCGGATATTGTGCTCCTGTACGGGATAAATTCGTCCAGCGCAATGGAAGGGAAGCTCAGAGATCTCGGCATACCGTTCGTTTATATAGGCGAATACCTTGAAGGATCCGCCCTGGGCAGGGCTGAATGGATGGTCGTCCTCGCGGAAATCACCGGATGCAGGCAGGACGGAGAGAAGGCATTCTGCGGATTGGTATCCAGGTACAACCGGCTCAAGGCCCTTGTACCCCAGGATGCAGAAAGACCGGTGACAATGCTCAACATCCCATACGGGGACACATGGTTCATGGCTTCCGGACAGTCTGTCATGGCAGGGCTGATAAGTGACGCAGGCGGCGAATACATATACAGAAAGGAAAATTCAGGGAAATCGGTCCCGATAGACATGGAAATGGCATTCATCCTCGTATCCAGGGCCGAATTCTGGCTTAATGCCGGCCGTCCGGAGGTTTTCAGGCATTTCCTGGATACTCACCAGGAATTCAGGAAGACGGAATGCGTATCAAAAGGTAACGTATACAGCTGCGACAAAAGGATGACTGACGGCGGAGGAAGCGATTTCTGGGAGACAGGAGTCGCAAGGCCGGACCTCATTCTGGAGGATCTGATAAGGATTTTCCACCCGGAAGCATTGTCTGACGATGCCGCAGGGAATATTTCGTCTTCTTCCGACATGCATTTCTACTACAGGATAGACTTATGAGACAGGATTACAGAATATATTTTACTGCAGCATCCATCCTGCTTGTCCTGCTGTTTGTGGCGGATCTTCTGACCGGAAGCGCAGGTATCGGTCCCGGGGATGTGTGGCTGGCATTGACAGGGGGTGATACGGAAGAAGGTACCCGCATTATTGTCAACAACATAAGGCTCCCCAAGGCACTGACTGCCATGCTCGCGGGAATAGCCGTGTCTCTGGGAGGACTGCTCATGCAGACATTGTTCAGGAATCCGCTGGCCGGGCCTTTCGTCCTCGGGATAAGTTCCGGGGCATCGCTCGGGGCCGCCCTCTGTGTCCTTGGGATATCATCAGGGATCATATCTTCCGCATTACCTCTGGCCGGAACAGCAGGTGTGGCTGGAGCGGCATGGGCCGGAGCCGCAGCCGTATTGGGCATTGTCATGGCGGCAAGCAGGAAAATCGGGGACAATACTGTCATCCTCATACTCGGCATGATGCTCGGGGCCGGCATTGATGCCGTGATACAGATACTCCAGTATCTCAGCGACGAACAGGCCCTGAAGTCATACATCATCTGGACAATGGGGGCTCTCGGCAATGTATCCGGGACCAGGCTGTGGCTTCTTGCCTGGGCTGTCATGGCAGGGACTGCCGCCACTGCCGCACTATGCAAACCGCTGAACCTTCTGCTGTCCGGAGAGGATTATGCCGCATCTGCAGGCACGGATGTACGGCAGGTCCGGAACATCGTGTTCATTGCCACCACCCTGATGGCAGGGACAGTCACTGCATTCTGCGGACCTCTCGGCTTCATCGGCCTCGCGGTACCGCATCTTGCCAGACTTTTCACGGGCAATTCAGACCACCGTGTGCTGATACCTGCCACTGTCCTTGCCGGAGGCTCTGTCATGCTTGCATGCGACATTGCAGCCAAGGCAGCGGCAATTCCGGTGAACGCGGTGGCATCCCTGACAGGCATTCCCGTGGTCATCTGGGTCGTCATCAGAAGCCGCAGGCATCCATAAGCCAACAGGCAAACAGTCAATCAGATATTCCGCTTATGATACACATGGAAGGACTCACCATCGGGTATGGAGAAAAAATATTGCTCCGGAACATCTCGGCTGAAGCACGGGCAGGAGAACTTACAGTCCTGCTCGGACGCAACGGCAGCGGGAAAAGTTCTCTTATCCGCACGATAGAAGGACTGATGAAGCCGTCGTCGGGGAAAATAACAGTTGCCGGCAAGGACCTGTCCGGTCTCGGGCGCCGGGAAATTGCACGTACCGTATCATTTGTCAGCACGGAAAGGGTGCGTATCCCGGGACTGAAGTGCAGGGACCTTGTGGCCATGGGAAGAGCGCCATGGACAGGATGGACCGGGAAAACCGGCCCGGAGGATGAAAGAATCACAGCAGCCGCACTCCGCACGGCAGGAATGGAAGACTTCCAGGACAGGGCCATGGACAAACTGTCTGACGGCGAATGTCAGAAAGCGGTGATAGCAAGGGCGATAGCCCAGGATACCCCTGTCATGCTTCTGGACGAGCCCACTGCTTTCCTTGACGTGCCAGGGAAAGTCCATGTAGCATCGATGCTTGCAAGGCTCGCGCGCGAAGAAGGAAAATGCATCATCGTTTCCACGCATGATATCGGGACAATCCTCGGCAAGGCAGACAAGGTATGGCTTCTTGACCCGCCGGACATTATAGTCGGCAGCATCTCCGACAGCGATATCATGAATGAAATCAGAAGGGTATTCGCCATGGAAGAATAAGGCGGCTTATGCCCGTCCTGCCGAATTTGCCGGTCTGACAATCCTTACCGACAGTTCGTACAGGAGGAACAGCGGGATAAACACCAGCAGCAGCGAGAACGGGTCTCCTGAAGGCGTTATGACTGCAGAAAGGACCAGCAGCAGGACCACGGCATGACGGCGGTATTTCTGCAGGAATTCCCTGTGCAATATGCCCAGGCCGGAAAGCAGCCATGCAAGCAGCGGCAATTCGAAGACCACGCCCATCACGAACACCATTCCCAGGAAATTGTTCATATAGGAATTAAGGGAAATCTGGTTGACAATGGTCTGGCTGACCTGATACTCTGCAAGGAATCTGAACGTGAACGGGAAAATCAGCGCATACCCTACGGCGCATCCGATGAAAAACATGAACGTGCCGAAGAAGAAAGCGCGACCCACGGCCTTCTCTTCCGAGCGGTAGAGTGCGGGACGGATGAATTTCCATATTTCATAGACAATATAAGGGAAGAGAAGCACCAGGGAAATCCAGAAAGAGGTGGTAATATGGGTCATGAACTGCGATGCGACATTGATATTGATGATGTCAGCATGGAAGCCGTCATCGGAGAAGTCCGGGAAGAACGGCACGGCCTTCCCCATCGCGGCAAACCACCTGTATACGAAGAAATCCGAGGACGTGGGACCAAGGATGAAATCGTCGAAGATATGCGGCATGGCCAGGAATGACAATACGACAAGTATGGCCAGGACCGACACAATCCTGACCAAAGCCCATCTCAGCACTTCGAGATGATCCCAGAAAGTCATTCCGGCATCATCTCCGCCCGGCATCATCTCCGGTCCGTCACCTGCCACGGCCATCCTTCGAGGATTTTCCTGGAACCTTGCGGATGTGCGCCGTCACTGACGGGCAGACGTATCGCTCTTCGTCGATGAGGATTCGGATGTGTTCTGTACAGATGCGCCGCCGGACTTGGAGGAATCCACGTCAAGCTCCTTTTCCACCTCATTCATCCCGTCCTTAAAGCTCTTGACGCCCTTTCCAAGCCCTTTCATCAGCTCAGGTATCTTCCTCCCGCCGAAGAAAAGCAGTATCACAAGGGCAATGACGAGTATTTCGCCGGCCCCGATATTTCCCAAAAAAAGAAGTTTCTCCATATACTGTTGCGAATTATCTTTCAAAGGTAAGACAAATTTATGAGAACTGAATCATGTGCCAGCCGCAATTCACCGTAATTCACCGTAATTTATCCGGACCGGGCCATTTCGGAAAGAAGCATGTAGTTGTCGGCAATGCCGCCCTGTCCATGTCTCCGTACGCGGATATGCACTCCGCCGGACTTGCGATCAACATTACATTTTAATTTCAAGACTGCCTGATCTTCGGATACATCTTCAGAAATCTATTATCTTTGCGTCTCGGATGATTACTGTCAACTAATTTTACCGTAAAATGAACAGGAGCATAATCACGGTGGTCGGCAAGGATACTGTCGGCATAATAGCCAGAGTGTGCACATATCTGGCGGACAAGAACATAAACATCCTGGACATCACCCAGACCATAGTCCAGGGCTATTTCAACATGATGATGATTGTGGACACAGGGAATATTTCCGAAGACTTCCACAAGCTTGCGACGGACCTGGAAAGCCTCGGCGAGTCCATAGGTGTCCAGATCAAATGCCAGAGAGAAGAAATATTCGAAAAGATGCACCGGATATGATCAATATAAACGAGGTCACCGAGACCAACCAGATGATCGAGAAGGAAAATCTCGATGTCAGGACCATTACCGTGGGGATAAACCTGCTTGACTGCGCATCGGACAGTGTCGGAGAGGTCTGCAGCAAGATCAAGTCCAAGATAGTCAATGTCGCGGGGAAACTGGCGGAGACTGCCGGGAATATTTCCATGGAATACGGCATACCGATAGTCAACAAGAGAATCTCCATCACCCCGATATCACTTGTCGGAGCATCTGCATGCAGGAAGGCGGAAGACTATGTGAAGATAGCCAGGGCACTTGATGAAGCGGCTGCGGAAGTGGGCGTGAATTTCCTCGGAGGATATTCGGCGATAGTGTCCAAAGGCATGACAGAGAGTGACAAACTGCTCATAGAATCCATCCCCGAAGCCCTCGCCTGCACTGAAAGGGTGTGCAGCTCCGTCAATGTCGGGAGCACCAAGACCGGGATAAACATGGATGCCGTCAGGATGATGGGCCGTATCGTGAAGGAGACCGCGCTCGCCACCAGAGACAGGGACTCTCTCGGATGCGCCAAGCTGGTCGTGCTGTGCAATGCCCCTGACGACAACCCGTTCATGGCCGGTGCATTTCACGGTGTCACAGAGACAGATGCCATCATCAATGTCGGCGTAAGCGGACCAGGCGTAGTGAAATACGCACTGGAAAGCGTCCGCGGGGCCTCATTCGAGGTGCTGTGCGAGACCATCAAGAAGACAGCCTTCAAAATCACCCGTGTAGGCCAGCTCGTGGCTCAGGAGGCATCCCGAAGACTTGGCATACCTTTCGGCATCATAGACCTGTCCCTTGCCCCGACTCCTGCCATAGGAGACAGCGTGGCTGACATCCTACATGAAATAGGGGTGGAGAAAGCCGGTGCCCCGGGCACTACAGCCGCACTCGCCCTTCTGAACGACCAGGTGAAAAAAGGCGGAATAATGGCATCTTCCTATGTCGGTGGACTCAGCGGGGCCTTCATCCCGGTAAGCGAAGACCAGGGTATGATAGAGGCGGCAGAATGCGGAGCCCTGACAATAGAGAAGCTGGAAGCCATGACTTGCGTATGCTCCGTAGGACTGGACATGATAGCCATCCCGGGAGACACGCCGGACTCCACCATCTCGGGAATAATAGCGGACGAAGCCGCCATAGGCATGATAAACCAGAAGACCACTGCTGTGCGCATCATCCCTGTCATCGGCAAGACCGTGGGCGACAGCGTGGAATTCGGAGGGCTGCTCGGACACGCTCCGGTAATGCCTGTCAACAAATTCGGCTGCGAAGACTTCATAAGCAGGGAAGGCCGCATACCAGCCCCCGTACACAGCTTCAAGAACTGACACAGCTCCTGCAGGATATCATGGGGCTTCCCTTCCCATGGCTTTCCGCAGAAGCTGCACGCAAACCTTTCCCGGAACGGCGTTTGTCCGGACCTATAGTGAAGACATGTTCAGAGGATTGTCGATATTCTTGCCCTCGGGAGTGTAGGCGAACTTCATCCTGTCTTCGTATGCCTTTTCCACCTTGCCGCGTACAATCTTCATTGTACTGTTCACCATATGGTTTTTCTCGGTGAACGGCTCCGGAAGCACGCATACGGCCGCAGGAAGCCATCTTTCAGGGAATGCCCCGTAGTTGCGTCCACCCTTCCTGTATGAATTGACCTCCTCCTGTATCTTGCCGAGCATACGTCTCCTGCCCTCATCAGACTCTGGGGACAGATCAGGCGCAGTCTCCTTAAGCCAGGACTTCAGTGCATCCTTGTTAGGCACAAGCAGGGCTATGGTATAAGGGTCCTGGCTGTTGTGCAGCACCACCTGGTCGATATACTTCGAGTTCTCCACCAGGGACTCCTCTATCCCTTCCGGACTGTATTTCTCTCCGTCCGCACTGATAAGCAGTGACTTGAAACGGCCTACCACATAGAGGAAATCCTTGTCCCTCATATATCCCATGTCACCTGTATGGAGCCAGCCGTCCACAATGGTCTCGGCTGTGGCTTTCGGATTCTTCCAATACCCGGCCATCACGTTCTCACCCTTGATGACTATCTCGCCTTTCTGTCCGTAAGGCAGCTCCCTGCCATCCCCGTCACATATCTTTATCTCCATCGGCTTGACCACGCATCCGGAAGAACCGAGGATGTGCCTCGCAGGGGCGTTCGCCGAAATTATGGGTGTCGCCTCTGACAGTCCGTAGCCCTGATACATCGGGATACCTATCGCATAATAATATTTCTGAAGGTCAATGTCAAGAAGGGCGCCTCCGCCGACGAAGAATTTCATCTTTCCTCCGAGTCCCTGCCTTACACTCTTGAATATCAGCCTGTCGAACAGGGCAAGCAAAGGTTTCTTCCAGAGCTGGAGAAAGCCGCCCTTGTTGTATCCCTCCCTGTTGTAGGATATCGCGAGATTCAGGGCGAAGTTGTAGAGTCTCTCCACAGCCGGACCTTTGGCCTTGACGCCGGCCTCGATATTCTTCTTGAAATTCTTGGCAAGTGCCGGCACGCTCAACATCACCGTAGGCTGCAGCTCCTTGATACTCATAGGGATATTCCTCAGAGCCTCCATCGGGGTCCTGCCTGCAGGAACGGTGCCGATTGAAGCGCCGTATGACATAAGGGTATAGAATCCGGCAACGTGCGCGAAGCAATGGTCCAGCGGCAGGATTATCAGCATCCTGTCCTCGGGAGTGACACCGATGACAGACCTCGCCTGCTCCACATTGGCGGTATAGTTCCTGTGTGTCAGCAATATACCCTTCGGATCTGCAGTCGTACCCGAAGTATAGCTTATGTTGGCATAATCGTCCGGACCTATCGACCTGTATCTCTGCTCGAACATGTCCCGGTGTTCCGCCAGGAAAGCGTCTCCCATCCTGCAGACTTCAGAGAAAGCTATCTCTTTATCCTGGTATTCAGGAAGATCGTCGAGCACTATCACCTTTTCCACCAGCGGCAGGTCTTTCAGGATATTCCGTATCTTGGGCAGCTGTCCTGCGGATACCATGACGTATTTGGAATCGGAATGCCTTATCCTGAATATCAGGTCGCTGCTCTCTTCCAGCTTGATGGAAAGCGGTACGTTCACGGCTCCGGCATAGAGGATGCCAAGCTCTCCTGTCACCCAGTAATTCCTCCCCTCCGAAAGCAGCGAGACCTTTTCCCCTTTCTGCACGCCAAGCGCCATGAGACCTGCTCCGGCCCTGTAGGCTTCCTTCCTTGTCTGCTCGAATGTGGTCGGCACCCATTCCCTGCCATGCTTCTCCCAGAGGAAAGTGTTGCCTGCGTACTGCCTCGTGTATTTCTCCACAAACTGGATGATAGTAAGTCTTTCTGCTGCCATAT
The DNA here is from genome assembly GCA_944326315.1 of uncultured Bacteroidales bacterium. GTDB lineage: Bacteria > Bacteroidota > Bacteroidia > Bacteroidales > UBA932 > Cryptobacteroides. The sequence continues at coordinate 42,097 of CALVDP010000006.1, forward strand.
GTAAACTTGTTTTAAGGAAGCATGCCGGTACCGTAACGCACGGCCGCCGGACAGCTTCATGCATTAATCCTGCTAAATGTAGTCATTATTTCCGATAAAGCAATACAGAGACCCGGTCCTGCAGTTTGCGGCGGAGCCGGCTATTCCACATCCTTGAACAGGCCGAAAAGCTCTGCGTCGATCCTGTCGGTGACTTTCTGGAAATCTTCAGGACGGTTCTCGAACTTGATCTCATCCACGTCAAGGACAAGAAGCTTGTGGCCGTAGCCTGCTATCCATTTCTCGTACCTGTCATTCAGCCCGGTAATATAGTCTATGCGGATGCTCTTCTCATACTCGCGCCCGCGCTTCTGTATCTGGCTCACAAGATTGGGAATGCTGGACCGCAGGTATATCAGCAGGTCCGGCGGATTCACCAGCGACATCATCAGGTCGAAAAGGTCGGAATAGTTCTCGAAGTCGCGGGTGCTCATCAGCCCCATTGCGTGAAGATTCGGGGCGAAAATCCTGGCGTCCTCGTAGATTGTCCTGTCCTGTATGATCACCTCGTCGCATTTTGAGATCTCGACGACATCCTTGAACCTCTTGTTGAGGAAATATATCTGCAGATTGAAAGACCATCTTTCCATATCTTCATAGAAATCAGCAAGATACGGATTATAATCCACAGATTCGAATCTTGGTGTCCACCCGTAATGGGAGGCGAGCATCTTGGTCAGGGTTGTCTTCCCGCTGCCGATATTGCCTGCTATAGCTATGTGCATAACAATTGTGAAATTTAAGATACCTGTTCCCGGACCGCCGGGACCGAAGGCAAATTTAAGGCTGTTTTCCTTTTTATCAAATTTTACATGACAATATTCGCAAATGCCTGTCCCCTGCACATTATGAAGCCTGCTTCACTCTTTCCGCGAAAAACTGACCTGCGGCGTGCCGGATGAAACGATATTTCTTATCTTTGCAGAACCGGGCCCTGCCGTCAGGATGCAAGGGCAGACAAAAGAAAAAGAATAAAATATGATACAGGTCAAAAGTTTTTGTTTCAATGATTTCAGGGAATGCTGTCCTGTCGCATGGGACGAGACGGGAGAATGCGTGATAATCGATCCGGGCTTCAAGTCTGACAGCGAGAAGGATGCATTGTACGGCTTCATCCGGGAGAAAGGGCTGAAGCCGGTCATGATACTCCTTACCCACGGACATTTCGACCATATCCTGGGCGTGGATGACTGTGCACGGAAATACGGAATACCGGTGTACATGCATCCTGCCGACAAGGTGACACTGGAAAGGAATGATTTCTTCGCCAGAGCCTTCGGCTTCACCATGCCTGAAATATCCGTAGGGACAACAGACATTGCGGACGGGGACATGATAAGGTTCGGCAATACGGAATTCGAGGTGCTCTACACACCTGGACATACTCCAGGCGGAGTCTGCTATCATGACAGGGCCGACAAGATACTTTTCAGCGGAGACACGCTCTTCGCCGGGACAATAGGACGCACCGACCAGCCCGGAGGGGACTACGACAAGCTGATGGAAAGCATATTCACCAGACTGATGCCCCTTGACGGGGAAACAGTCATCATCCCGGGACACGGTCCTGTGACATCCGTGGCGGACGAAAGGGTCAAGAATCCGTTCCTGCAGCCTTTCAACCTTCCGGAAGACGATGAAGAATGAGAGACGAAGAATGAGCGGAAAGAAAGAATACATAGAAGTTCGCGGAGCCTGTTCCCACAATCTCAAGAATATTTCCCTGGATATTCCGAGAGACGAGTTTGTCGTCATAACAGGGCTCAGCGGAAGCGGCAAGTCATCACTTGCGTTCGATACGATATATGCGGAAGGACAGAGGCGGTACATGGACACATTGTCCACCTATGCCAAGCAGTTCATCGGAATACTGGGCAAGCCCGAAGTGGAAAGCATCACCGGACTCAGCCCTGTGATCGCCATAGAGCAGAAGACCACGGGGAACAACCCGAGATCCACGGTAGGTACAATAACGGAAATATACGACTTCCTCCGTCTGCTTTATGCCCGTGCGTCCAAGGCTTACTCGCCCGAGACAGGGAAAGAGATGGTAAGATACACGGATGACCAGATAGTATCCCTGATCATGGAGCATTACCGCGGACGGAAATGCATACTGCTTGCGCCCCTGGTAAGAGGCCGCAAGGGACATTACAGGGAGCTTCTCGACCAGCTGAAAAGACGCGGATACACCCAGGCAAGGATAGATTCCTCCATCGTGGAGCTGAGCGGGGTGACCGCCCTCGACAGGTACAAGGCGCATTTCATAGAGCTGGTGGTGGACAAGCTCAAGCCCGATTCCAGGGACGAAAAGCGTATCCGCAATTCCGTAATGTCGGCTCTCAACATCGGGAAAGGGTCTCTTGCCGTGCTGGATATGGAGACATCCGAGATCAGGCATTTCTCGAAACACCTCGTATGTCCTGACACAGGCATATCCATAGCGGAACCGGCGCCACACTCATTTTCGTTCAATTCGCCACAAGGGTACTGCCCTCACTGCAAGGGGCTCGGCATGATAGTGGACGTCAACATAGACAGCATCATACCTGACAGAAAAGTCTCCATCGCCGACGGAGGGATAATCCCTCTCGGCAAGATACGGGAAACCAAGAAATTCGACATCATAAGATCAATCGCGAGGAAATACAGTTTCTCCCTGTACTCCCCTATCGAGGAAATTCCCGAAGAAGCCGTATCACTTATAATTTTCGGGTCTGACGAGCTTTTCAGGGTGGGCGAAGGCGCATCTTCCGAGATGGTGTCATTTCCCGGCATCACCGGTGACATAAGCGAGAAGATAGTCTGTCCTGTCTGCCACGGGACAAGGCTGAACGAGAACGCGGGATATTTCAAGATAGACGGGAAGACTATCTCGGAAGTATCGGCCATGGAAATATCAGACCTTGCCGTGTGGGTCTCGGAACTGGACGGCAAGCTCGGCAAGAGAGAAAGCATCATCGCAAGGGACATAATCAAGGAACTCAAGGACAGAATCTCATTCCTGGCTGATGTCGGCCTGGAATATCTGTCGCTCGACAGGGCCACCGCGTCCCTGTCCGGAGGTGAGAGCCAGAGGATAAGGCTGGCCACCCAGATAGGGTCCAAGCTGGTCAATGTCCTCTACATCCTCGACGAGCCGAGCATTGGACTGCACCAGAGGGACAACAGGAAACTCATCTCCTCACTGAAAAAGCTGAGGGATGAAGGCAACTCCGTGATGGTGGTCGAACACGACGCCGAAACAATGGCCTCGGCGGACTGGCTTGTGGACGTCGGTCCCGGCGCCGGGGAGAACGGCGGCAAAATCTGCCTGAATGCCCCCGTGAGCTATGTCCTCGAAGGGAAAATGCCGGACAAGGAGACCCTCGGACATATAATCTCGGGCAGTTCTGTCACGCTGGACTATCTGACAGGACGCAACAGCATACCTGTCCCGCAGCACAGGAGAATAGGGAACGGCAGCTTCATAGGCATACGCGGCGCCCGCGGCAACAATCTGAAAAACATCGACGTTGATTTCCCGCTCGGGATACTCATCGGCATCAGCGGAGTCAGCGGAAGCGGAAAGTCCTCGCTGATCAACGAGACGCTGATGCCCGTACTTAAAAACAAGTTCTACAACGCCAGAATGCAGGCTCTCCCGTGCGATGCGGTCACAGGGATAGAGAATATAGACAAGCTGATAGAAATAGACCAGAGTCCGATAGGAAGGACCCCGAGAAGCAACCCGGCCACCTTCACCGGAGTGTTCAGCGATATCCGCCAGCTCTTCGAATCCACTCCAGACGCCAAGGTCAGAGGCTTCAAGGCGGGAAGATTCTCTTTCAATGTTCCAGGGGGCCGCTGTGAAGAATGCAAGGGAGCCGGCATCAAGGTGATAGAGATGAATTTCCTTCCTTCCGTCAATGTGGTGTGCAAGGAATGCCGTGGCAGAAGGTACAAGGAAGATACCCTGGCAGTCAAATACAAGAACAAGAACATCAACGATGTGCTGGAGATGTCCATCAGCGAGGCCTATGAATTCTTCAGCAATATTCCGTCCATTTCACTGAAGCTCAAGGCACTGGTAGATGTAGGACTCGGATATGTCAGGCTCGGGCAGTCTGCCGTCACCCTTTCAGGAGGAGAAAGCCAGAGGATGAAACTGGCCGCGGAACTCGGGAGAAAGGGCACGGGGAACACTCTCTACATCCTTGACGAACCGACCACAGGGCTTCATTTCGAGGACATCAAAGTCTTGCTCGGTGTCATGCAGCAGCTTGTAGACCAGGGGAATACGGTAATAGTCATCGAACACAACCTTGACATTCTCAAGTCAGTGGACTATCTGTACGACATGGGACCGGAAGGAGGCCAGGCAGGAGGCCGCATAGTGGCGCGCGGCACACCTGAAGAGCTGGCGAAAAACCCGGATTCCGTGACAGGTCCGTATCTGGCAGAGATATTGTGACATACCTCCAGGCCGGCACACCGGTCCGGCAGGAATACAGGAAGAAGAATTTGAATTGCAGAAAATGGAAGAGACACGTATTTACTGTGAAAACGACGGCAGATATCACAAGGTGGAGACAGGCACACAGCTCGGAGAAATTTCCGCGCAGCTGTGCAATACCGTGACAGACGAGAAATCAGGCATTGTGCTGCCGGTACTCGCCGCTCTTGTGGACCACCAGCTGAAAGAACTGGAATTCAAGGTCATGATGCCGCACAAGGTAGAGTTTATCGGCTACAATCATCCGGACGGGCGGAGGACTTATATCAGGTCGTTGTGCTTCGTGCTCCAGCATGCTGCCAGAGACCTGTATCCTGACAAGACCCTGCATATAGAATATTCTCTTCCCAGCGGGCTGTATTGTGAAATGAGGGAACAGAAGTCCAATGAAGACGGCATACTTCCGGTTCATTTTCTCACTGACGACGAGATAGAAAGAATCAAGGAACGCATGCAGGAGATCATTGCCGCCGACCTGCGCTTCCACAAGGTCAAGATGACCGCCGGGGAGGCAGTGAAACTATTCTGCGAGAACAGCCAGCCGGACAAGGCAAGCCTGCTGGAATCCCTTGGCAAGTTCAATTACAGCGTATATTTCCTCGGAGGAGAAGTGGATACTTTCTACGGACCGCTTGTCCCGTCCACAGGGTATCTGAAGATATTCGATATCGTGGGCTTCAACAACGGCTTCTGCCTGCAGTTCCCGGAAGAAGGCAAGACAAGCAAGGTCACACCGCTGAAAAGGCAGTCGAAACTGGCAGCGACATTGCAGGAATACGCCCGCTGGTGTGAAATCACGGGGGTAAAGGGAGTAGGGACCCTGAACAAGGTGATCTCAGAAGGCAATGCAGTGCAGCTCATCAACATAGCCGAGGCACTTCATGAAAGGAAATACGCGGATATCGCCGACATGATATACGAGAGGAGAGACCGGACAAGGATAATCATGATTGCCGGACCTTCAAGCAGCGGCAAGACTTCAAGTTCCAAGAGGCTTGCCATACAATGCAAGGTGCTTGGACTCAACCCCAAAGTAATAGAACTGGACAATTACTTCGTAGACAGGGAGTTCACGCCGAAAGACGAAAACGGTGAATATGACTTCGAATCCCTCCACGCCATGGACCTGGACTTCCTCAACTCCCAGCTGAATGACCTTATAGCGGGCAAGACCGTGGAAATCCCGTATTTCAATTTCAAGACAGGCAAGAGGGAATCAAGAGGAGACATGATGCATCTTGACGACAACGACATCCTCATCATGGAAGGCATCCATGCCCTGAATCCGGAGATGACCTCATCCGTGGACAATTCAAGGATATTCAGGGTGTATGCATCGGCGCTGACATCTCTCGCCCTGGACGAGAACAACAACATATCCACTTCGGACAACAGGCTCATACGCAGAATAGTACGTGACAACAGGGTGCGCGGGGTCACGCCGGAGGAGACAATCATGAGATGGCACAGTGTCCGCCGCGGGGAAAACCGCAACATATTCCCCTTCCAGGAAAACGCCGATGCCGCATTCAACTCCGCACTAATATTCGAGCTGCCCCTGCTCAAATACTATGCTGAGCCACTGCTCCGCAGGATAGCGCCTAATTCACCCGCATATACGGAAGCCATCAGGCTGCTGAAATTCCTGGACTACATAGTAGCCCTCTCCCCGTCCGAAATCGAAGCTGTCCCTCCGACTTCCATCATGAGAGAATTCATCGGAGGGCAGATGCTGTAATCCGTGAGCGGCACTAACTCTTGCCGAACAGATCCTTGATACTGCCGAGAGAGCCGAGCATTGACGACGCCTCATACGGCAGATAGACCGTCTTGTTGTCCTTGCCGCTGACCATCTCCTTGAGAGTGTCGATATATTTGATGGCAAGCATATATGCGGCAGGATCGGACTTCGTACCCTTGATGGCGTCAGCTATCTTCTCTATGGCCGCAGCTTCCGCCTCCGCCTGGAGGATCTTGGCCCTGGCCTCGCCTTCTGCCATGAGTATCTGGGATTCCTTGTCCGCCATGGCCTTGTTGATCTGGGATTCTTTCTCACCTTCCGACTGGAGGATTGCGGATGTCTTCTCACCTTCGGCCTTCAGGATCTTGGCCCGTCTTTCCCTCTCGGCCTGCATTTGCTGCTCCATGGCATCGCGCACGCTTTCAGGAGGGGTGATGTCCTGCAGTTCCACCCTGTTGACCTTCACACCCCATTTGTTGGATGCCTCGTCAAGCACGGCGCGCAGTTTCGAATTGATGGTGTCCCTGGATGTCAGTGTCTCGTCAAGCTCCAGTTCCCCGATCACATTCCTCAAGGTCGTCTGCGTAAGCTTCTCGATGGCATTCGGAAGATTGTCAATCTCATAGACAGACTTGAAAGGGTCAGTGATCTGGAAATAAAGCAGGGCGTTGATGCGCGTCGTGACATTGTCCTTGGTAATGACGCTCTGCTCAGGGAAATCATAGACCTGCTCTCTGAGGTCTATCCTGTCAGACATCCTTACCATCACCCTGTTCTCCCCGTCGAAGCCTTCCCTGACAAACCTGACATATATCCTGCGCGGCTTGTCGATGATCGGCCAGATGATATTGATGCCGGAAGGAAGGGTGGAATGGTACTTGCCGAGGCGCTCTATGACCTTGGTCTCCCCCTGCTGAATGATTTTCAATCCTGTAAGCGCGAAGATGATCGCGATTAGGGCGATAAGCCCGACGATGATCAATGGTCCCATTATGCTATGTAGTTTTGGTTATTTGCGGATGACTTTCAATATCACGCTGTCCACATCGAGAATCGTGACTTTCTCCCCTTTGTCTATGACTGTCCCGTCGACTGATACAGCCTTCCAGTCATCACCGTCGACAGCCACCCTTCCCGAATTGTCCGCCGCCGATATACGCTCAGAGACCACGGCCTCCCTGCCTTTCAACGCCTGGATACCGCTCTCCCGACCGCCGTTCCCTTTACGGAACGCCTTGAGCAGCAACGGTCTCACAAATACGAAAGAGACCAGGGTCACTGCAGAGAACCATATCAGCTGGCCTTCAAGACCTGCCTGACATGCAGATGCCACTGCAGCCGCCACAGCTCCGAGCGCAAGGCAGAATACCGCAAAACCTTGGGTGAATATCTCCACGATGACCAGAATGAGGGCGGCGATGACCCATATATGCCAGATTTCCATACAGCTGTGAATTTTCTCAGAATAACACTTAATATTTCTCAAATTTAACAATTTTAAGAAGCATATCATACAGGAAAAAGGAATTTTCCGAAAATTTTGTCTAATTTTATTGAATTATTGAACCAACACCCGATTATTATGAAAAACAAACAATTACTACTTCTACCAGTGGCCGGTGCGGGACTGATGGCATGCGGGACTGAACCTGCGGAAATACAGAAACCGAACATCCTGCTGATTGTGGCGGACGACCTCGGGCTGGGGGACGTAAGCGCCTATGGAAGCCGTACCATATCCACGCCGAACATAGATTCACTGGCATCAGACGGCATAAGGTTCACGAACGGCTATGCCACTTCCGCCACATCGACGCCAAGCAGATACGCCATGTTCACAGGACAGTATCCGTGGAGGAACGCTGATGCCAAAATCCTCCCTGGAGACGCGCCGCTTCTGATTCCGACAGACATGCCTACATTGCCGAAAATGATGCAGGAAGCCGGATACGCCACAGCCGCCATCGGGAAATGGCATCTGGGAATGGGCGACGGCAATACGAACTGGAACAAGCCTATAAGCCCGAGTGCCAATACCGTAGGCTTCGACTACACCTGCCTGATCGCGGCGACAAATGACAGGGTGCCGACTGTATATGTGGAGGACGGTCTTGTGGAAGGCCTTAATCCTGAAGATCCCATCTATGTGGACTACAACAAGAACTTCGACGGGGAACCTACCGCGCTGACGAACCCGGAAATGCTGAAGATGAACTGGTCAGTGGGACACAACTGCTCTATCGTGAACGGAATTCCACGTATCGGATACATGAAGGGCGGCAAGGCAGCAAGATGGGTGGATGAAGACATGGCGGACTATTTCGTGAAGAAAGTGAAGGACTGGACAGCCAGCCTGTCAGGCGACAAGCCGTTCTTCCTGTACTACGGACTGCACGAGCCTCATGTGCCGCGTGCGCCTCACCAGAGATTTGTAGGAAGCACGGGACTCGGGCCGCGCGGTGACGCCGTAGCCGAAGCCGACTGGTGCGTAGGCGAGGTCCTCTCCTATCTGGAGGACAAGGGACTTCTGGAAAATACCATTGTCATCTTCACCAGTGACAACGGACCTGTCCTCAATGACGGATATGACGACATGGCGGAAGAGATGCGCAGCCATCATGACCCGATGAACGGGACCCGCGGCGGAAAATACAGCCTGTTCGACGGAGGTACTCACATACCGTTAATCATATACTGGAACGGGCACATCACCCCAGCAGTCTCCGATGCTCTCGTGTGTCAGATGGACCTTTTCGCAAGCCTTGGTGAACTTATCGGAGGAAATGTACCTGAAGGACTCGACAGCAGGAACACGCTTGATGCGTTCCTGGGAAAATCAGCGGAAGGCAGGAAGAATCTCATCCACGAGGCGGAAGGCAGGCTTGCCCTGAGAGAGGGTGACTACACCATGATCCCTCCGTACGACGGTCCTGAACGGAATTACTCCCTGAACGAGCTCGGCAACCTTCCGGACTACGCGCTCTTCAACATGAAGGAAGACCCTGCGCAGCTGAAAGACATTTCCGCAGAAGAGCCGGAAAGGCTTGAAGCCATGAAGGAAGAGTTCTCGGAGATCACGGGAAGGCAGATTTCCGCGGCAAAATAAGCGGCAATATGGAAGAGCAGACAGTAGAGTGCGTCCCCAATTTCAGCGAAGGCAGAGACAAGAGGAAAATCAGGCAAATCGCCGACAGCATATCCGGGGTGTCCGGGATAAGGCTCCTGGACATAAGCTCCGGAGAAGCGGCGAACAGAACCGTAGTCACATTCTCAGGGACTCCTGAAGCTGTGGCGGAGGCAGCATTCGCCGGAGTGAAGAAAGCGGCGGAAGTCATAGACATGCGTGTGCAGAAAGGTACGCATCCGCGTATCGGTGCCACTGATGTCCTGCCCTTTGTCCCTGTGTCAGGCATAAGCCTGGAAGAATGTGCGGAAATGGCACGTGGCATGGCCTGGGAGATATACGACAGGCTCGGAATACCTTGCTACTGCTATGAAGCCGCAGCCCTGAGACCGGAAAGGAAAAGGCTGGAGGTATGCCGGCAAGGTGAATACGAGGCCCTGGCCGCAAAAATGGCGGATCCCTCTCTCCGCCCGGACTTCAGTCCAGGCACATTCACGCAGACTGCCGCCAGAGCCGGAGCCACGGTAGTCGGGGCCAGGAATTTCCTCATAGCAGTGAACTTCAACCTCGACAGCACATCGGCAGACATCGCCTCGGAAATAGCGAAAGACGTAAGGGAGAGCGGACGGACTGTCACCCTGCAGGACGGGACCAGGGTCCGCAAGGCAGGCACACTTCCCGGCTGCAAGGCCATAGGATGGTATATAGACGAATACGGCATAGCCCAGGTATCCATGAATATCACAGACACAGGCAAGGTCCCGCTCCACAAGGCATTCACTGAAGTCTGCAGGGCTGCAGCGGCACGCGGGGTGAAAGTCACAGGAACAGAAATCATCGGGCTGGTCCCGAGGAAATGCCTGACAGATGCAGGAAGATACTTCCTCGATGAAGGGATTCCTCTCCGGGACAAGGATGAAGTGACGGAAAGCGGACTGATGGAAGCCGCCGTACGGGCAATGCGTCTGGATGAACTCGGGCCTTTCGACCTGTCAAGGAGACTTATCTGAAAATCAGCCCGGTCATTTGGCGCTGAGACGCCAGGCCCTGATATAGAACGGCACTCTGGACGGGTGTCTGAACAGATTGTGGAAAAGGAAGTACAGCTTGGACAGCATGTATTGTGCGTGAGAGAAATGCCGTCTGAAGAAGATCCTGTTGGCTTTCTGCACCATCACTTCCCGGTCGAGACTCTCCCAGACAGATGAAGTGCTGCCGCCGCCAAGATGGAAAATACGTGTGCCGGTCTCTCTTACAGGGATGCGGTGTTTCCAGAATTCGTAGAACAGATCCAGGTCCTCAGCGAAAAGGAAATAATCCTCGCACCAGCCGCCTGCCTTATGGAAATTGTCGGAGGAAACGATCACGGAAGCCCCTTTGTACCAATATCTTGCCTTCGGCGATCCCATATTCCACAGCAAGATATCCCTAAGCAGAGGCAGTGGCATCCTGTCATTTTCCAGCGAACCGTCCCTGTTTACAAGAGGATTGACATACACGGCTTCATCGTGCATTAATGCCTCCCGGTAATCTTCTGTGATTCCCCCTGCAAGCTCCGTGTCCGGATTCAGAAAATGGAAAATCCGTCCGGAAGCCTTTGACGCGGCAATATTGTTCGCCTTCGAGAAACCGAGATTGTCTGCGAGCCTTATCAGATGGAAGCGGCTGTCCGCCCAGAACTCCTCACATCTGGCCACGGAATCATCCGAAGAGCAGTTGTCAGCCACCAGGACTTCATATCCGATGTCCGTATTGCTTTCAATGCTTTTCAGGCAATTATACAACAGGGATCCCGTATTGTAGTTTACGATTATTATGGATACCTCCGGTTTCATGTCAATGTCTTTTCTTGTCGAACAGTTTCACGATAGCAGACTTCATATCGGCATACTCCTCGTTCCTGTATATCTTCTCATACGAGAATACTGTGATGGCTGCCCCCGCGACAAGCTGGACGGCCAGGACAGCCCACTGAGGCAAAGGCAGGAATGACAGGCAGAAGACAGCAGAGGCCATGAATGCCGACACCAGAAGATACGGGAGAATGTCACGCAACTGCCGCCATACAGGATAGTCCACCGACCGTGACACGCACACGGCATATACCAGATACGAGACCGCAGACACCGCCACCGTGCACCAGAGCAGGGCCTCGATGCTGATGAACACCCCTGCAAGGACAGGGAAGACGGCCAGAAGTGTCTTCATGATCTCCAGATACAATGTCGTGTCCGAACGACCGTTGGCATTCAGGATATTCGCGCTGCATATCATCAGCGGGATAAACAGGCCGGACAGGCACAGGATACGCAGATAGCCTATGGCAGGTATCCACTGATCTCCGACAAGCGTCAGGACAAATGCCTTGGAGACGGCTGCAAGCCCGAGCACGGAAGTGAAGGAAATCAGGACCGTAGTCCTTATTATCTTGCGGTACGCCCTGCCCTGCCGCTGTCTCTCGTCCTTTATGGAAGCCAGGACAGGATAAGTGACACGCTGCATCACGATGCTGACGTTGGAAGTCACCATGTTGCGGAACTTGTCCGCACGTGAATACTGGCCCAGCACCGACGGGGTATATACCTTGCCTATTATGAATGAATATATCTCAGACCAGACAGTACTGATGAGAGCTGTCAACAGCAGGCGGCCTCCGAAAGCGAACATCTCCCTGAAAGAGGCCATGGAGAACATGAAGGCAGGAAGCCAGCGTGAAAACACCCAAAGCAATATGGTGGTCAGGGCCAGGCGGGCAAGCTGCATGACCACAAGGCTCCACACGCCGCAGCCGGAAGCCGCCATCCAGATACCGGCCCCGGCGCTTGCCAGGGCAGACACCACGGACACCAGCGCCTGGGTCCTGAAATCTAGCTTCCGCACAAGTATCACCTTCTGGACTATGCTCAAGGCCGTGATTATCAACGACAGTCCCAGGATCCTTACCACCGGGACAAGTACAGGCTGCCCGAAAAAACGTGAAATCACCGGCGCGAGCAGATAAAGGAGCAGGTACAGACACACGGACGTCAGGAGATTGAAATAAAATACGGTGTTCAGATCCTTCTCGCTTACATCCTTCTTCCTTGTAAGCGCTCCCGTAAAGCCGCTGTCCACAAGGGATGTCGACAGTGTGATGAAAATCGTCGTCATCCCCACTATGCCGAACTCCTGTGGAGAAAGCAGACGGGCAAGCACAAGATTGGCTATGGCCAGGATGCCTGTCCCACCGAGATTGTCGATAAATCCCCATTTGACCCCTCTTGCGGTCTTTTCCTTAAGACTGTCTTCCATACGCTCACGATTGTCCGTCCACTTCGGATGTCCTGGAGCGCCGGTTGGAGAGGACAGCTTCGTATTCAGCTATCATGTCCCGGACGTTTGACCTCCATTCATAGCAACGGCACACCTTCTCACGGCCTCTCTTGCCCAGTGCGCTCCTTGCACCCGCATCTACAGCCAGTTTCAGCATGGCCCTGGCGGCTGCATCCGGGTCTTCACGAGGCACCACAATTCCGGCACCCCCATCCAGCACCTCCCTGAAGCCGTCAGCATCAGACGCTATCACAGGCACTTCACAGGCCATGGCCTCTACAGCCGATACTCCGAAGCTCTCTTCCCGGGACAGGAAAACGGCTACATCAAGGCCAGAATATATTGCAGGAACATCTTCATGCGACACCTCACCGATAAAATCCACAGCCGAGGCTATCCCGAGTTCCGACGCCAGTCTTTCCAGTTCAGCCCTGTCCGGACCCTTCCCGGCTATGACAAGCCTCGTATCAACGGGAAATGCCGTACCGGCCATAACAGAAGACATACGTGCAAACGCCTTCAGCAAAATGTCGATGCCGTATTTCCGGGACAAGGTCTTTACTGTCCCGAAGACAATGCAGCCGTCATTTCTGCTCTCCGGAAGTTTTCGGAAAATGTCCGTGTCCACACCGAACGGCGTGATGCCAATGTCACCTCTGCAATACCTTGCCGTCTCGGCAGCCATGGCACAGCTCGTGGAAAGTACCCTGTCCGCCCTGCCGAGAATGTATTTCACGGCCATACGATTCACCGCAGACTGCCGCGGGAATTCATATATGTCGCTGCCCCAGACAGATACCACGAACGGATGGAAGCCTGACAAGGCCGCGACAAGTCCGTAGCTTGTGGCATAATGTGCATGGAGAATGTCCGGCGTCTCTTTCCTTATCACTGTCCTTAACGCCCTGACGGCACCGGCATGGGCAGTCAGAGACGCTACAAGATTTTTCTTTTTCTTAAAGGAATTTTTCTTTTTCTTGTACCCGAACAGGTCGAAAACGTATATCTTTATTCCCTTGCGGCAATACCAGTCTTCATCGGCAGGTGTAATCGAGAAAAGCACCATATCCAGTCCGGCATCCTCCAGCGAAGACGCCCATCTTTTTGTATGTATGCTTCCTGCATCTGAGACCAACAGCACTTTCATGTCCGCAAAGGTGAATTTGTCGCGAATTTAGGGATATAATGACATTCCTGAAAACATTTTTGACAAAAAATCAACCTGCATAACGGACAGCTTGTTATATTTGCAGTATTCATTGTAATTCAATAGCGGAATGGAAAAGATCAGAGCAGCCGTCGTAGGATACGGCAACATCGGCAAATATGTGGTGGAAACACTGAAGGTATCCCCGGATTTCGAGATTGCCGGGGTAATCAGAAGACAAGGGAATGAAAACTGTCCGGCCGAGCTGGACGGGATCAAGGTGGTCAAGGATGTGAAGGAACTGGGAAAGGTGGACGTGGCCATACTCTGCACGCCTACCAGGAAAGTCGAAGAACATGCCGTCCCGCTTCTTGAGATGGGCATCAACACTGTAGACAGCTTCGACATCCACACCGACATCGTGAAACTGAGAAGGACTCTGGGAGACGTCGCCAGGAAGCACAATGCCGTATCCGTGATATCGGCGGGATGGGATCCGGGCAGCGATTCCGTTGTCAGGGCACTGCTTGAAGCCATTGCTCCCAAAGGTATTACATACACGAACTTCGGACCTGGCATGAGCATGGGGCACACTGTGGCGGTAAAGGCCGTAGAAGGAGTCAAGGCGGCACTATCCATGACCATACCTACGGGAACCGGGGTACACAGAAGGATGGTCTACATCGAAGTGAAGGACGGATATGATTTCGAAAAGGTGGCTGCGGACATCAAGGCAGACCCTTATTTCGTGCATGACGAGACCCATGTCATGAAGGTAGATGACGTGGATGCTCTTATCGACATGGGACATGGAGTCAACCTCACCAGAAAAGGTGTCTCAGGGAAGACACAGAACCAGCTTTTCGAGTTCGACATGAAGATAAACAACCCTGCATTGACTGCCCAGGTGATGATTTGCGCCGCAAGGGCATCATTCAGGCAGAAGAGCGGCTGCTACACGCTAATAGAAATTCCTGTCATCGACCTGCTTCCTGGAGACAAGGAAGACCTGGTAAGAAGACTTGTCTGACACACGACAGCCGGCAACAGCGGCAAATTACCGCAGGAAGTCTGGTCAGACATGTCGAGTCTTCCGCGGAAAGACGTTTGAGAGGGTGACCCAATGTCTATTTTGCGTCACCCTCTTGTTTAGTTTAGGCATACGGCATGACCCGACCGGACATTGCGTCATCCGCCACGGATCTATTCTTCCGCATTATTGTGCTTCAGCACTTTGGCATCAATATAGAAGACTATCTCCTCAGCTATGTTTGTCAGATGGTCGCCAGTCCGTTCAAGTTTGCGGAAAACACCTCCGAAGCCGAGGCAGAAAGGGATGGCATCCGGATTTTTCCTGGCATAGTCAGCAAGTATCGACGCCGAAGACTTGTTTATCATATCCAGCTGCTCATCCTGGGAAAGGACAGCGGTAGCCTTGGCTGCATCCTCTTCACGCAGGGCTTCCTGCAATGTTCCCAGCATGTTCAGGACAACGGAGAACATGGTCTTTATCTGAAGATTCTCAATAAGTTCAGGATCCATCTCATTCATGTCGGTATCACGTACGAAACGTGCAATACCGTCAGCGTAGTCTCCGATCCGCTCAAGGTCACCGTTTATCTTGAGCATGGCAAGGACAAAGCGCAAGTCTACGGCCACAGGAGAGAAAAGTGCTATGAAATCCTCGACATCACTGTCTATCTTCAGTTCATAAGCATCCACCCTGCGCTCGCGCACCATGATCTGCTGCGCTATCGTGCGGTCCAGGTTGAGCACAGCCTCGTGTGACTGCTCCATCTGATTGAAGACCAGTGTCCACATCTGGTCCACTTCACGCTTGATCTGGGTAAGTTCTGATTCTACAAATTTCACCATCGTAATCTATGTTTTAATGTCGGCCCGGATATCTGTCCCGGCAACGGGCTCCGAACCTGCACTGTTGCCGGAAAAGTCAATGCTGCACGCGGCATCCGCTAACCGAAACGTCCAGTAATGTAATTCTGTGTGGCCTCCTTGTGAGGGTTGGTGAAAATCACCTTGGTATCGTCATACTCGATCATTTCGCCCATATAGAAGAATGCCGTCTTGTCGCTGACACGTGACGCCTGCTGCATATTGTGGGTGACTATCACTATGGTCACCTTGCCGCGCATGTCGCTTATGAGTTCCTCAATCTTGGCTGTCGATATGGGGTCAAGCGCAGAGGCCGGCTCGTCCATAAGCAGGACAGAAGGAGATACCGCCATCGCCCTGGCAATGCAAAGACGCTGCTGCTGTCCGCCGGAAAGAGCATAGGCGGATGCATTGAGCTTTTCCTTGACTTCATTCCACAGGGCTGCACCCTTCAGGGCCTCCTCCACGCGATGTTCGATGAAGGCCTTGTCCTTGATGCCGTTCACTCGGAGTCCGTAAGCCACATTCTCGAATATGCTTTTCGGGAACGGATTCGGGCGTTGGAACACCATCCCGACTTCCTTGCGCAGTTCGTCCACCTGAACTTCAGGAGCATATATGTTCTTGCCGTCAATCAGTATCTCTCCTTCGAGCCTGGAACCGGGTACAAGGTCGTTCATCCTGTTGAACAGACGAAGGAACGTGGACTTGCCGCATCCGGACGGGCCGATGAAAGCCACCACCTTGTTCTGCGGTATATCCATGGATATATGCTTCAGGGCGTGGAAATCCCCATAATAGAAATCTACTTCTTTTGCTTCTATTTTTTCCATAAAATCATTTGTTTGCATTCAACAGGAAGGCATTCAGTGCATTTTAAGCCCCTTCTCGAAATGTTTTCTCAGAAGCCCTGCCAGAAGGTTTATCACCAGGACTATCACAATAAGTACCAGGGCCGTACCGTATGCGATGGGCTGCTGGGCCTCGATATCGGTGCCGCTCGTGGATATCACATAAAGATGATAAGGGAGCGCCATGCACTGGTCAAATATGGAGGAAGGAAGCTGCGGGAAGAAATATGCGGCGCAGGTGAACAGGATCGGGGCCGTCTCTCCGGACACCCTGCCGAGTGACAATATAAGCCCTGTGATTATACGCGGCATACCCATGGGAAGCACCACTTTCCATATTGTCTGCAGCTTGGTGGCGCCAAGGGCAAGGCTTCCCTCTCTGATTCCGTCAGGAATATCCTTCAACGCCTCCTCGGTAGTACGGATGACAAGAGGCAGCGACAGAAGGCCGAGAGTAAGGGATCCGGCCAGAATGCTGTCTCCGAATCCGAGATACTTCACGAAAAGCGCCATGCCGAACAGTCCGAATACGATGGAAGGCACGCC
Organism: uncultured Bacteroidales bacterium; assembly: GCA_944326315.1. Taxonomy (GTDB): domain Bacteria; phylum Bacteroidota; class Bacteroidia; order Bacteroidales; family UBA932; genus Cryptobacteroides. The sequence continues at coordinate 59,245 of CALVDP010000006.1, forward strand.
GCTAAGGTTGTTGGTCATAAGGCGGATGAATTTCACTACCCAGCCTCTGGATGCATATTCGTTCATGTAGATACCGCTCATGATGCCTACAGGGAATGCGACTATGGCACTGCCCAGCATGAGCAGGAGTGTACCTACAATGGCAGGGAAGATTCCGCCGGAAGTCATCCCGTCTTCCGGAGCCTTGGTAAGGAAGTCCCAGCTGATGACGCCTGCTCCCTTGACTATAATGAAGCCGAGGATCGCGAACAGGACAAGGACAATCAGAAGGCTCAGCAGCCTGCATATAGTGAATGCCACGGCCTGGGACCTGCGTTTGCGGGAACTGTAGCCCTTCGGATATGTTGGTGTCTCCATGGTCTATCTGTTTTTTGCACGGTTGCGTGATGATATGTATTCCACGCACATGTTGATGATGAATGTAATGAAGAACAGTATCACTCCCAGGAGGAAAAGAGACTGGTAATGCGCACCTCCGGCAGGCGCTTCACCGAGTTCTGCCGCAATAGTGGCTGGGATGGTACGCAGCGGTTCCAGTATTGATCCGGGAATTACCGCGGCATTTCCAGTGACCATAAGCACGGCCATCGTCTCCCCTACGGCCCGTCCTATGCCAAGGACCACGCCTGAAGCTATTCCTGACATCGAAGAAGGGATCACTACCTTGTATATGGTCTGCCATTTGGTAGCTCCCAGAGCAAGGCTTGCCTCCCTCAACGTTCTCGGGCAATTTCTCATGGCATCTTCCGCCACGGTCACGATTGTGGGAAGCGCCATGATAGCCAGCACAAGACTTCCTGCAAGGCCACTTTCACCTACGGGAAGCCCGAACACCTGCTGCAGCATAGGCACGATCACGATAAGGCCGAAAAATCCATACACCACTGAAGGTATCCCATTCAGCAGCTCGATGATCGGCTTAAGGATGCCGCGCACCCTTTCAGACGCCACCTCTGACATATAGACGGCAATGCTGATCCCGAACGGAAGAGCGAACAGTATGGCGAACAGGCTGACCCACACAGTACCCGCAAGCAGCGGAAGGACACCGAAAAGCGGAGCCGGGGTCGCTGTCGGGAACCACTCTTTGCCGCCGAGTACTTCCCCCGGTGAAATATTCTTGTCCTCTATCAGCTTGATGCCGGCACCGTCGGGGATCATGGTCCCGGGAACAAATGCCACCATGCCCGGATCAGAAGCCACGAGTCCTGCAATGGCCTCTCCGGCATGCTCATACTGGGAACCGAGCTGTTCTTCCGTGAAATAGTCATCCGCATCCTCAAGTCTGAATGTCCTGACAGGCATATCATTCCCGCCCAGATCCTTCCAGTTGGTGATATCCTCGTCAAACACGGCCTTGATCTCTTCCGCAGACAGGCGGGACACCGGATTCTCCTTGTTGACAGCCAGCACATAGCCGTCTTCTATCACTGGCTCGCCGAAAAGTCCTGCACCTTCAGTGAAAAGGAAGCCTATGATAAGCAGTATCACGACACTTGTCACGAAACCACTTGCCGTCAGTATCCATCTGACCGATTTTTCCAAAAACTTCTTCATAGATGTTTTTCCGAATTCTGTTCAGAGCCGCTTCTGTCTTCCTCCATGGATACCGGAATGAATCCCTGTTCCAGTACGGATGCCTGGCCTTCAGGAGACAGTACGTACGAGATGAACGGTGACACTTCGGCCTCTTTCTCCGCATTATAGTAATAATAAAGGGGACGGACTATAGGATAAGACCCGTCCGCCGCCGTTTCTACGGAAGGTGCGGCATAATGGAGTCCTCCGTCGTAGGAAACAGAAACAGGCTTCACATACCTGTTCAGGTAAGCGAGGCCTATATATCCGATTGCTCCTTTTGTCTGCCTTACAGACTGGATGATAGCTCCGGTCGCCGGCATTGAAAGGATGCTGCTCATGTAATTCTTGTTGTCAAGTACGCTTTCCTTGAAGAATTCGTATGTTCCGGACGATGTCTCCCTTGAATATACGACAATCTTGCGGTCTTCACCGCCGACATCTTTCCAGTTGGTTATCTTGCCCCTGAATATGGCTTCGAGCTGCTCCCTGGTCAGACTGTCCACCGGGTTGGTCGGGTTCACGACTACAGCAAGCGCATCATAAGCCACTATCACTTCCCTGGCGTCAAGCCCTATCCCGGCGAATTTCATCTTCTCGCTGAACTTGATCCTGCGGGAAGCCATGGCTATATCCGTCGTGTTCTCTGGAAGAGCCGCAATCCCGACACCTGAACCTCCTCCGGTGACTATCACCTCGGCATCCGGTTTATTTTCAAGATATTGTTCGGCAAGTTCCTGTGTGAGAGGAAGCAAGGTGTCGCTTCCCTTGATGCGTTGGGCGAAAGAGGTACCCTGGACCAGCAGGGCACAGAGAATAGATAATACGATTGTTCTCTTCATATCTTTGTTCAGGCTCTTATTCCAGCCGGGCGCAAAGGTAGGTCTGCCGTCCGTATTTTCCAAAAATTGTCACCTTACGGATGTCGATTTAACGATTCCTTAACAAATCCAGACCGGAAGGACGCTGGAATACCCGCAGCCCGAACTCAGGCATGAAGGCGATGATGTGCTCGATAATGTCTGCCGCAGCATGTTCGTGTTCCGGCCATGACTTGTCTGAAGTGAAGAAATAGAACTGCAGGGGAAGACCTTCGGATGTCGGTTCAAGCTGCCTCACCAGCAGCATCAGGTCAGGATTCACGTCATGTCGTCCGCGCAGGTAATACTCTGCCGCAGCCCGGAACAGCCCGAGATTCACCACCTCGCCCTCAAGCTTCATCCCCTCGGCCCATTTCCTGTCAGAAAAGCGCGACAGTTCTTCCGGAGTACAGAATCTTATGGAATTCATGTCTATCCTGACTGCCCTTGACACCCGTCGTCCGGCACTTTCCCGCATACCTCTCCAGTTCTTGAACGAGTCACTCACGAGAATATACGGCGGTATTGTTGTTATGGTCTTGTCCCAGTTCCTGATCTTCACTGTATTCAGGGTGACTTCCTCCACTTCCCCGTTCACACCGTACTTGTCCATCATTATCCAGTCTCCCGGACGCAGCATGTCGTGCGCGGAAAGCTGCACACCTGCCACAAGGCCCAGTATGGTATCCTTGAAGATGAGCATAAGGACTGCAGCGGATGCGCCGAGTCCGGCAAGAAGAGTCGTGAAGTCCTTTTCGATAAGGACGCCTATTGTCAGTATGGCACCGACACAGACCACTATCACCTTCACCATCTGGTAGACCCCTTTCATCGGCTTGTTCTTCAGGATCTCGGACTCGCTGGACAAGTCGTAGAGGGAATTCACGAATGCGCATGCCAGACTGCACGTCACCGCTATTATATATATGCTCAGACCCTTGGACAGCAGATTCGTCCACTGTGTAGGCTCCGGGAACAGCATCGGCAGCGCCACCATGAATGTCACAGGAGGAATCAGATGGAATACATTGTGGAGGACGTTGTTGTCAGTGACATAATTGTCCCATTTGAAAGTGGTCTTCTCTGCGATTCTCCTGATAAGGGGGACAAGCAGCTTGCAGCAGACAAAGTCCACCAGATATGCCGCCACCACTATGGCACATGACACGGCTATGCGTGCTTGCGGGCTCATGGAAAGTATTCCTGCCGGAGTGTCTTCTATCATATTCCTGAATTGTTAACGTCGGTTAAACTTGTCTTGTTCCCTCATGTATCATTTCCTCAGAAGGAACAGATATTCCTTGTGGGCACTGTCCGCCTCGTTTATCCATTTTCCCGTCCAGGATAAGCCGGACATGATGTTTTTCCGGTAGTCTATCTCCTTGGCCGATATTATGGATCCGTAAGTGCTGAGAGTGTCAGAGAGTTCCTGTCTCCCCGCCCGGCCTCCCGAACTGTAGGAAAGTAGCACGTAGTCGGCATCCGCTTCCGCTATCATCCTGTCAATGGCCTGCATGGCCACATATTTCCCGTCAGGGTCCTTTCTGAAATCCTCGAAAACGGAAGAAGAATCAGTGTCGCGGGTATCGTCTCTTCTGTTGGCTTTCCCGAAAAGCGACGGCCTGTCATTGAGGATGACTGTCTTCCATATATGATAATAAGAAGCATAACGCACCCTGCTGGGAGGCATTTTCGAATTGTTGGAGCCATAGGGAGGATCCAGATACACCAGGTCATGGTGTTCTCTTACCGCATCGAAAGCATCGCCTTTCAGCACTCTGTTGTTTGTCCTGGGATGGAATCTTTTCGGAAGCTTCAGTTCCATTTCCTTATAGGAACGGCGTGACCATCCGGAAAGATAGGATGCATAATGTCCCATGGTATTGTCCACCGCGTCAAGGGCCAGGATAAGGCTGGTAAGGATCACGCATTTGTCCACCCATTCCAGGCCAAGGCAGTCTATCTTGTCCCTTATGGCATCGAGTTTCCTGGTATTGTGTATCCTGAACGGCCGTTTCCCGTCAGGGCTGTCACTTCCGTAATTCTCCGTGAACCAGCCGTCATACCCGTCAAGGGCATTAAGCATGTCTATGATTTCCAGGTAGTATGAATCCGGACCGTCAGACTTGAGATAGCAGTTTCCCAGGACTTCCGACCATTCCGAAATATCGTTGGCCGTCACATCATAACCGGCCTGGGAAAAAGCCTGGGACACCCTTGTCGTACCGCTGAATGCATCAAGTACGTCCTTCACGCCAAGCCCGGAGACCTCGCCGAGAATATACGGCAGAAGCCTGAGCTTGGAGCCGGTATATTTGATCCCTTCAGTATGAGGGACTACGGTACTATCTGACATTCTTCCGGACATGATGTTATGTGATCGTCGCCAAAGATAGCAAAAAATAGTTTTGCATCCACCGGACCCGGTATCGGGACGAGGCACCTGCCGGATATCAACCGCCCATGTACCGGTCAGTACATTCAGTCAAGGCGGCCAGATTTTCGGTCCGGGCAGCGGGGAAATTGAAATTTATATGTAAGTTTGTCATACAAAATGACAAAGAAATGAAATATCTGATGTTGAGTATCGCGCTGGCGTTCGGAATCATGACATCCTGCGCCAATGCACAGAACGGAACGACAATGGACAAGAACGAGACAATCGAAAATCTGAAGACAAGGAGGGCCATCAGATCTTACGAAGACAAGATGCCGCCGAAAGAACTCATCATGCAGGTGGCGGAAGCCGGCACCTATGCCCCGACAGGGATGGGTCGCCAGTCCCCCGTCATCATCGCCGTGACAGACAAGGCCACACGCGACAAGCTGTCAAGGCTCAATGCGGAAGTCATGGGCTCGAACTCTGACCCTTTCTACGGTGCGCCTGCCGTACTGGTCGTACTGGCCGACAGGAACTGCCCTACATACCTGTATGACGGCTCCCTGGTAATGGGAAATCTGATGAACGCGGCTCATGCCGTCGGACTGGGAAGCTGCTGGATTCACCGGGCCAAGGAAGTGTTTGACAGCGAAGCCGGCAAGGCTCTGCTCAAGGAATGGGGCGTCGAAGGAGATTATGAAGGGATAGGGAACTGCATTATCGGCTATCCGGCCCAGGAAGCTCCGGCTCCCAAGCCTCGCAAGGCAGACTATATTCGCTTCGTGGAATAAGGGCTATGCGTGCCTCGGGCGGATCTTCTTGAAGACCTTGTCCAGCGTGCCCTGTATCGTCCCTGTCAATATTATCACCGTGACAGCGATGAGCACCAGGAGAATGCCGAGACCTTCACGCAATGTAAAGTCTTCACCGAAGACAAGGGCTCCGATGCAAACTGCAGTCATCGGTTCAAGGGCTCCGAGGACAGAGGTCAGCGTACCTCCGATGTTCTGGACCGCAAGCACGAGGGTAATATTGGAGACTACCGTGGGAAGCACCGCAAGAAGCACGAGATTGCAGACCGATACCGGATCAGGAGGCAGCTGCAGGCCTCCTGTCGCAATGTCCTTGACTCCGAATATTACGGTAGTGAACACGAACACGTAGAACGCAAGTTTCCTACTGTTCATGTTCCTTACCCTGGATTTGTTCACACCGGCAATATAGCTGCCGTAGGCCACTGCCGAAAGCAGGACAATCACAATCCCCTTCACGTCAGCTGACATACCGGATGACGGGAGAGAAAGAAGGGCGACTCCGCAGACTGCCAGCAGTATGGAGACCCACGTAAGCCAGGAGGCCCTTTCCTTGAAAAGGACAAGCATGATAAGGGTCACGAAGACAGGATAAGTGAAATGCAGGGTGGTGGCGACACCGGCACCCATGTACCCGTATCCGCACAGCAGGAAAAGGGATGAAAAGGTATAGAAGAATGCAAGAAGCATGAATACCGGTATATCTTTCCTGCTGATTCTGAAAGATTCCTTCTTGGCAAGCATGACTGCGCCGAGGGCTGCAGAAGCGAAAAAGAATCTGTAGAACAGAATAGAATCATAGAGCATGCCCTTCGCCATGAGGGGAAGAGTGAAAAGAGGTATCAGGCCGAAAGTGACTGACGTGGCCATACCATAGAGGACACCTTTAAAACGGTTCATATATTGTTCGGTTTTTCAGGGGCGCAAAGATATAAAATAACGTGAATTCGATGAAATGAATGGAATGAATTTCATCGAATTACCTCTATGGAGGACGAAGTCCGGCGTAAGGAGGCTGGG
>CALVDP010000007.1 GCA_944326315.1 uncultured Bacteroidales bacterium
TCTTTCCGGACTCTGTTCCGTCAATTTTGTAAACTGACAATTCCATAACCTTAATCCTCCAAAATTACATATGAACCCTTTGCTCCAGGTACAGAGCCTTTCAGAACAAGAAGATTGTTCTCAGGGATGATCTTGATCACCTCAAGGTTGAACACCTTTACCCTTTCGTTGCCCATGTGGCCGGCCATGCGCATACCCTTGAACACGCGTGAAGGCCATGATGATGCTCCGAGGGAACCGGGATGACGGAGTCTGTTGTGCTGACCGTGGGTCTGCCCGCCGACACCGCCGAAGCCGTGGCGTTTAACTACACCCTGAAAACCTTTACCTTTGGAAGTACCGACAACGTCGATATAGACTGTGTTGGCGAATACATCGGCTACAGTCAGGACGTCGCCTAATTTGAGATCCTGAGCGAAATCCGCCTTGAATTCGACGAGTTTGCGCTTAGGGGTGGTTCCTGCCTTTTCGAAGTGCCCCAACAGAGGCTTGCTGGCGTGCTTTTCTGAGATTTCGTCATAGGCAAGCTGTACAGCGGCATAACCATCTTTTTCTACTGTACGAATCTGCGTAACAACACACGGACCAGCCTCAACTACGGTGCATGGGATATTTTTCCCATCAGCACCGAAAACGGAAGTCATTCCGATTTTCTTTCCAATTAATCCAGGCATTGGTTTGTTTAATTAATTGTTTATTAATAACTTACTTCCCGCAATGCATTTTTGCGGGCTGCAAATATACAATTATTATTTTAATTTTCAATAAATTAAACAAACTTAGTTTAAAATTATTTCATGAATGCCTTCACTACCATTATGCTGTGCCCGGATGTGTTGCATATCCTGTATGACTTCGCCGCGGCCCCGAGGTTCTTTATACTTCCGGCCCTCGCCCTGAACTGTATCTCGTTCTTGGGTATGTCGACGTAGACCAGCAGTCCGTCCCAATGTGCCAGGGCAGCTCCGATACCATATATAATATTAACGTGAATTCGATGAAATGAATGGAATGAATTTCATCGAATTACCTCTATAGAGGACGAAGTCCGGCGTAAGTTCTCCCCTACGCAGGGGAGAATTTAAGAGGGGTGACACGAAAAAGGAAAGGGATTTCGAAGAAATCGTAACGTCAGTTCGACGGAATCTCTGATATTGAACAGAATAATTCGTCGAACTGACGTTAATATTAAGGCGGGCGAACGAAATATCGGGGCTGATATCCTTTTCTTCCATTGTCAGCAATATGTGATGGCCGGACAAAGATACCAACATTGTCATGAATTTCAATTTTTCCCGATTATTATTTCCCTCCGTTCAGTAGAAATTCCGCTGCATCCGGTACAATGTATTGCTTTTATTTATACTTTTGTCATTGTTTAACAGATGTGTTAAACAATGTTGTTGATAAAATTACCGAGATGAACGGACATACAGGTACAGAACAGCAGATTCTTGAGGCGGCGGAGTCTGTCTTCCTTGAAAAAGGATACAAGCTCGCCACGACCACGGCGATTGCCGCGAAAGCGGGGGTGACACACGCCATGCTGCATTATTACTTCAGGACCAAGGAACAGATTTTCCTTAAGGTCCTCGACAAGAACATGAGCGAATTGTTCTCCATGCTCCAGACCGTGATGTCCCCTGAGCTTACATTCAGGGAAATCCTTACGGAGGTCGTGAACCTTCACTACACGTTTCTCTCCAGGCATCGGAAGCTTCCTGCCCTGTTACTGGAGATTGCCGGGAGCTACCCGGATATGCTTCTAAGATACAAGGCGCCGCTGCAGGAAACCTTGGATACCGAACTGACGAGGCACAAGACACGGTTCGGGAAGGCTGTGGAGTCGGGGAAGGTCAACAGGATAGACCCTGCCCAGCTGGCGTTCCAGATATTGTCGATGAACCTGTCCACGTTCCTTGCCCTGCCTGTCTTGAAAAACATTTTCGCGATGGATGACGCGAGTGTGGCCGAGTTCCTGGAGAACCGGAGGCAGGAGATAATAAGGACGCTTGACACAAGGCTTTTCGGCAAGGAGGATTCGGATGGCGGATCCGCAGGGACAGGGAACACTGATACCAAGTGAAACAATTCGTCGGACTGACGTTATAAAATATCGGAATGATGCGTTATTCAGTATTGTTTGCATTGCTGGCGCTCTTGTCTACAGGAGCCTATGCACAGTACAGGGAGGGTGCGGAGACGCCTTCTACCTGCGTGACCATGGAAGAGTGTCTGGAGATGGCCAGGAACAATTATCCCCAGATCAGGCAGCTCGGGCTCATAGATGCCACCGAGAAATATGACTTGTCAATAGCGTCATCGACATGGATACCGCAGTTCTCGGTCTCAGGCAAGGCTACATGGCAGTCTGATGTGGTGGAAATGCCGTTTGATATCCCGGGATTCGAACTGGACATGCCGCATGACCAGTATTCGCTGTCCGCCAATGTCACCCAGCATATCTGGGACGGCGGGGCCAGTTCAAGCCAGCGCGAGGCTGTGAAGACATCTGCGGAGGTGCAGAGGAAACAGACCGAAGTGTCTTTGTACTCCGTAAGGTCCAGAGTCCAGAATGTCTACCTCGGAATTCTGCTTCTGGACGAGCAGATAAGCCAGAACCGTCTCCTGATGGAAAGCCTGCAGAGAAACGCCGATGAAGTGCAGGCGATGATAGACAATGGCATGGCATACCGCTCCGACCTGGATATGGTCAATGTCAACATCCTTGACTGCATGCAGCAGACGGATGCCCTCTGTGCCGACCGGGAGGCGTATGTGAAGATGCTTGGTCTCCTGACTGGCCGGGACATGTCCGGCGTGGAGCTGGAGATGCCTTCGGATGATGAGGCGGTGGATACGCGTGCGGTATGCAGGCCGGAACTGGCTTTGTATGCTGCAAGACTCCGGCAGAACGAGGCGCAGATGAAGCAGCTGAATGCCAGGATATCCCCTCAGTTTGACCTGACCCTGCAGGGAGGCCTCGGACGTCCGGGACTCAATATGCTCAAGAACGACTTTGCCCCCATGTTCATTGCCGGTATCAAGATGCAGTGGAACATCGCATCGCTTTATACCAGGAAGAATGACAAGAGAAAGATAGAATCCGCGAAGCATGACATAGAGCTGGAACAGGAGACATTCCTGTTCAACACGGGTCTGGATGCGACGCAACAGGAGACAGAGGTGGACAAGGCCCGCATGATGCTCGAAAAGGATGACGAGATAATAAGGCTGAGGTCTTCGATAAGGCTTGCCGGGGAAGAGCAGTACAGGAACGGTACCATCAAGATGACGGATCTTATGGGCATGATAGACGACGAACACAATGCCAGACTTGCAAGGTCTGTCCATCATATACAGCTGCTGATGGCCATTTATGACCTGAAAAATACAGTGGGGCAGTAGCGTGGCGCAGGGCGGCAAGCCTTCATCGGAAATATGTGATATTGTGAATATTGTATTGAAAAATATTGAGATATGGATCTGAAAAGAATTTTGGCGGCTGCGGCTTTGCCGCTTGTTGCCGCAGGATGCGGCAGCCGGGACATAGAGTTCGATGCCTGTGGCCAGATTGACGCCACGGATGTGACTGTGTCTGCCGAAAGCAGCGGCAGGATATTGTCTCTCGATCTGGAGGAAGGGGACAGAATCGTCGAAGGGCAGTTCCTTGGAGCTATAGACTCCTTGCAGATATGGCTGCAGAAGCAGGAGCTGCAGGAGAGGAAGGCCGGAGCCCGCGCCAGGATTGTCGATATCGACAGACAGGTAGCACCGTCCCTGTCCCAGCTTGAGAATCTCCGCAAGGACCATGAGAGGTACGCATCGTTGCTTTCCAAGGATGCCGGGACGCGCAAGCAGTTGGAAGACAATGAATCGCAGATCGCTGTCCTGGAAGGGCAGATAGATGCGCAGAAACAGACCTACGGGCAGAACAATGATGCCACAAAAGCTGAAATCGGCATGTATGATGTCCAGATAGCCCAGCGTGAGGACCAGCTCAGAAAGTGCCGTATCGTCTCACCCGTGAGCGGGACAGTCCTTGCAAAGTATGCCGAGGCCGGCGAGACCGTGTCTTCCGGCAAACCGCTTTTCAAGGTGGCTGATATGGACAGGGTGTATGTCAGGGCGTATTTCTCCACAGCCCAGCTCTCTTCCCTTGCCGTAGGGGACAAGGTCACTGTTATCCCTGACGACGGCACGCCGTCCCCAAAGGAATATGAAGGCACTGTAACGTGGATTTCCGATGAGGCAGAATTCACCCCGAAGAATATCCAGACCAGGGATGAGCGTGCGGATATGGTGTATGCCGTGAAAGTGGCGCTTGAGAATGACGGGAACCTGCGCCTCGGCATGTATGCTTATATAAGGAAATGAACGCCATAGAAATACGCAATGTAGGCAAAAGCTACGGGAAGATCCGTGCATTGTCGGGCATCTCGCTTGATGTGGAAGAAGGCGAGATCTTCGGGCTGATAGGCCCGGACGGTGCAGGGAAGACTACCCTTTTCCGGATATTGACCACACTTCTGCTTGCCGACGAAGGTGAAGCTTCCGTGATGGGGTTTGACGTGAAGAAGGACTATGAGTCCATAAGGAAGATTATCGGCTACATGCCGGGAAGGTTCTCCCTCTACCAGGATTTGAGCGTGGAAGAGAATCTGGAATTCTTCGCCACGGTGTTCGGTACCACGGTGAAGGAGAATTACGGGGTCATAAAGGATATCTATTCCCAGATAGAACCGTTCAAGGACCGCAGGGCAGGGGCATTGTCAGGTGGCATGAAGCAGAAGCTTGCCCTCAGTTGCGCCCTTGTTCACAAGCCTTCCGTACTTTTCCTGGACGAGCCTACTACGGGAGTGGATGCCGTAAGCCGCAAGGATTTCTGGAACATGCTATCCAGGATCAAGGCGTCAGGAGTGACGGTGTTCGTCTCCACCCCTTATATGGACGAGGCGTCATTGTGCGACAGGGTGGCGCTGATGATGCATGGCCGCACGATCGATGAAGGGACGCCGGCGCAGATAGTTGCCAAGTATCCTTACCGGCTCCTTTCCGTGAAGGGGAAGCCGATGTATCCTCTTCTCAAATATCTGCGCGGCAGCGAAGGCGTATTGAACTGCTTCTCTTTCGGCTCCGTGCACCATCTTGCGATAGACGGCTCAAGGACGGATGCCGGGAAGATATTGTCCGGCATCTCTGAAGCAGGCTTTACCGACTGTGAAGTCCATGAGATAGATCCGGGTATAGAAGACTGTTTCATGAATCTGGCGGGGCAATCCGCGGACAACGGCAAATTCATGTCTGATGATGGAAAACGCGATTGAAATACATGGCTTGACCAAGAAATTCGGGAATTTCACTGCGGTGGACAATATAAGTTTCACTGTCCGCACCGGAGAGATATTCGGTTTCCTCGGGGCCAACGGCGCCGGGAAGACTACGGCGATGAGGATATTGTGCGGGCTCAGCATTCCTACTGCAGGAGGTGGGACTGTTGCCGGTTTTGATATTGTGCGGGAGCCGGAGAAGATCAAGAAGCATATCGGCTACATGAGCCAGAAATTTTCCCTGTATCCCGATCTTAAAGTATGGGAGAACATACGGCTCTTCGGGGGCATATATGGTCTTTCCGGGAAGGAAATATCCGACAAGACGGCGGCCATCCTGTCCAGGCTCGGGATGGAGGATGTGAGGGATGCTTTCGTCGCTTCTCTTCCTCTGGGATGGAAGCAGAAGCTGTCATTCAGTATCGCAATGATACATGATCCGCGCATTGTCTTTCTGGACGAGCCTACCGGTGGTGTCGACCCGGAGACAAGACGGCGCTTCTGGGAACTCATATACGAAGCAACATCCGGAGGCGTCACCGTATTCGTGACTACGCATTACATGGATGAGGCGGAATACTGCGACAGGGTGTCTGTCATGGTGGACGGAAGGATCGAGGCACTGGATTCCCCTGATGCGCTCAAACGCAGGTACGGGGTGAACGACATGGATGCGGTCTTCCGGGTATTGGCAGGACGGGCTGTCAGGGAAGAATAGGAGGCAAGTGAAATGAAAGAGTTTCTGGCATTTGTAAGAAAAGAGTTCCAGCATATCCTCAGGGACAAGAGGACGATGCTGATCGTGCTCATACTTCCCGTGGTGCAGATGATATTGTTCGGCTTTGCGGTGAGGACCGAGATCGAGAATGCCCGTGTGGACATTGTGGGCGACCTTTCTGATCCGGAAGTGCGGAAGATTGTGGACAGGATAGACAACAACCGCTATCTTGAAGTGGCGGAAGTGCTGCCTTCTCCGAACTGCATCACATCCCGCTTTGAAAAGAACAAGGCGGATGTGGCCGTGTGCTTCGGCATGGATTTCGGCACGCATCTGCGCAAGGAGGGCCGCGGCAGCGTCAAAATCATCGGAGACGGGTCTGACCCGAATTCGGCGCAGATGATAGTCAACTATGTCATGGGGGTGCTCAGGAGCGAGCAGACGGAGATATCTTCTTCTCTGTCAGGACAGGATGCCGTGCAGACGGCCCCTTCCGTGCAGCTGATGTACAATCCTGCCATGAAATCCGCGTATAATTTCGTCCCCGGTGTCATGGGGCTTATCATGATGGTCATCTGCTCCATGATGACATCCGTCTCCATCGTGAGGGAAAAGGAGTCCGGAACGATGGAGCTGCTGCTTGTATCCCCCGTGAAGCCGTTGTGGATAATTGTGAGCAAGGTGCTTCCGTACCTTTTCGTGTCTACTGTCAATTTCGCCACAATCCTGCTGCTTTCCCGATACGTGATGGGAGTGCCGATGCGCGGAAGCCTGCTCCTTCTGTCGGTGGTGGCCGTCCTGTTCGTGTTCACTTCACTTTCACTCGGGCTGCTGATATCGGTGGTGGCTTCGACCCAGAAATCCGCGCTTCTGCTGTCCGGGATGGGCCTCATGATGCCTACTGTCCTCCTGTCAGGCATAATCTTCCCTTGCGAGAACATGCCTGGCATACTACAGTGCCTGTCTCACCTTATACCTGCAAAATGGTTTATAATCATGGTGAAGAAAATCATGATACAGGGGGCCGGCTTTCCTTATATCATCAAGGAATTCTGCATTTTGGCAGGAATGACGGCATTCCTTCTGACCCTGAGTGTGAAGAAGTTCCGTATAAGACTCTGACCTGAAGAGGTCCGAAAAATATTTGAGACATGTGGAAATATCTGATAGAAAAAGAGTTCAAGCAGTTTTTCAGGGACCCTATGCTGCCAAGGATAGTGATAGTGTTCCCGATTATCATGATGCTTGTCTTCCCGTTCGCCGCCAACATGGAGGTGAGGAACATCAATCTGGTGGTAGTGGACAATGACAGGACAGACATGTCGTCCGAGCTTATAGAGAAATGTACAGAATCCGGCTATTTCAGGCTGAAGAAAATCTGCAGTGATCCACGGGAGGCGCAGAGAATGATGGACAGGAACACCGTGGACGCGATACTGACTATCGGACAGGGTTTCGGCAAGAGTGCAGTCACGGGAGACGGATTCCCCGTAGGGATCAAGGTCAATACGGTGAACGGCACGAAGGGCAGCATCGGCTCCCAGTACCTTTCCAATTGCGTCATGCTCTTCATGCAGTCCAGAGCCGGTGCGGACGTGGCTTCGGCCGCCGGTGCTTCAGGGGCAGTGATCGATGCGGCCCCGAAATATTACTACAATCCATACATGGACTATAAGGTCTTCATGGTCCCGGCCCTGATAGTGATAGCCGTGACAATGGTGACAGGCTTTTTCCCCGCATTGAACATCGTGGGCGAGAAAGAAGCGGGTACGATAGAGCAGCTGAACGTGTCTCCGGTAAGCAAGACAGCATTCATCGTCTGCAAGATGATACCGTACTGGGTCATCACTTTCTTCATGGTGGGGATGTGTCTGCTGATTGCCTGGCTGGCATTCGGCTATGTCTGCAAGGGAAGCCTTTGGGGAGTGTTCCTTTTCACCGTCCTGCACATCATGGTGACAGCAGGCCTGGGGCTCCTGATTTCCAATTACAGCGACAATGCACAGCAGGCCATGTTCATAATGATGTTTTTCGTCCTTATATTCATGCTTATGAGCGGGGTGTTCACACCGGTGTCGTCAATGCCGGAATGGGCCAGGGTCATCACCTATGCCAATCCGCTGCGCTACTATGCCGATGCCATGAGGTCCATTTTCCTCAAGGGCAGTTCCATAGCAGATGTCTGGTATGACGCTGCAGGGCTTCTGGCCATAGGCGGGCTGGCCCTTACGTGGGCCATAACAAGCTACCGCAAGACGTCCTGACCTTTCCCTTGCCTTTGTATGCCGAAAAATCATCATACAGGACATTTTCCATTTTTATCGTTTTGAAATATTGGCTGATGTTGGCTATCTTTGTGCAGTAATTTAAACAAGAAACATGCTGCTGGCAATATTCGGCTTCCTGAGCCTGTCGCTGATAGACATACTTGACATCATTCTGGTGGCCCTTATCATATTCGTGGTATTCCGCTGGATAAGGGGGACGTCAGCCATGAGCATATTCATGGCCATACTTTCGCTGTATGTGCTCAGGGTCATTGTCGGCGCGTTCAACATGAGGCTCATGTCGGCCATCCTGGGGCAGGTGCTGGATGTCGGAGTGCTGGCTCTCATCGTGATTTTCCAGCCGGAAATCAGGAAATTCCTGATACGTTTCGGCAGCAGGTACCTCATGGAGGCCGGACAGAACGGATTCCTGGGAAAGCTATTCGGGAACAAGACGCGCTCTATGGGAAGTACTGCGGTGAAGGAGGTGACAGAGGCATGCCGTACCATGTCCGAGCAGAAAACCGGGGCACTTATTGTCATCCCGCACAAGTCTCCGGTGGACTTCGTGATAGAGACAGGTGACAGGATCGACGGCATCATAAGCAAGCGTCTGATCATGAATATATTCTTCAAGAATTCCCCTCTTCACGACGGAGCCATGGTGATGAGCAACGACCATATCATTGCCGCAAGGTGCACCCTGCCTATCACCGAGAAGACGGATATTCCGGCGCAGTACGGCATGAGGCACAAGGCTGCAATCGGGATTTCGGAGGTGACGGATGCCGATGTGATTGTGGTATCGGAGGAAACGGGGCAGATATCCTTCGTCAAGGGTGGTACGATCACACCTCTCAGCAATGCGAACGAGCTGCAGCTGCTGTTGAATAATTCTTTCTCTAAAGGACAGGAGGGATAGGTTTTGGACGAGATACAGGACAACAATATAGACATGAGGCTTGAGCAGAAGCTCGGCTTCGACAGGATAAGGAAGGCTGTGGCTGACCGCTGTTCTACGGAATATGCCGCGAACAAGTCGATGGAGGAGACGTTCCTGACAGATGCGAAACAGATAAGGGAAAGGCTTCTGCCGACAGACGAGATGAGGCTTATACTGATGTTTGAGGAAAGTTTCCCGACAAACGGCTACATAGACTGTCTCGGATTCCTCAAACTGCTTGAGACGCCGTCTTCCTACATCAATCTCATGTCGCTGGGCAAGCTAAGGACCATGCTGGAGACTGTCAGGAAGGTGACGTCATTTTTCACTTCCATCAAGGACGGTATTTACCCGTCGTTGAAGAAAATGGCGGCACAGGTCATGTATTTCCCGGAAATCATGAGGCAGATAGACCTCATACTCGACCGTTTCGGGGAGGTCCGGGACAACGCGTCTCCCGAGCTCGCATCCATCCGCAAGTCGCTTAAGGAGACGGAGGGTACGATCTCGCGCCGTGTCAGCTCCATCCTGAAACGTATCCAGGAGGAGGGGATTGCAGACAAGGATGCGTCCGTCTCTGTCCGGGACGGCAAGTTGCTGATTCCTGTGCCGGCGGTGAACAAGAAGAAGGTGGCCGGCTTCATTTACGACGAGTCGGCATCAGGCAAGACCGCATTCATCGAGCCGGCCGAGATCGTGGAACTGGACAACAGGATCAAGGAGCTGAAGTTTGCGGAGAACCGGGAGATCCTGCGGATTCTTGCCGTATTCTCGGATTTTCTAAGGCCATATGTGCCGGATCTGGTCAATACCGCCGCCTTTCTCGGCGAGATCGACTTTATCATGGCCAAGGCCAATGTCGCCCTCGATATAATAGCCGGCATGCCGGTGTTGTCTTCCGACGGTGACATGAGCATCAGGAAGGCGCGTCATCCGCTGCTTGAGAAGGCGCTGAAACGCGAGAAGAAGGAGATTGTCCCGGTGACCGTGACACTGACGGACAAGAAGAGGATACTCATGATATCCGGTCCTAATGCCGGAGGCAAATCCGTATGCCTCAAGACTGTGGGACTCCTTCAATATATGTTCCAGTGGGGAATGCTTGTCCCTGTCTCGGAGACTTCCGAGATGCTGGTCTTCGACAGGATAATGGTGAATATAGGGGATGACCAGTCGATAGACAACGACCTCAGTACATACAGCTCTTTCCTGTCCGACATGAGAGAAATGCTTCAGACGGCGGACGACAGGACTCTTGTGCTCATAGATGAGTTCGGCTCCGGTACGGAACCGGCGGCCGGAGGGGCGATAGCAGAGGCCATACTTGCCGAGCTTGACAGAAGGGGCACATACGGGGTCATCACGACACACTATACGAACCTCAAGCTGTATGCATCTCGCGAGGATACCCATGTGGCAAACGGAGCCATGATGTTCGACGTCCGGAACATAGCGCCTCTGTTCAAGCTGGAGATGGGCCTTCCGGGCAATTCCTTCGCATTCGAGCTGGCCAGGAAAATGGGGCTTCCGGAAGATATTGTCAAGGATGCGGAAGCCAGGGCCGGAGATGAATTTGTCGGCATAGAGCGGAATCTCAGGAAGATTGCCAGGAACAGGAAGGCCCTTGACGAGAAGCTTGAAAGGATAAGGAACACGGACAGGACTCTGGAGAGCATTGCGGACAAGTACCAGAAGGAGCTGCTTGAGATCAAGAAGAAGAAAAAGGAGATAATCGACGAGGCTACCAGAGAGGCGCAGGAGATTGTGGCGGGAGCGAACCGTCAGGTGGAAAATACCATCAAGGTCATTAAGGAAGCCCAGGCCGAGAAGGAGATTACGAAGGAGGCGAGGAAGGAACTTCAGGACTTCGTGTCTGCACTGACCCGGAAGAAGGAACAGGAGCAGAAGGACAAGGATGACTACATCGAGAAGAAGATAAGGCAGATAGATGCGCGCAGGGAGAGGGAAAGACAGAGGAAGATGCAGCGTGCGGACGAGAAGACCCGCAGGGAGATGGAGGCCCAGGCCGAGGAGCAGAGGAAGCTGGAGGCGTTCAGGAACGCGCCGCTGAAGGTCGGAGAGAAGGTGAGGATAAGGTCCACAGGTATGGTAGGAGAGATCTCCAGGGTCTCGTCCAAAGCCATCACCGTGACTATCGGGAATATAAGTTCCAAGCTTTCCCCGGACAAGGTGGAGCGTATCACGTCCAACGAATACCGTGACGCGGTCAAGGAGACTATGCCGAAAACCTCTTCCGTGAAGATAGATGCCTCCATCTCGGAGCGCAAGCTGAATTTCAGTCCGGAACTGGACGTGCGTGGAGAGAGGCTCAATGACGCGATAGACAAGGTGACCAGGTATATCGATGATGCCATAATGCTCGGTATTTCCAGCGTGAGGATCATACACGGCAAGGGGACAGGCGTGCTGCGGGATGAGATACAGAAGCTTCTCCGTGCGACTCCGGGAGTCCGGTCTGTCGCGGACGAGCATATACAGTTCGGCGGTACGGGTGTGACAGTCGTGACATTCTTCTGATTTGCGAGTCCGGCGCCGGATGGGATGCCCCGGACATTTAGAGGATATTGACGTTATGAGGAAATTTATATTGAACATATTGCTGCTGGTCGGGATAGCCGGTGCAGGCGTCCTGGCAGCATGGCTTGTGAAATCCGGGGACAGGACGGAAGATACGGCATTGTCTCCGGAGGACACCGTGAAGGCGTTCTATTCCGCATTGCTTGCCGGAGACTGGGAGAAGGCCGGGGACTTCTGTGTGGAGAACCGTGAGATGGAAGCTTACTGCAGGAGTTTCATGGATTTCTGGAACAGGTCCGAGGCGGAAGATTCTCTGATGCTTGCCACGGCATCCGGAATATTGTCCGAGGCCGAGATGACGGTCTCTGGAGGCGGGTATGACGGCAGGAAGACGTACAGCGCGGATTTCCGTATCACGACAGACGGAGGTGCGGGCAGGACAAGGTTTGTGGAGTTGAGGAAAGTGAGGGGAGTATGGCTTCTGGACAGGATTGCCGCGGAGCGGTAGGCAGGAGGGGAGAGGACATTGCCGCAAGATATCTTGTGGAATCCGGGCACACGGTACTTGCCCGCAACTGGAGGATCGGACACCTGGAGATAGACATAATAACCATGGCGGCAGACGGAATACATTTTGTAGAAGTCAAGAGCCGGGTTTTCCCCATGACCGCCGATCCTGAGGACAATGTGGGCCCGGTGAAACGACGCAGGCTGGTGCGGGCGGCAGGTGAATGGCTCAGGCTGAACGGCCTGGAGGACATGGAGTGTCATTTCGATGTGGCAGGCGTGGTATTCCGGGGAGATGCCTACAGCGTGAGATACATTCCGGAAGCTTTCATTCCTGTCATGCTGTAGCCCGGGGATGAATATGTAGAACTTGATATTAAATGAAAGACGATATGAGTTCCAATTTCTATTGTGTGATAATGGCCGGAGGAATAGGGACACGTTTCTGGCCCATGAGCAGGGCATCCCGTCCCAAGCAGTTCCTTGATATCGCCGATACAGGGAAATCCTTTCTCCGCCACACTTACGAGCGGTTCACTCAAATTGTGCCTGAAGACAATGTGCTTGTCGTCACTACGGACAGGCTCGGAAATCTCGTGAGAGAGCAGATACCGGAGCTCAGGGAGGAAAACCTTCTTCTTGAGCCGTATGGAAGGGATACCGCTCCGTGTATCGCGTATGCTACATATACGCTTCTCAAAAGAGATCCCGAAGCTACGATGGTGGTGACTCCGGCAGACCATATCATCTGGGACAATGACGCATTCAAGGAGGATCTTATGGCTGCCCTCGAGTATTCTTCCGGGAAGGATGTGTTGATGACCCTTGGAATGGTCCCGACAAGGCCTGACCCTAACTACGGCTATATTCAGGTGAGCGGCGGACGATGCAATGTCGAGGACCGCAAAGTCATGAAAGTGAAGACATTCACGGAGAAGCCGGATGTAGAGCTTGCCAAGGTCTTCATCAGTTCCGGAGAATTTCTGTGGAATTCAGGTATATTCGTGTGGCGTGCGGACAGCATCAGGGCGGAGATGGAAAGGTATATACCCGAGGTGACGCGCCTGTTCCGCGGATGGGAGAATGCCATCGGAAGCCCTGTCGAGGACATGTTCATAGAGAAGGTCTATTCCGACTGCATCAAGATATCCATAGACTACGGCGTAATGGAGAAGACTGCCAAGGCATGGCTTTATCCTGCGCGTTTCAGATGGGCTGACGTAGGGACATGGGAGTCCTTGTACAATATTGTGAAAGAGAAAGACGGGGAGGGCAATGTATTCAATTCGAAGAACATATTGTCCAAGGACACTGAAGGCTCGCTGGTGATATCCGCTGACAGGGACAAGCTGATGGCTGTGTCCGGACTTAAGGATTTCGTCGTGATAGACACTCCTGACGCCCTCCTGATATGCCCGAGAAGTGACAAGAGGGTGAAAGATTTCATCTCGGGCCTTGCGATGCCGGGATATGAGCAGTTCAAGTAGCTGCAGCCCGGCTCCGCCATTAACCGGATATGTTTAAAAATCAAGATATGGAACTGGAAAAACAGATACAGGCAGACATAATGGCTGCCATGAAAGCGAAAGACACGGTGCGCCTTGCCGCACTCAGGGGCATAAAGGCCGCTATCCTTCTGGCGAAGACATCCGAAGGGACCTCATCCGAGATTACGGATGCGGACATAGTGAAAATTATAGGCAAGCTGGTGAAGCAGCGCAAGGAAAGTGCTGAAATATACAGCAGTCAGAACCGTTCCGAGCTTGCGGCGAACGAACTTGCAGAGGCTGCGGCAATGGAAGTCTATCTTCCGAAGCAGCTCTCCGAGGCAGAGGTGGAGGCCGAATTGAAACAGATCATAGCCGAGACTGGAGTTTCGGACATGTCTGGCATGGGCAAGGTGATGGGCGCAGCTACCAGGCGCCTTGCAGGCAGGGCTGACGGCAAGATGATCTCCACTCTGGTGAAGAAGCTTCTCAGCTGATTTTCTGCCCCGATACCGGGAAAACAATGAAAGACGGGGATGACTTGAAATTGAACGTCATCCCCGTCTTTGCGTGCTCCGGACGGGAATCGAACCCGTACGGACATTGCTGCCCACAGGATTTTCTTGCTACTCTTGCTTTTACACAAGCCGGCTTCATCACTGCGCTGCTAAGCCGTTGTAGTCTGGACTATTTCATGACCATGCACATTCTGTGTTTAGGTCCTCCCCGTATAGTCTCTACGCCATTGGCCGGTCCCGGACCGGCTTTAGAGAGCCATCGCCAAAGCGGGCATTTCTGTCCGCGAGGTTTCTGTTTGTTAGAGGAGTTCTACTTACAAGGTTTCCCTTGTAGCACTCTTTTTGTCCTTCTTCCGTCATTCCGGATGCCCGTTTACGGAAGGAAGGGCCTTCAAGTCCTGCGTGTCTACCTATTCCACCACCAGAGCTTCAGGGCACAAAGGTAATAAAAAATCCCGGACAGTCGGGACGGGCAATGAAAGAAATTCGTATATTAGCAGGGATAGTACTGAAAACTTTTTTGTAAACAGGTGAAAACTAAAATAACGTGAATTCGATGAAATGAATGGAATGAATTTAAGATAGGTGACACGAAAACTTCGTACCGGCAGATTTGCAATCTGCCGGAATAAAAACAAACAACCGGATTACAAATCCGGTTGAACGATACCGGAAAGGGATTTCGAAGAAATCGTAACGTCAGTTCGACGGAATCTCTGATATTGAACAAAATAATTCGTTGAACTGACGTTAAAATACAGATAGTTATGGAAGACAGACTGAAGAACAACCCGTATTATGCGAAGGCCATCGAATACATCCAGACGCATGACCTGAACGCACTTGAGAACGGAAAACACATCCTCGACGGGGACAATCTCTATGTGAACATCGTGGACAGCGACATGAAGACTCCTCAGCAGGCGAGACTTGAGGTACATGACAAGTATATCGACATCCAGGTACCTCTTTCCAAGGAGGAGACATTCGGGGTCAAGCCACGCAGCGAATGCAGGTTCCCGGACGGCGAGATGAATACGGAGAAGGACATCCTGTTCTACAAGGACCCGGTGGAAGAGACAAGGACCATAGCTCCAGGTGAAGCTGTGACCTTCGCTCCGGATACGGCACATGCCCCGCTTATCGGAGAAGGGAAGATCCACAAGGCCATTTTCAAGGTCAGGGTGATCTGAGACCAATGCCCGGCGGCCGCGCTACCAGAAGAAGAGGGCTGATCCGCCAAGGACAATAGACTGTGACATGGGCTTTTGCACTGTGAAGCGGGATGCTTCGTACTCTGCGAAAGCCTTTATCTTGAAATTCTCTCCGGTCGTGACGGCAAGGCTGCAGCCTGCGGACAAGGCAATTCCGTCCAGTATTCCGGCAGGACCTGATATCTCCCTGTTCCCGGCCATGGAATAGCCGGCAAGGATACGTGTCCCCGCTTCAAGCACCCGGGCAAAAGACATGCTCCAGTAGCCGCCGGCCATGAAATCATACCTGTTGAAGGACAGGTTCCCGTCCGTACAGTATGAGCCGGCACCGGCACGCAGGGATACACCGGCGGTACCCTTCGCTCCAGGTATGGCATATACCGGAATCGAGGCTTCCACACCGGAGACGGCTCCTCCGGCAAGCGATGCCGTACCTCCGGGCATCCTGTTGTCCCCGAGGAAGACCCTGTAGCCGAAATACAGCCCGATATCATAATACTTCCGCCCTGCCTCAAAACCGAAATCCGGGGCGGACCATCTGCTGTCCAGGTATCTGTCCTTGAATATCAGGTCGGCAAGGAAATATCCGAGTCTGACAGACGCCATGCCGATGACGGCCCCCGCCACCACATCGGAAGCCCAGTGCCTGTTGTTTATGATACGTGATATGCCTGTGAAGGAAGCTACGGCATAACCTCCGAAGCTGATCCACGGGCTGCGCCATCCGTATTCCTCGTGAAGCATGGCTGCCACCATGAAACTTGTGGCAGTATGGCCTGACGGGAATGAATTTCTGGAACTTCCGTCAGGACGCGGACGTGCGACCGTGTATTTGAGCCCGTTGACAGCTGCAGTCATCACAGCCACAGAGAATGCGTCCGACACTACCATCCTGCCCCACGAGCTGCGGCTGTCGTATCCTGCAGCCTTCATGCCGAGCATCACCACGGCAGGTGAGTATTGGAGCCAGTCATCGACACTGTAGTGCATATCTCCTACCGCATTGTATCTGAGGACGTTCATGCTGCGGTCAAATGTCGGCGCGGCATTCTGTCCCGATACTGTCAGCATCCGGCACGGATTCCAGACAGCAAGCAGGACAATGCAGGCTATGTATTTCATGCAAGTCGACATTCGTCAGGTATGATGTGAATTTCTTGTAAAAATAAAGTAAATTTGTGAAATCGCAGAAGAAAAAGATATGAGAGTAGCTTTCGATGGGAAAAAAGCCGCGAGAAACAGGGCCGGACTCGGGAATTACAGCAGATTTGTGATAGGGGCGCTTGCAAGGCGTTTTCCTGATGTCAGCTTTGACATATATGTCAGCAGGAAAGGGGATAACGCTCTTCTCGCCCCTCTTCTGGAGTTGCCGAATGTGACGGTGTGCTATCCGACTCATCCGGTGCTCAGGCATTTCCCCAAGCTATGGGAGCTCTTCGGCATTACGTACGAGCTTGGAAAACGCGGTGCCGACATATATCACGGGCTTGGCAACGAGCTGCCTGTCAATATCAGAAAAGCCAGGGCGACGAAGACTGTGGTGACAATACATGACCTGATATTCCTGTTCTTCCCGCACACGTATTCCTGGATAGACAGACATGTTTTCAATGTCAAGTTCCGTTCTGCATGTCACAGGGCAGACAGGATCATAGCAGTAAGCCGCTGCACTGCAAGGGATATCACCAAATATTATTTCATTCCGAAGCAGAAGATCAGTGTAGTGTATCAGGGATGCGACAGTCGATTCGGCACAAAGTGCGGCAAGGACGCCATGGAGGAGACCAGGAAGCGTCTGTCCCTGCCTGCCAGATACATACTTAGTGTCGGCACTGTTGAGGAGAGGAAGAATACCGGCCTCATAGTCCGTGCCCTTCAGTATGTCCCGGATGTCAGTCTTGTGATAGTAGGCAGGAGGACACCGTATGCTGACCAGGTGGAAAGCATGGCGAGAGAGTGTGGCGTGTCGCGGAGGGTGAAGATACTGTCAGGCATAGCTTCAGAGGATCTCCCTGCAATATATCAGATGGCCGAAGTCTTCGTCTATCCTTCTCGCTATGAGGGATTCGGCATTCCGATGCTTGAGGCCCTGTCCGGCGGAGTGCCGGCTATCGGGGCTACCGGCTCGTGCCTGGAGGAGGCCGGGGGTGACGCTGCCTTGTATGTGGATCCGGACGATGCAGAAGATCTCGCGGACAAGATAGTCAAGGTCATGACAGACGACAAGCTCCGCAGCAGGATGGTCAGCAGGGGATACCACTATGCCAGCGGCTTCGCCGAGGAACTGCTTGCAGACCGCCTGATGGAGACATATCGCGACGTGGCGGGTCTGTGACATATATTGTCATCCACTGTCCACGAAGCCGAGCGTGGCGGCGCTGATCCTTGTCCCTGTCCCGTAATATCCCCTCAACGCATGATGGCAGGCCGCCATTGTAGCCCCTGTGGTGAATACGTCGTCTGCCAGAAGGATATGTGATGGGTAATATCTTGACGCTACCTCCGGGACTATCCCGAATGCACCGGAGACATTCTTCCTCTTTTCCTCAATCCCCAACCTCGTCTGAGAGACCGTGTATTTCCCGCGTCTCAGAAGTCCTGTCTGGAGGGTACAGCCTTTCACACGTGCAAGTTCAGCGGCTATGACTTCCGCCTGGTTGTACCCCCGCTCCCATCTCCGTTTCCAGTGCAGAGGCACAGGGACCACAATGTCTACGTCCGAAAACCACGATGCAGAGAAAAGCTTCACGGCAAGAAGCCGGGCAAAGTACCTTCCCGCCCCGACCTGCTTCCTGTACTTGAGCCCCTGGGGGATTTTCTTGTAGCCGGCATCGCCATGATAGAAGAAAAGTGCGGCTGCAGACGAATATCGCTCATACGCGCTCCCGACTGTCCCCTCTGTCATGTCCCTGCTTATGATGGCGTTCAGCCTGTCCGCCATGGCATTCTGCCTCGATGTCCAGAAACGTGTAAAGGGAAAATCAGCCGAGCAGTATATGCACAGGTGATTTTCCCTTGTACCGAGCTGTCGTCCGCAGACCATGCAGCACCGTGGCATGGCAAGGTCTGCCAGACTTGACAGATAATACTTCAGCGCATCCATTTTTCTTTCAAAGATACTGACACTCTCTGTGCCCGATATACGGAAAAAGAAAAAAAGATGCAATAAAAAGAAAAATATCAGCAGTTCATTGCGCCGCAGCAGTGGATGACCTGTCCGCTGACATAAGAAGAAAGTTCTGAGGCGAGGAAGAGAGCCACGTTGGCCACGTCTTCAGGTGTGCCGCCCCTGCGGAGAGGTATCTGCTTCTCCCATTCCTCACGTACCTTTTCAGGAAGAGCGTTGGTCATGTCAGTGATGATGAAGCCCGGAGCTATGCAGTTGGCCCTGATGCCGCGTGGTCCCATCTCCTTGGCAATGGATTTGGCAAGTCCTATGAGTCCGGCCTTGGAGGCGGAATAGTTGCACTGCCCGGCATTGCCTGATACTCCCACTACAGAAGACATGTTGATGATGCTTCCGTTCCTCTGCTTTGCCATTACAGGTGTGACTGCATGGATGAAGTTGAATGCAGACTTGAGGTTCACGTTGATGACAGCGTCCCACTGAGATTCTGTCATTCTCATCATGAGTCCGTCCTTGGTGATGCCGGCATTGTTGACAAGAATGTCGATATGCCCGAATTCATTGAGGATTTCAGCCACGACCTTGTGTGTCTCCTCGAAGTCTGCCGCATTGGATGCGTATGCCTTGACTTTCACTCCGTATGCTGCAATCTCTTTTGCCGTAGCTTCTGCCGCTTCGTTGATGACGAGGTCAGTGAATGCTATATCCGCACCCTCAGAGGCGTATTTCATGGCTATAGCCTTGCCTATACCTCTGGCCGCACCGGTGATGACGGCCACTTTTCCGTTTAGAAGTCCCATTTTACTTTGTTTTTATTGGTTTCCAAATATCCTGCAAAATTATTGCACTTCTTTCTTTTAAGCAAATTTTTTATTTTTGCATCCGCAAGACTATAAAAGAGACTATAAAAGACTATAAAAACGTGAATCCGATGAAATGAATGGAATTAATTTCAGAAGGGTGGCACGAAAAAGGAAAAGAGATTTCGAAGAAATCGTAACAAGGACTATAAAAGGAAGAATACATGGACTGCGAAATAAGAAACAAGGAATTGTGGCCTGACGGCCGTATGAAGATAGACTGGGTGAGGCAGCACATGCCTCTGCTGAACGGTCTGGAAGAGGAATTCGGACGTACCCAGCCGTTCAAAGGCCTGAAGATCGCGCTCTCCGTGCACCTTGAGGCCAAGACTGCCTATCTGTGCGAGGTCCTGTCTGCAGGAGGGGCCGAGATGTATGTGACCGGAAGCAATCCGCTGTCCACACAGGACGACGTGGCGGCAGCGCTTGTGAAAGAGGGGCTGAACGTATTCGCGTGGTACGGTGCCACTCCGGATGACTACAAGAGGCATATCCGCAAGGTACTTGAGGCCGGCCCTAATATTATAATAGATGACGGAGGGGACCTTGTCTCGCTCATGCATTCCGAATTCCGAAGCCTTGTCCCGAATGTCATAGGCGGCTGCGAGGAGACTACCACCGGTATCCTGCGCCTGCAGTCGATGAACCGTGCCGGCACTCTTCTCTTCCCGATGATGCTTGTGAACAATGCCGGCTGCAAGCATCTTTTCGACAACCGCTACGGTACCGGGCAGTCAGTATGGACAGGTATCAACCGCGCCACCAACCTTATTGTCGCCGGCAAGACTGTCGTGGTGGCTGGGTACGGATGGTGCGGCAAGGGTGTTGCGATGCGTGCCAAAGGCCTCGGCGCCAAGGTGATAGTTACGGAAGTGGATCCTATCAAGGCCATGGAGGCCGTGATGGACGGTTTCCGTGTGATGAAGATGTCCCAGGCTGCCGGAGAGGGCGACGTGTTCGTCACTGTCACGGGGTGCAAGGGCGTGATTACAGGCCCGGATTTCCTGAAGATGAAGGACGGGGCGATATGCTGCAATGCCGGTCATTTCGATGTAGAGGTGGATGTGGCGGCACTTGCGGAGATGTCTTCCGAATCATGGCAGGCGCGCAAGGACATCACCGGATACAGGCTGGATAACGGACATGCAATATATATCCTTGCCGAAGGCCGGCTTGTGAATCTTGCTGCAGGTGACGGCCATCCTGCAGAGATTATGGACATGTCTTTCGCCATACAGGCCCTCAGCGCGAAATATCTGGTGGAGAACCGGGATTCCCTTTCTGTCTCGTCAGGCAACATGGTGCTTGACGTGCCGGAGTCCATTGACATGGAAGTGGCGCGGAGAGAGCTTGCATCCTGGGGATGCGAGATCGATACCCTTACTGACGAGCAGCGGATTTATCTGTATGGTGAATGATCAGGATTCTGCCCGGTGATCATGACATGCGGCTTGTCGCGGATGTCTGTCATCCGAAGTAGCGCCGCTCGTGCCGGACAAGGGCTATGAATATGAACAGCATCACGGTGAACGCCCACAGGGACGATCCCCCGTAGCTCACGAACGGAAGCGGTATGCCTATTACCGGCATTATACCTATCGTCATGCCGATATTGATGAAGAGATGCATGAAAATGCAGCTCGCCACGCAGTATCCGTATATCCTCGTGAAGTTCTCCCGGCTTTTCTCCGCATCGTGCATTATTCTCCAAATCAGGAAGGCATAGAGCAGAATGACGAAGGCACTGCCGGCAAAGCCCCATTCCTCTCCGATGGTGCAGAATATGAAGTCAGTGCTCTGTTCAGGGACAAACCCGTATGTGGTCTGCGTTCCCTTGAGGAATCCTTTGCCGAGAAATCCTCCGGACCCGATGGCTATCATGGACTGATTCACATTGTATCCTACGCCCGAAGGGTCGTCCTTAAGACCCAGAAGCACTTCTATACGTTTTCTCTGATGGTCCTGCAGTACATCGTGGAAGATGAAATCCACCGAGAATACCAGCAGGATCCCGGCCAGGAACGCTGCAATTGACAGCCACAGGAACCGGCTTCTCTCCCGGAAAGCCTTGACCGCCATGTACGGTATGGCGCACAGGCACATCCCGGCAAGGATGTATTCGAGTTTCAGTTCCGCCAGGAATGAGTCTCCGGGCGCATGCGTTATGGCGACCAGCCGTTCCTGACCCCATGGCAGAGCCGCCAGCACGGCAAGCGCGGGCAGTACGCCCAGGAACCATTTTTTCATCTTTCCCGGAAAGGCGCTGTCACACAAAGTCACTATTGCGGCAAGTACAAGTATCGAATAATAGGGCGAGAGCGTAAGTGTCAGGATGAAAAGAAGGATAGCCACCCCTATCATAAACAGGAGCCATCCCGAAAGCCCCTCCCTGTAGAGCATGAATATGAAGCCGACATATACCAGGGCGGATCCTGTCTCGCTCTGAGCCACGATAATGGCCATCGGCAAAAGGATGATGGCCGCGGTGAGAATGAAATTCCGTGCATTGCCTATCTTGTAGCCGTACTGGCTCATGACGGTAGCCAGCATTAGAGACGTGGATATCTTGGATATTTCAGCCGGCTGGAATCTTACCGGTCCGAACTCGAACCACGACCGCGAGCCCTTGACTTCGACTCCGAGGAATATGACGGCGACAAGCAGCACTATCGTGGCAAGGTATATCGGAAGCGAGAAGCTCTCGTAGACCTGCGGGCTTATGACGAACAGTATGACGACGGCCAGGGCGAAGGCGGTAGCCATCCATACGAACTGCTTGCCGCTTCTTGTGGCGAAATCGAATATGGACGCCGGCTCTGCAGACTGCACGGATGCGTATATGTTGATCCAGCCGATGAATACCAGCAGCAGGTAGCAGATAATCAGCGGCCAGTCCAGTGTCTCTTTCAATCCTCGTCCCCTGAAACTTTCCATATTTACAATTTTTAAGGCAGTGTGCAGGCGTCAGTCAGTCTTGACCTTGTCCATGAGATTCCCTTCAAGAATCCTTTTTTCCAGGGCTTTTCTGTTTTCCCCTATCTCTCCGGTCAGGTATTTTTCGACCAAGAGCGAGGCGAGAGGCGCCGCCCATCTTGCCCCGAATGAACCGTTCTCGATGTATGCGGCCACGGCTATCTGCGGATTGTCCTTCGGGGCGAAGCAGATGAAGACGGAGTTGTCATCTCCTCTCGGATTCTGTGCCGTCCCTGTCTTTCCGCATATTTCCAGTCCTTCCACGGCTGCAATCGTAGCTGTGCCTCCGGACCCGTATCCGCTGTTCACTGCCCGGTACATCCCCTCGATTACTTCAGGGAAATAGGCAGTGTCCACCATCGTATATTGTTTTTCCTTGTATTTGCTGTCTATTGTCACCTCAGGGGAATCCTTGATGAGGTGGGGTATGTAGTAATATCCCCTGTTGGCCACTGTCGCGCACAGATTGGCAAGGTGGAGCGGCGTGCACCCTATTTCGCCCTGGCCGATGGACAGGGAAATGACATTGGTGGCCTTCCACCGGCCTTTCCCGTACACCTTGTCATAATATTCCGAATCCGGTATGAAGCCTCCGAGCTCGGACGGGAAGTCGCTGCCGAGCTTCCTGCCGAATCCGAAACTCTTCACATACTCGTTCCAGACATCCAGGGCCTCGGCCACAGAACCGTATTTCTCGTTTTCAAGTATTCCACGCAGGACATAGCAGAAATATGCATTGCAGGACATCATGATAGATTCCTCGAAATCAATAGGGGAGCGGTGGGCATGGCATCCCAGCTTGTTCTTCCCGAAGCGGTAGCCTTCATGGCAGGGATATTCCGTATCCGGTGTGAACACGCCTTCCTGCAGCCCGATCAGCCCGTTCACAAGCTTGAATACCGAGCCGGGAGGGTAGGCTGACTGGACGGCCCTGTTGAACATCGGCTTGTACGGGTTTGCAAGTATCTCGTTATAGTGGGATCCGATGTCTGCAAGCATGTCCACGTCTATTCCGGGACTTGACACGAGGGTCAGTATTTCCCCTGTGGAAGGCTCGATCGCCACGAGGCTTCCCACCTTGTTCTGCATGAGCATCTGTCCGTAGTGCTGTAGCTCCGCATCTATGGTCGTGGTGATGTTCCTGCCCGGTATGGCTTCCTTGTCCATTTCACCGTCCTTGTACCGGCTTTCTATCTTGTTGTGGGAGTTCCTCAGGTAAATATTGTACCCTTTCTCGCCCTTAAGGTATTCTTCGCATGTCGCCTCTATCCCTGTCTTGCCCGCGTAGTCTCCGGCACTGTAGCCTTCATGGGTCTTGAGAAAGTTCGCATCCACTTCCGACACGTAGCCGAGCAGGTTGCCCCCGGCGTTGTACGGATACTCCCTTATGCTTCTGGCCTGCCCTCTGAATCCCGGAAACTTGTAGGCTATTTCAGCGAAGCGCATGTATTGTTCCGGGGTCATTTGCTTGAGCATCACTACGGACTGGTATCCAATCCTTCTCCTGTTCCTGTGATATTCGTCCATCTTGTCCCTGATGAAATCCTCCGGCACCTGCAGCGCGTTGCACAGGGCGAGCGTGTCGAAGGCCTCCACTTCCTTTGGCGTGACAAGCAGGTCATAGGCTATCTTGTTCCCTACAAGTATCTTCCCGTTCCTGTCGTCGATGATGCCTCTCGGCGGGTAGATGATGGAATAGACCATCGAGTTGTTGCTGGCGTCTATCTTGTATCTCTCGTCTATTATCTGGATGACAAAGAGCCTGACCAGGATAATGGCTACAGCCACGGCCAGTCCGATTTTCAGTTTGTTCGGCTTGTCCAGATTCATGGCATGCCCTCCTATTTCTTTTCTCCTGAAGTGAGGAGGTTGATGACAGGTATCGCGAGAATATATCCGCAGGAGAGGGATATGGCGAATCTGAGTAAATTGAACAGGAACGTCCTTGTGCCGGCGCTGTCAAGGAAGATATATATGGCCAGGAACACGCTTGTGCATATCAGGATGGCGGCGGATATTTTCAGAATCCCGTTCTTCCTGAAGGAGAATCCTTCCCCGCGCTCCATCTGGTCTTCCCCGAACAGGGCCCTTGCCACAGGGTTCCGTATGAATGCCACAGGTACCGCTGCAGCCATATTGAGACCCGTGACGCCTTCCGCCAGCCAGTCTACCGCCAGTCCTGACACTGCCGCGATGAGCATCAGAGGAATCGAAGGTATGGACAGGGGCAGGCAGAGTATGAGTACGGGCAGAAGCGTCAGGAACACATAAGGGCCGGTGTTGATGAAATTACAGATGAGAATCTGTGCTAACACCAGCAGGATATATGTCAGTATGGAATTCTGGCTACTCTTCATTTTCTCCCTCCAGTTCCGCTATTTCTTCATCATAGGTATTGCTGACGATGGTGACGTACCTTATTGCGCTGAAATCCTCGAAAAGTGTGACGTCAATATCGTAAGTGGAGCCGTTGACCACTGTGGCCTCTCCTGTGACACCAAGCGGTATGTCTGCCGGAAAGATGGCCGAAAAACCGCTTGTATAGACCGTGTCTCCCTGGTGCAGCACGATATGGTGGGGTATTTCTTTCAGTACGGCACCGTTGGACGACACTCCGTCCCACATCAGTTCTCCGACCGGGCCTTCCTTGCCGAGCCGCGCGCTTACGGACATCCCCGTATTCTTGAAAGACCTGGCGTAGGAGAAATTCTGCCCGACGGCATCTATTATCCCGATCACGCCCCTGTCTGTCATCACTCCGGACAGCTCTTCGATGCCGTCTTTCGCCCCCTTGTCAAGAATAATGTAATTGTGCTGCTTGTTGTTGCTGACCTTCACTGCATCGGCATGGACGAAGCGGTAGCCTCCCAGGATATCCGGCACAGTATCCGGACGTATGTCTGTCCCGGTGAGCATCCTGTATTCCCGGATGACCTTGTTCAGCCTGAAGTTCTCTTCAGCGAGCATGTCGTTCTGTTTCCGTAGGGAGAAATAGTCCTTGACAGTCTCGGCTCCTCCCCAGAAAAACGCATATACCCCGTGCATGCCTTTGGCGATCCAGGTCTTCTGCATCTCGCCGTTGTGGCTCAGCATAACTAATGCAGCCACCTCCAGAAGAATGAAGACAGCTGCATTAATGACAATTCTGAATATATTTCCGCCCCCAGACATCCTATCTCATGAGGAAAGGATAGTGGTCGGTGTGTTTCAGGGCCATGCATGTCCCTCTTGCAACGGCACGGAGAGGGTCGTCGGCCACGTGGAACGGAATGTTGACCTTCTCCGAAAGCCTTTTGTCCAGGCCCCTGAGAAGTGCTCCGCCACCCGAGAGGTATATTCCCGTCTCCACGATATCGGCGTAAAGTTCCGGCGGAGTCTGCTCCAGAACATGGAGGACAGCCGCTTCTATCCTTGCTATTGACTTGTCAAGGCAGTGAGCAATCTCCTGGTAGGTGATAGTGGCGTCTACCGGATGGGCTGTCATGAGGTTCGGACCTCTTACGAGGAAAGGCTCCGGCTCCACATCCAGGTCTGTCACTACTGAACCTACGGCTATCTTTATCTTTTCTGCGGTGATTTCTCCCACCTTGATGTTGTGCTGCTGCTTCAGATAATACTGTATGTCGCTTGTGAACACGTCTCCGGCCACCTTGATGCTGTTCTGCTGCACTATTCCGCCGAGAGAGATGACCGCGATCTCCGTGGTGCCGCCTCCGATGTCCACCACCATGTTGCCTTTCGGCGCTTCCACGTCCATGCCGATACCGAGGGCAGCAGCCATCGGCTCGAATATAAGATACACGTCACGTCCGCCTGCGTGTTCGGCAGAATCGCGGACTGCCCTTATCTCCACTTCCGTACTTCCGGAAGGTATGCCTACCACAATCTTGAGGTTCGGGGCGAACAATGACCTTCTGCGGCTGTTCACTTCCTTTATGAAGCCCCTGATCATCATTTCCGCAGCATTGAAATCGGCTATCACGCCATCTTTCAGCGGCCTTATGGTCTTGATGCTCGGATTCACCTTCTCATGCATCAGCTTGGCTTTCTGTCCGAGCGCTATCGGCTTTCCTGTATTGTTGTCTATGGCTATGATACTCGGCTCGTCCAGGACAATCTCGTCGTTCTGGAAAATCACTGTGTTGGCAGTGCCCAGGTCCATGGCAAGCTCTTGTGTCAAGAAAGAAAAACCCATTTTCGATTTTCGAATTTATTGATTTATAAATAACCTCCAAATTTATGAAAAAAACTCGTAAATTGGATTTTATTTTAGTATTTTTAGAAAAATATTAGAAGTATGACCAGAGACAAGTATCTGATAATAGTGGCAGGCGGGAGCGGTACCAGGATGGGGGGCGGGCTGCCGAAGCAGTTCATGGAGATCAAAGGGAAATCCGTACTCCACCATTCCCTCTTGAAATTCGTTTCCGCGTTCCCGGACATAAAGGTCCTTACCGTCCTTCCTGACAACTGGAGAAAATACTGGACAGACTATTGCTACAGCCACAATGTGGGTGTAACCCAGAAATTGGTCAGCGGCGGCATCACCCGGTTCCACTCCGTGAAGAATGCTCTCGGGCATGTGCCTGACGGAGCCCTGGCAGCCGTCCATGACAGTGTCCGTCCGCTCTTTTCCGCGGATCTGGCAAGGCGGCTTTTCGTCGAAGCGGAGAGAAGTCCCGCCGTTGTTCCGGTCATACCTGTGACAGATACATTGAAAGTGCTGGAAAACAAGGTGGAAGGCGACGGATGCAGCCACCTTGTGCCGATACGGGGACGTGCTGCGGACAGAAGTGTCCTGTATGCTGCGCAGACCCCGCAGATATTCTGGTCAGAAGTCCTGAAAGAAGCTTACACTCAGCCGTATTCCACCTCTTTCACCGATGATGCGTCTGTAGTGGAAAGCATGGGGACACAGGCCGTATATCCGGAAGGAGAGAAATACAATATCAAGATTACTGTTCCGGATGACCTGGTGATAGCCAGGGCCTTGCTGTGAACATGCCGGCGGATGCCCGGCATGGGCGTCACTTCTGTGCCTGACCTTCCTTGTTCTTCCTGACGTTGGCGGAGAAGCTTGTATTCTGGTACTCCTTGACCCATACCTGGCGCTCGATAGCCTGGTCCAGGGAGATCTGGGTCTCTGTGGACTGGACGTACGGAATCTTCTGTATGGTGTTCACCAGTATCTCCATCAGGTGGTCATGGTTGAAACAGTATATTTTCAGAAGCAGGGCATATTTGCCTGTCACGAAATGGCATTCCACTATTTCCGAGATTTTCTTGAACGCCTCGATGACTTCGGGATACTTGTTGGATTCCGACAGGGACACGCTTACATACGCGCATACGTTCAGTCCGAGGGCCTGCGGCTTGACAAGAAGTCTGGACCCGGTGATGACACCGTTGGCTTCCAGTCGCTTAACCCTCTGGTGGATGGCTGCTCCCGACACGCCGCATTCGCGTGCTATCTCCAGGAACGGCATCCTTGCATTTTTCACAAGGAATGAAAGGATCTTCTGGTCGATCTGGTCAATGTGATAACTGTGCATTTCCTATAACCTCTATAAATACCAGCCGCGAAGTTACAATAAAATTTTAAAAATGGCGCTGGAATTTGGAAAATGATTACAGTTTATAACATAATCGAGACCAAAAAGATTTTTTATATATCATTTCCTGCGGTTTCGCTTACTCCTGGCCGTAGGCGTGCCTTCCTCTATGATCTTTTTGCAGTCCTCTTCCGTCAAGGCCTCCGCGTCAGTGCCTTTCGGTATCTTGTAATTGCTTCCTGAATACTTGATGTAAGGTCCGTAGTTGCCTGCAATCACCTGTATGCCGCTGTCTGTGAAGTCAGAGATGATCTGTTTCTCCGGTTTCCCGTCTTTCATGATCAGCTCCACGCACTGTTCCAGTGTCACGGAAGAAGGGTCTGTCCCGCGAGGAAGGGATATGTTCCTGTCCCCGTATTTGATGTACGGGCCGAATCGTCCTTTGGTGGCAAGGATGTCAATGCCTTCATATTGCCCGACGGTGCGCGGCAGCCTGAACAGTTTGAGCGCGTCTTCCAGCGTGATGCTTTCGATGAGCTGTCCAGGGGCGAGGCTGGCGTACTGCCTGTGTTCTCCTTCCCCTTTCTGTATGTAAGGCCCGTATTGTCCGTATCTTGCCACAAGCGGCTGTCCGTCTGAAGGATCGACGCCAAGATCCCTGCTCACATGGCTGTATTCCTTGTTGTTGAGGGTCTCTTCCACTTTCTCGTGGAACGGCGTGTAGAAAGCCCTGATGAGGTCTTCCCACTTCATGTCTCCCGCGGCTATCTGGTCAAACTCCTTCTCGACGTTGGCCGTGAATTCGTAGTCGAGGATAGTCTTGAACTTGTCTACAAGGAAATCCGTCACTATCATGCCTATTTCCTGCGGGAAAAGACGCCCTTTCTCTGCCCCGACGGTCTCGATACGCTCCACCGGTACTATGGTCTTGTCCTTCAGTACATAGTCAGTGACCTTGACCTTTTCACCCTCCTTGTTGCCTTCGACAAGGTAACCACGGCCTTTTGTGAGTGTGGCGATGGTCGGGCCGTAAGTGGACGGCCTTCCGATGCCGAGCTCTTCCATTTTCCTTACCAATGTGCCCTGGGAGTATCTGGAAGGGGGAGCGGTGAACTTGCAGATGGCCGATATGCCGCGCTCCTCCATCACTTCTCCCGTCTTGAGTACCGGGAGGATGACTTCTTCGGTATCCGTCCCGTCTTCGGCGCTGTCCATCGTGTTGTACAGCTTCATGAAGCCGTCGAAAAGTATTTCCGTGGACTGTGCGGAGAAATTCTCTTTAATATTGTCTCCCCCTATATTGATGTCGGTCTTCAGTATCCGTGCGTCGGACATCTGTGACGCGACAGTCCTCTTCCAGATCAAGTCATACAGCTTCTTTTCCTGCGGGGTTCCGGGTATGGAAGTGTTGCTGATGAATGTCGGCCTGATGGCTTCATGTGCTTCCTGAGCCCCCTTGCTTCTGGTCTTGTACTGCCTCGGCCTTGAATATTCTTCTCCGAAATTCTCAATGATATATTCCTTGGACGTGTTTATGGCAAGGGATGAGAGGTTGGTGGAGTCGGTACGCATGTAGGTGATGTATCCCGATTCGTACAGAGCCTGTGCTACGCTCATGGTCTGGCTGACGGAGAAGCGGAGCCTTCTCGCGGCTTCCTGCTGCAGGGTGGATGTCGTGAACGGGGCTGCAGGCGACCTTGTCCCCTCCTTCTTGTCGATGCCTGTTATCGAGAATATCGTGGAAGTGCATCCCGAAAGGAATTCCCTGGCTTCTTCCGCAGTCTTGAACCTCTTGTCCAGAGATGCCTTGACCGTCACGTTTGCCGGAAGGCTTGCCGGATGGAACATGGCTTCTGTCCTGAAGTACTGTTCTTTCCTGAAGCCGATAATCTCTTTCTCCCTGTCCACCACGAGCCTCAATGCCACTGATTGCACACGGCCGGCAGACAGCTTCGGCTGAATCTTCCTCCACAGGATAGGAGAGAGCTCGAAGCCCACAAGCCTGTCGAGTACACGCCTGGCCTGCTGGGCGTCCACGAGGTCCATGTCGATATCCCTCGGATTCTTGATGGCGTTCTGTATCGCGTCCTTGGTTATCTCGTGGAATACTATCCTGCGGGTATTTTCCTTGTTCAGTCCGAGTGTCTCGAACAGATGCCATGATATGGCTTCCCCTTCACGGTCCTCATCGGATGCAAGCCAGACTATGGATGCATCTTTTGCCGCTTTCCTGAGTTCCGCCACCAGCGCCTTCTTGTCGGCAGGTATTTCGTACTCCGGCCTGAAGCCGTTCTCTATGTCTATGCTCAGCTTGCTCTTGCTCAGGTCGCGTATGTGTCCCTTGCTTGACTTGACATTGAAATCATCTCCCAGGAATTTCTGTATTGTCTTTGCCTTTTCAGGGGACTCGACGATGACTAGATTATCTTTCATATTGTTCTCTTTTTCAGCAACGGGACTGCAAAGTAAGTCAGAAACGGAATAAATTTCAAATTTTTGTTTATAGTTTGACGGAATTTCCGTTTTTCATGTATTAACATGTTGAAAAAATGTGTTTTTTGCACAAAACCCGTTGGAAAAATGTGATAGCACGACGAAAATATAAAGAATATGGTAGTAGAAATCAATTGAGACATCATGTCCGCCCTGCTTGAATGGAAGTCCGGAAATATAATTTGCAAAAAGTTCACAAGTTTGTGGTCCACAACTTTGTGAACTTTTGTTTTTATTGGTATCCTCGCATTGACAAGGAATTGATAGATAACGTGAATTCGATGAAATGAAAGGAATGAATTTCAGAGAATTACCTCTATAGAGGACGAAGTCCGGCGTAAGTTCTCCCCTACGCAGGGGAGAATTTAAGAGGGGTGACACGAAAAAGGAAAGGGATTTCGAAGAAATCGTAACGTCAGTTCGACGGAATCTCTGATACTGAACAGAATAATTCGTCGAACTGACGTTAGATAAGACAGGAGACGGGATATTTCTTGCGGATCCCGTATTCAGACTATGGCTCCGGTCCGAATACCCTTTATAGAAAAAGCCTGTGAAGGTATTTCAGGATAATTGCAATATCTTGGAAATTGTTTGCTATTTTTGCAGTTTTCCGACAGGTTAGGTCGGGGATTTTATCTCCAAAACAAGGACAGGAATGAAGGAAATTACAAAGAAAAGGATAATCAGATGGTTCTGGATATTGCTTCTGGTGCCGATAGCATGTTTCATATTGCTTGTTCTGGCTGTATGGGCCTTCGCCGACATACCGTCGTTCGAAGAACTGGAAAATCCGGAGAGCAAGCTTGCGACGCAGGTCATAGCCGAGGACGGCGAGATCCTGACCACCTTCCATATCGAGAACAGGTCGTATGTCAGCTTCGAGGAGCTGTCGCCTTATCTTATAGAGGCGGCTGTGGCTACCGAGGACGCCAGGTTTTATTCGCATTCCGGAATAGATTTCCAGAGTCTTGCCAGGGTGTTGGTCAAGACATTGCTGCTGAATGATTCCAGCCAGGGAGGAGGCAGCACCATCACGCAGCAGCTGGCCAAGACCCTTTATCCGAGAGATAACATCAGGGGAAGTTTCCCTGGGGCAAGGCAGATGAAGATGGTGTGGATCAAGCTGAAGGAATGGATTACCGCAGTCAAGCTTGAACGCAACTACACCAAGAACGAGATCCTGACGATGTACATGAACGCTGTCTTCTTCGGCAGCAACGCCTACGGCATCAAGACGGCATCCCAGACGTTCTTCTCCAAAAATCCGTCAGAACTTACGGCGGAGGAAAGCGCGATGCTGGTCGGGATGGTGAACAAGCCTACCCGCTACAACCCTGTACTCAATCCAGACAAGGCTCTCGGACGCCGCAACTTCGTCTTAGGGCAGATGTCCAAGGCCGGATACCTTACCCGGGA
Organism: uncultured Bacteroidales bacterium; assembly: GCA_944326315.1. Lineage (GTDB taxonomy): Bacteria > Bacteroidota > Bacteroidia > Bacteroidales > UBA932 > Cryptobacteroides. The sequence continues at coordinate 31,947 of CALVDP010000007.1, forward strand.
GGAGGCTGATTCCCTTTGCGCCCTGCCTGTGACCCTCGCATATCATGTGCTGGACCACAATACAGGACTCGCGCCGTATTTCAGGGACATGCTCCGGAGGACCATGAATGCCACGCAGCCGAAGCGCTCGTCATACAGTATATACGAGGACTATAAGGTCGATTCCCTCCAGTGGGCGGACAATGACCTTTACGGGTGGCTGAACAAGAACAAGAAGGCGGACGGCACGTCTTACAGTCTGGACAAGGACGGGCTGAGGATCTATACGACCATCAACTACAAGATGCAGAAATATGCGGAGGAAGCCGTGGCCGAACATCTCGGACTTGACCTGCAGAAAAGCTTCTGGAGGGATCTGAGGAACAAGCGCCGCAAGCCTTTCTCCAATGATGTGGACCAGGCTACGATAGACAGGGTGATGTCACAGGCGAGGCGGTGGAGCGACAGATACAGGATGATGAAGGCCAGGGGTGCGTCGGCTCAGGAGATTGCGGCCAGCTTCAGCGAGCCTGTGGAAATGAGGGTGTTTTCATGGGACGGGAAAGGCTATGTGGACACTCTGATGACTCCGGATGATTCAATAAGGTATTACAAGTCATACCTTCGTGCCGGATTCATGGCAATCGAGCCGGAAACGGGCCATGTCAAGGCATATGTCGGCGGTCCGGACTACCGCTATTTCAAGTATGACAATGTCCGTCAGGGAAAAAGACAGGTCGGCTCCACGATCAAGCCGTTCCTTTATACTCTTGCGATGCAGGAAGGCATGACACCTTGCGACCAGGTGGTGAATGTGCCGCAGACATTCCTTGTCGGAGACGGATCCTGGACTCCGCAGAGTACTGACAGTGACGAGTGGATCGGGCAGACAGTCACACTGAAGTGGGGTCTGACCAAGAGCAGCAACAATATATCCGCCTATCTGATGAAGCAGTTCGGCCCTCATGCCATGGCCGAGATGATGCGCAAAATGGGAATAGGAAGCCATATCGAGGAAGTGCCGTCCCTTTGCGTAGGCCCGGCGGATCTCTCTCTATATGAAATGGTTTCGGCATACAATACCTTCCCGTCACGGGGCGTATATGTGGAGCCGTTGTTCGTGACGCGGATAGAGGACAATATGGGAAATCTCCTTGCCGAGTTCAGCAACGACAAGCGTGAAGCCATCAGCGAACAGACGGCATTCCTTATGGCAAACCTGATGCAGGGCGTGGTCACAGGCGGCACGGCTGTAAGGCTGAGGTACAAATATCATCTCATGGGCGAGATTGCCGGCAAGACCGGAACGACCAACGACCAGGCCGATGGTTGGTTTATCGGCTACACACCTGCGTTGACGGCGGGTGTATGGGTCGGAGCAGAGGACCGGCAGGTGCATTTTGAATCGCTTGCGCTGGGACAGGGGTCCAATATGGCGCTTCCAATATGGGGCATTTTCATGAACAAGGTCATAGAGGACGGTACTTTGGGCATTACCGGGGACGAAAAATTCATGGCTCCCGCAGGTATGCACCTGAACCTGGATTGTGACGGCAGCGACGCCGATATTGTCTCTTCTGGCGGGAAAGACGATTTTTTTGATTGATATGGACAAGTACAGTACAATTGCAGTGATTTATGGCAGTGATTCTTCCGAATGGGAGATATCCTGCCGCAGCGGGGAATTCACTTCTTCACGCATTGACGGGACTAGATACGGGGTATATGAGATTTTTGCCCGTTTCGGGCACTGGTCCCTTGTAGCGTACAGGAAAAAGAACTCAGTCAGGACAATATTGCCGGAAGGAAGCCGTCCGGAAATAGACAAGACAGATTTTTCCGTGACAGTGGACGGAGAGAAGATCAAGTTTGACTTCGCATATATAATGCAGCACGGCACTCCCGGAGAAAACGGCCTGATGCAAGGCTATCTTGAAATGCTCGGCGTGCCTTTCAGCAGCTGCAGCGCCTTCGTGTCCACCATCACGTTCGACAAGTTCACATGCAAGAATTATCTCAGGGATGTGGATTTCGTGAAATGTGCGGATGATGTGTTCATCAGGCAGGGCGAGTTGACTCCGGACCTGCGTGACAAGGTGATCGGCCGGCTGGGCCTGCCGCTTTTCGTGAAGCCGACGGACGGAGGGTCAAGCTTCGGGGTGGTGAAGGTCAAGAAAGCGGAAGATTTTGACGATGCAGTCAAATTCGCCTTTTCCGAAGGGAAGATGATAATAGCCGAACGCTATATTCCGGGAAGAGAGCTTACCGATGCCGTGTATTTCAACGGCAAGGAGGTAGTGGCCCTTCCGGTCATCGAGATAGTGACTGACCATGAATTTTTCGACTACGATGCCAAATACAACGGCTGCAGCGAAGAGATTTGTCCGGCACGTATTCCTGACAGCCTGACCGCAAGCATCCAGGAGGCGTCGGTGAAGATTTACCGCAGACTGGGATGTTCCGGTCTTGTGAGAGTGGACTACATCCTTTCCGGAGAAGATCTTTATTTCCTGGAGATCAATACTATACCTGGCATGACAAGCGCATCTCTCGTGCCCAAGATGGTCAGGGCGGCCGGTCTTGACATCACGGATTTCCTGACAGAAATAATAGAGAACAGCTGATGCTTTTGCGTGAGTTTGCCGCAGAGGCGACAGAAAGGCTTGCTGTGCTGTATGGGGAACGTGAGGCCAGATCAATTGCACTTTTCCTGTGCGAATCTGTCCTCGGAATACCCGGGTACACCTGTGTTATAGAGCCTGATACGGAGATTGATCCGGAAAAACAGAAAAGTTTGATGGAATGTCTGGCAAGGCTTTGCGCTTATGAGCCTCTTCAGTACATCCTTGGCCGGACTGAGTTTTGCGGACTGGAGTTCAATGTGTCTCCGGCTGTGCTCATACCACGCCCGGAAACGGAGTTGCTGTGTCGTCTTGTTATTGACAAGGCCAGGCATTCATGTCCTGCGTCCCCGGCGATCCTGGACCTGTGTACCGGATCCGGCTGCATAGCATGGACCCTGGCGCACTATATACCCGGCTCTTCTGTCACCGCTGCGGACTTTTCGCATGAGGCTCTCGAAGTGGCTTCCTCCCAGGATATTGAAGGCAGCCGTCCGGAGTTCATGGAAATGGATGTGCTCGGCCCGGCTTCCAGAATCAGGGAATGTCTCGGAGAGAGGAAATTCGATATAGTGGTGAGCAATCCTCCGTATGTTACCGAGTCAGAGAAGAGCCTCATGTGTCGCAATGTGCTTGACTATGAGCCTGGAACGGCTCTTTTTGTCCCTGACTGTGACCCGCTTCTTTTCTACAGGGCAGTCGCGGATATTTCCTGGTCATATCTTGTTCCAGGCGGCCTCGGAGCTGTGGAGATAAATGAAAGATACGGTGAAGCGACAAAAGCCGTTTTTTCAGAGCGGGGGTTTTCCAATGTGACTGTGATTCAGGATCTTTCCGGCCGAGACAGGTTTGTCTTTTTCAACATGCCGTGACTTGTGCGCACGGGTATTCCCGTCATTCCCCTTCAGAGACCGTTCCTGCATGCGTACAGCCGTTTTTTCCTGATTAAACGCTTATTCTTTGCCAAAACGGATAGCATTTGCTCTCTTTGTCGGAAAAAAAGGAGAGCAGCCATGAAAAATATCATTGTTCCGGGCTTGATCCCGATGTGCCTTGCCGTAATTTTGCTCGGCGGATGTATTGACCCTATACCTCTTGATGACGGGTCAGGAAGCGAGGTGGATATCCATGTCGGACCTGCTTTGTCTGAAATAGCCTCACTTCTGGCAGAACTGCCCCTGGATGAAGGCCATGTCGGAGAGGTTCATGATGCAGTGTCTTCTTCCTCGGACAACGGCTATGACGAGGAATATACGATGTCGGACCTCTTCTCCGTTCCCGGATCGGGGGTGGGGGACAGCAGGCTTTCTACCAAATCAGCCCGTCAGTACGGGCATCCGGTGTCCGAACTTATCCGTGAACATCTCATGTCCAAGATGCAGACCAAGTCTGCGGTAGGAAACACGGTATTTTCGGGCGAAGAGGATGTCGACAGCTATCTTGAGACTCTTGCCTCGTCTGATATCCAGATATACTGGCCGTTTTCCGAGAAATGGGATGCAGACTCCGGCCTTCCTGTGATAACATTCGACCCTGAGGATGAATCCACGTCCAATATCGGCTACCGGATAACAAGGCTGGAGGACGGGACTCATGATGTGGACACAGTCATTGTCACGGAAGAAATGGCGGAAACATGTCCGGTATGGGTAGTAAACCGCAACACCGATGACGGATATCTTACACTTGACATTATACGGGAACTTTATCCTGACAGAATTGACGGCGGAGGAGTCATCATCCGCCCTGCATACGCAAAGTCAGAGACGAAAGCCGGGATAAAGTCAGAGACTGAGACCGGGGAAGAGCCTGTCAAGACACTTATACTCAAGGATTTCGTCATGAACAGGAATTACGATCCATGGTTTGCCGGAGCTTCTGAGTTCTTTGTCAAATGCGGTTCCGTCGAGAATTTCACGGCAAGTACGGAAGCTGAACTGCAGCTCTATTCTCCGTCGATCACTGACTTCATGATAGTCGTGAAAAGAAGCCAGGTAGGCAAGCCTCAGCCGTTCAATGCCGTGCTTATATCGGACTGGACCCAGCAGGTTGACAACTGCGCCTTCATGATCATAGAGGATGACGGAGGCAGGCAGACGTCGTGGGAGTGTACGGCTCTTGTCAGAATTGCTTCCAAAAGCTATGGCATAGAGATCGATCTTCCGTTCAGGACAAGGGATGATATCGTGTGGAGAGGATCGTTGAGCAGCCGGTATCTTGACGCGCACAGCAATGTACCCGAGAATTTCGGCGATGTCACGGTCACTTTCGAGATAGAGGAGTCCTGACAGTCATTTCGCAGTTGCTGCAGTCGAAGTCCAGAGGGAAAAGCCTGCCGTTGTTTTCCAGGTACAGTTCCCGGGGCCATGTCTGTCCGTGATATCTGGGACATCTTCCGAATTCATACCTTATGCAGTAACGTGTACGCATCAGCTCTGCATCTGGGGTTTGGGCAAGTTCATAAGCAGCATCGGTTCCGGTGCACCCGAGGAGTCTTGCAAGTTTTTCCGAGACAGGATTGGATATGTTGTCCTTGTATGTTGCATGCCGTCCTGACAGCGGTCTCGCTGCGGCAAGGCCGGGATCTGCCGCTGCCTTATGCAATGGTCGTGGATTGCAGGGAAGTCCGTCGATTTTTCCTGCAATTTCGCGCCTTGCGGCATTTACCGCGGACACCGGCAGGAACGGGAGGCGGCCTGCGGTGACTGGCCCTGCATTGAATCTGTAGTGCCCGCTTGTCTTGGACAGTTGTACGGCAAGCGTCCTGGCCATGCCTTCCTGGTCCCTGGCAGGCTCCGAACCTTCTCCCGTCGTGATGCAGCATTTCCTGCCGTCCTCGCTTTCTGCTGACAAGTCAAGGACATATCCGTGTCCGGTGTCCCGGACAGCCACCGATATGTCTACTGCAATCTGCCGTGCAGGCATATCTGTCTCAAGAGTCTTTTCAAACGCCGTGTCAATGTTCCTGTACAGCTGTATTCCGTTTTCCAGTTCCGGCACCGGCTTGCATTTTACCGAAAGCCCGTCGCAGATGTCCGCCCTGAAGCCTGTGACTTCATTGCGGGCATTGACAAGGCAGAAGCCGTCGCCGTTGTTGAATACAAGTCCTTCCCGGTCCGGTCGGATTCTGAACGAGGTCTTGTCCCTGGACAGCCCGCACACTTTTCCTGCCGGTTCACCCATGGATTTGGCTGCGTCCCTGCATGCCCATTGTCCGCGCTTCCCGTCGATATACAGCTCTGTATATCCCCGGTTGAATGTCTTTCCGGGATCAGGCGTGAAACCTCCCGAAGCCTTTCCGTATGAGGCTCTTCCGTATTTGTCGGGGTATTTTCCGACAAGACTGTCGAGGGCAAGGGAATAGTCACGCACGATGTTCTTGACATAGGAGATGTTCTTCAGACGTCCTTCTATCTTGAATGATGTGATGCCTGCTTCCGCAAGGTCTTCAAGCCTGGATTTCAGGTTATAGTCTTTCAGCGAAAGCAGCGGCTTGCCTTTGACGAGTCTTTTCCCCGTACCGTCTACAAGGTCGTACAGAGACCTGCATGCCTGAACGCATGCGCCCCTGTTGGCACTTCTTCCGGCAATGTTCTCGGAGATATAGCATTGCCCGCTGTAGCATACGCACAGGGCTCCGTGCACGAAAAATTCAAGCTCGCAGCTTGTGGCCCGGCGTATTTCCCTGATCCGGGCGAGGGAGAGTTCCCGTTCCAGAATTAGTCTTGAGAAGCCGAGCTTTTCCAGCATTGCAGCCTTTTCCGGCGTCCGGATGGCACATTGGGTCGAGGCGTGGAGCGGTATGCCGATTGCGTCTGCAGCCCCTCCCAGGGCCAGACCGGCCGGACTCAGCCCGAGATCCTGGATAATGATGGCATCTGCACCGGCTTCCTGCAGCTGTTTCATCAGCCTGCGGGCGTGTTCCATCTCATGTCCGTAGATGATGGTGTTGAGTGCGGCGAAAATCCTTGCCCCGAACCGGTGGGCGTAGCTGCACAGCCTCTCGATGTCCTCTATGGAATTTCCGGCCGCCTGCCTGGCCCCGAATTCGGGCCCGGCGATATACACGGCATCGGCACCGCAGTCTATTGCCGCGATGCCGATGTCAGCTGTCCTGGCGGGAGCCAGGAGTTCAAGATATCTCATCAGTTGCACTTGAGGGCAGTGATCTGCTGTTTGGCAGTGGCCCCGTATTTCGGATCCGAAGAGATCTTCTGATAGTATCCGCAAGCTTTTGCATTGTCTCCGCCCTGCTGTGCGAGAACGGCTATTGAATAATAGATGTCGTTCACGTTCCTTGCCTTAGGGGCGAGGGCCACATATTTCTCGAAGTAGCTGATGGCGTCATTTGTATTGCCGAGCTGGAGTGATGCCTGTCCGGCAACCTGCATTGCAGTGGCATTCTCGCTGTACTCGTTGGATTTGAGGGAATAATTGACTGCATCTTCATATTTCTTGGCCTTCAGAGCAGATGCGGCAAGCTTGATGTAAGTATTGGAAAGCTGCTTTACGGCATTGTTCTGCTGTCCGTGCCTCATGGCCATTGTGTAGGCATCGACTGCTCCCTGGATATTTCCTGAAGAAGCGAGCGCCTGTCCGAGCCTCAGGCATGCCATGCCGTTGGTAGAGTCTATCTCCACTGATTTCTTGTAGCTTTCGGCAGCGCCGGCAAAGTCTTTTGCGTTGAGGAGGGTGTTGCCTTTCTGGATGTATACCTGAGGGATAAGCTCCGTCGCCTCGTCAGCGACATCTTTGTTGCTGTATTCGCCGGCGATCTTAATGGCTTCCTGGAGCTTTATGACAGCTTCGTCGTAGTTTTCGCTCTTGATCTGGTCCTTGGCGATGGAGAGGGCTATCATCGGGATGTAGTTCTTGCAGTTGGCTACAATCTCAGCACCTTCTTCACCGCAGGCTTCTGCCATGGTGAGCGCATCGCGGAAATACTGGAGCGCCCCTTCGTTGTCACCCATGTTCAAGGCTGTGGCTCCGTTGTTGTAGGTTTCGGTCGCTGTGGCCATGTCCTGTGCGGAAAGTGACACTGCAGTGACGGCCAATGATAAGGCAATGAGAATGATTTTCTTCATGATGATTATTTTTTTAGTCTATTGTTCAAGCTTTGGCAAGCGTATGACATGTTAAAATCGCACATCATTGCAAAAATAGCAAAATTTTGTTTTACTTTTGTCCAGTTTTACAAGAAATATTGAGGAGACGATGGGAAAATCAGTGATAAAGGTATTGTGCGCGGCACTTTTCATCATTGTAGGATACAGGGCAGAGGCGGCCATGGCGTTGAAGACGGATCCTTCCGTTTCGTCCGGCATCCTTGACTGCGGCCTGTCGTACTACCTGGTGACGAATGATTCCAGGATAGGGACCGCGGACTTCGCCCTTGTCCGGAAAACATCTTCCCCGACCTCAAGGGACAGGGCTGCCGAGCTGGAATTTTCAAGGGCATGCCTGGATTCTCTGCCGCACTTCACAGGCAGACGGCCGCTTGAATTCCTGGCTGACAACGGGGTGTCCTACACAAGGAACGGCTACATTACGATGGAGAAGGGTGCCGTCATATATCATTTCAGGGATATTTCCCTGGTCAGAAACGACAAGATCACCGATTCCACGCTGCTGATGCTTTTTGACCTTGTCCTGAAGTCTTCTTCCGCTCCTTCGGCGGATTCCTTGCGCGAAAATGTCGGAAACCAGGCCCTGATCATAGCGGGAGATATTGACAAGGATCTGATGCTCAGAAAAATGAACATGCTGTCTCTTATGGTGGACCGGAATCAGGCGGCAATGCGGCAGACACCGGATACATCAGAAGTCCCCGGAGTGCGGCAGCCGGATACATTGTCTGTCCGTATTGTTGCGGACGATGCTGCCGGCATGGCTTCCGTGAATGCGACATTTTATGGTCCGGAAATACCGCGGCAGCTGCGTGGCACCGCCGTATCCCTTCTTTCATCCCAGTTCTGGAACGAGTTCAGGAATGCGGCCCGCTCACGTATTTCCGACAGGCTGATGGAGGAGGGGATACCGTTCTCGCAGGTCAATTTGTACAGATACAATACCGCAGAGTCCAGCGAGCAGGAGAAGTATATGGCAAGTGTAGGCGTGTCATCGGGGGACACGACCCGTGCAGCAGCCGTACTGCAGTCCGTGATGGCGGATTTCAGGGAAAACGGCCTGACTCCGGAGGAATACGGCTATGCCAGGGATGCCGCTTCTTCCGACCTGTATTCCAGATCTGTCGCCCGTTCAAGGGAGAACGGAAACTATGTCAGGAAATGTGCGGATGCATTCATTTACGGCTCGGCGATTGTGTCCCCACATGATGAGGCTGAGTTCTTCCTGACTTCAGGCTTGCCGGATTCTGCCGGAAGAAGATATCTTAATGCCTACATTGCTTCACTGATACCGGAATGCGGCCCGTCTCAGGAGTACGAATCCAATCCGTCTTTCAGCATGTCGGACACATTGCGGCTCTTGTCTGCCCGTCAGGCCGTGAAGGTGAAGAAGACCAGGCACAACAAGGTCTATGACGCCGACGTGTGGTATTTCGCCAACGGCATGACAGTCATGTACAAGAAAATGCCGTCGGACGGTATCATGCACTATTCCTGGGTGCTCAGGGGCGGATTCGGCACTGTGGATGACATGAAGACGGGAGAGGGCGCGTTCTATCCGGACATGCTCTTCAACGGGACCGTATGCGGCATGAAAGGTACAAGTCTGAAAAGGATGCTTGCGACAGAAGGCATATCCATGGACGTGGAGACGGGTATTTCAGGCACCAGGATTTACGGGTCGGCGCCGTTCGGCAGGATGACGCTCCTCATGAAGGCGCTTCTTTCCATATCACGCACCTATGCCGCCGACGATTCCCTCGGACGGTATTATATCGGCTGCGAACGACTCCGGCTCTCGTCGGCAAAGGGAGAGTACCAGTCCCGCCTTGCAGCTATAGACAGCATTATGAATCCAGGTTTCAGGTATTCGGCCAACAAGTCGCTGTCAGGGCTTTATCCGGACTTGCCGGAAAGGGCTGCATTGTTCTACAATGATCTGTTCTCCAGATCAAACGACGGGATGCTTGTCATCGTAGGGGATATGGACGCGTATGACGTCCGCAAGATAATGGAAGATTTCCTCGGAGGTTTCATGACGAGCGATGCGATAGCCAGACGCCCGTGGATAAGCAGCCAGCCGGTGTCCGGGTGGTCTACGTATGTATCTGACGGACGGGCCAATTCCATGGATGTGGTATTGTCTGCAAGGATGCCTCTCTCTTCCGTCAACTATATGTCCGCACGTATCGCCACCATGGCTGTCAGGGATGCAGTGTCGAAGTCGCTTGCGGACTACGGCATGACGGCGCGGGTCTCAGGCTCGTTTTCCTTCTTTCCTCACGAAGGCTACAGTGTGTCAATTTCCGTTGTTCCGGTGAAGCTTTCATCCCTTCCGTCATCGGTGGAGCATGAGAGTTATTTCACCTGCCTCTATTCGGCCAGGGCGGCATTGTCATCGCTAAGAAAGGATGGCCTGACTGCCGGGAGTGTGGATATGTACCGGAAAATCCTTCAGAACAACTACAAGTCCATGCAGTCGGACCCGGAATTCTGGCTTTGGGCAATGTCCCGCAGGGTCTCGACGGGAAAAAATCTGGATACGGAATACGAAAAGAAGATAGCCGACGTGACAGCTGACAGTGTCAATGATGCCATCCGGACATTATGCGGCGGAAGTATTGTGGAATATATAATCAAGAAAGACTGATATGGATGTGCCGTCAATTATCCAGATCGGGGACTGTCTGGTCTCCTCTGATATCCTGACAGAGTATTTCGCATGCGATTACAAGGTATGCAAGGGAGCCTGCTGTGTAATAGGTGACAGCGGGGCACCTCTCGATGAAGGTGAGGAGAAGTCTCTTCGGGACAATTACGGGTCTTATTCCTGCCTTATGGGCGAGAAAGGCCGGGAAATAGTCAGGACATCCGGATTCGCTGTGACAGATTCGGACGGAGACCTGGTCACCCCGCTTGTGCCGGGATCCGAAGAGTGTGTGTACAGCAGCTTTGACAGTGACGGAAACTGTTTCTGCACAGTCGAGAGATGCTGGTTTGCCGGGCACGGCACATTCAGAAAGCCTGTATCATGCTGGCTTTATCCTGTACGGGTGTCCAGGCTCGGGAACGGTCTTGCTGCACTGAATCTTCACCGCTGGGAAATATGCGGCTGTGCATTCAGAAAGGGCCGGAATGAGAAAATCCGGGTCTATGAATTCCTGAAAGAGCCGCTTATAGCATGTTTCGGCGAGGATTTTTATCAGGAACTGTCGGAAGTGGCTGAAGCCGTCAACCGCCGTCCCGGCAACGGAAAATGACTTTCGCCTTATCCGGGGCAAGGTCTAATTGTCGCCCATTCTGTATTCCATTCTGGAGATGATGCGGACAATATCCTTGCGGAGACCTTCGACGGAAAGTCCCTCGCCGCTCTGCTCTATCGTGACCCGGTCCTCATATCTTCGGGAGAACCGTGCAGCCTTGCTTTTCAGCCTGAAGGTCATCTGTCCGACGGACTCCTTTTCCACTTCGTATCCGAACTCCTGCATAGTGGAGATTATCTGCACCCTCAGCCCGCTCAGGTTCCCGTTCACCTTGGGGTACAGCCGGGCATAACTCACTTTCGGATACACGGCGGCAATGGCGAACAGCAGTGCCAGTATCTGCCACAGAGACTTGTATCCGTTCCTGAACAGGGATTCGATATTGAATTCGGACATGCCGCTTATGACTACAATCGCGACGATAATCGCGAAAATCAGGAGGAAATAGACGAATGTCTTCAACGAACGGATCAGATATCTCATAATTCCACTAACTTTTGATGGGCAAATATACTCAGAAGCCGAGAGCAATGCAAATGAACTTGTTCAATTTGCATTGCCGAGGCGCCACAGGATATGTGGCGAAGCCAAATATCTCAGAAGCCGAGAGCATTTTGAATGCGCCACCGGATATGTGGCGAAGCCAAATATCACAGTATCATGGAATAGAAGCATGAAGGACATGGAGGAAAAGTCCCAAAGGGACCGCGACTGGGAGTCGCGCAATCCCCCTATAGGGGGTGCAGGGGGTTAGACCGGGACAGTCTTTCGCAGAAAGACATTCGGGGGCACCCCGGATATGTGGCCGCAGGCCAAATACCGAAGAAACCGAGAGCTTGCAAGCCCATTTCCCGTAAGACCAGGACACTCCCGGCTTCATTCTCGATGGCGGCAGCCGTCGCGGCAGTCGTCTGACATGAGCCCTTTTGCGGATATATATTTTTTATTATCTTTGTACAATTACGCCGGATATGCCGCCAGACACCGGAAGCTGCCACGCTGTCCTCAATGTCGGGAATTCCGGCCCGAAAACTTAAAAATTTCAAACAATGGAAGAAAAAATCGGAACATCCCAGGAGCAGTCACTGAAGAAAGTTATGTATATCCTTATAGCCGTGGCTGTCGTATTGGCCCTCGTGCTGGCTTACGTCTGGTATCAGAAAAGCTCGCTTGTCAGTGAACTGAACATCGAGAAAGAGGCTTTGACCGAACAGATGATCTCACTCCAGAACGACTATGCCACATTGTCATCCGACAATGACAAGATAAACGCACAACTCGATTCCTCCAGGGAGGAGGTGTCCCAGCTTATAGAACGCATCAAGAAGACAGAAGCCACGAACAGGGCCATGATCCGCAAGTACGAGAAGGAACTCGGCACTCTCAGGAGCATTATGCGCAACTATATTGTCCAGATAGACTCTCTCAATACTCTCAACCACAAGCTCACTGCAGACGCTGCAGCAGCCAGGAAAGAGGCTGCCGAGACGAGGCGCCAGTCCGAGGAGCTGAGCAAGGCTGTCGAGAGCCTTTCAGGCCAGGTGGCTGCAGGTTCCGTCCTCAAGGGTCGTGCAATCCGCATGGATGCATACAATGCTTCAGACAAGATCACGGACAGAAGCAGCAGGGTAGTGCGCCTGATGACCACGCTGAGCCTTGTAGAGAACGAACTTGCCCCGAAAGGACCTGTCAGGGTTTATATCAGGGTGAAAGGACCTGACGGAATACTGCTTACGGGCCCGGATCAGAGGACCTTCGATTTCAATGGCGAGCCTATGATGTGTTCTGCCTCCAGAGAGGTGGACTACCAGGGAGAAGAAGTGGAGCTGAGCATCTATCTCAATGGGGTGGAAGATTATGTGAAAGGTATTTACACTGTTGAAGCCTATACTGAAAACAATCTTCTCGGCTCGGCTGAACTCATGCTCAGATAGGCCGTGATCTATATCCACATCCCTTTCTGCAGGACCTTCTGCACGTACTGCGGGTTCTATTCTGAATTGGCAGGAAAGGATGGGGTATCCCTGGAAATGTTTGCCGGGGCATTGGCCAATGAATATGCCTTAAGGAAAGAAGACGCGGCGGGTGGAACCGCCACATTATACATAGGGGGCGGCACTCCATCGGTGCTGCCTCTTTCTGTACTGTCCCGGATAATCCGTTCCGTGACGGACGATGCCGGTACTGACGGTCTCAGGGAATTTACGGTGGAGGTGAATCCTGACGACATTCTGCGCGGCGGCCCGGAATATGCCGGAGCCCTGTTGTCCGCAGGGGTGGACAGGATAAGCATGGGGGTCCAGTCCTTTGATGACGGACTTTTGAAATGGATGAACCGCAGACATACTTCTGGAGACGCGGAACGGGCATACGGCATCCTCCGTCAGGCAGGTTTCAGGAACATCAGTCTTGACCTGATATTCGGGATTTCTCAGATGAGTGATGCGATATGGAACGAGACACTGGACAGGATACTGTCGTTGCCGGGAGGCTTGCCTGAGCATATATCGGCATATCAGCTGTCAGTGGAGCCTGGTTCGGCACTCGACAGGATGGTGGCCCGGGGCCGGTACACTGAGGCGGATGAAGGACAGTGCGGCAGGCAGTATGAGATGTTGTGCGACAGGATGGGAAGGGCCGGCTACCGTCATTATGAGGTGTCCAATTTCGCCATTCCCGGACATGAAGCCGTGCATAATTCCGCCTATTGGTCAGGGAGCCCGTATCTTGGACTCGGCCCCGGAGCACATTCGTATCTTACTGACGGCAAGAGGCATGTCAGGTGTTGGAACAGGCAGTCTGTGAAGAAATATGTTGATGTCTACTCTTCCATTGAGAATGGCCGTGCAAGGCAGGATGAGATCCTTGAAGCGGAAGAGTTGTCGGCCGGGCAGACGGCTATGGAGCGGATAATGCTCTCTCTCAGGACTGACAGCGGGATTCCAGAGGCCGAGCTGAGGAATATCGGCAATCCGCATGGCGTGGACAGGATGTTATTGTCCGGCAATCTCGTCAGGATTCCTGGAGGGAGGGTAAGGATACCCGAGAATCGCTTTTTCATCTCGGATGCGGTTATTTCAGATCTGGTATGATAACGTGTTCGATTAAATGAATGGAATGAATTAAAGAGGGGTGACACGAAAAAGGAAAGGGATTTCGAAGAAATCGTTATGATATGTAAATTGGATTATAGTCATGAATATTTATTCGGAGAGAATCGGGATGCTGCGTGCGCAGATGGCCGAAAACGGATGGGATGCAGTCATCATTACGGGCTCGGACCCGCATGCCAGCGAATATGTCGCGTCCAGATGGAGGCAGGTGGAATGGCTTTCCGGCTTCACGGGGGAAGCCGGGGACATGGTAGTCACTCCTGACCATGCTGGACTGTGGACGGATTCCAGGTTTTTCATCCAGGCTGTCCGCCAGCTTGAAGGGACCGGGATTGAACTGCACAAGACCAGGGTGCCTGGAGCAGAGAGCATTCCGTCATGGCTGGAGAGCAGAGCCTCTGTCGTGGCCGTGGACGGATTGTGCCAGACGACGGATGCCGTCATGGAGCTGGAACGTGCAGGTCTCAAGGTAGCTGATGTCCCGGACCTCTTGTCATCAATATGGCCGGAACGTCCGCAGGTGCCGGGAACTCCTGTAATCACCCTTTCAGAAGAGACTGTGGGCAGATCCCGTTATGACAAGCTGACAGACCTTCGCAAATTCCTTATCATGAATGACTGTGACTGTATTTTCATCACCGCTCTGGACCAGATCGCATGGCTTCTGAACATAAGGGGTGAAGATATAGACTACAATCCTTATGTCATATCATATCTTTTGGTCACTCAGTCGGATGCCATCTGGTTTGCCGGGAAGGAAGACGGACCGTCGGATCCTGATACGCAAGACAGTTTCCAGGAGCTGGAATCAGATGAAGTCACCGTGATGCGGTATGACGAGGTGCATGAGATGATAGGGGAAATGTCTTCGGAAGGACAGCAGAAGGTGTTCCTTGACTTGTCCACTATTTGCTATTCGCTCTACCGGGAGGTGCAGGATGCCGTAGGAGAAGACAACATAGTGCCGGGAGTGTCACCTGTGGTGCTTTGGAAGGCAGTCAAAAATCCGGTGGAGATAGAAGGCCTTCGTGAAGCCTCCCTCGAGGACGGTGCGGCGATGGAGAAATTCCTCTTCTGGCTTGACCGCGAAGTGCATTCCGGCAGACCTGTTACGGAATATGAGGCTTCAGAGAAACTGACCGCCTTCCGCTCCGCGATATCAGGCTACCGGGGCGACAGTTTTGCCAATATCTCGGCCTACGGACCCAACGCCGCGCTTCCGCATTATTCCACCCCGGCGGAAGGGTCATCCGTGATAGAGCCCCGCGGCTTATATCTGGTGGATTCCGGCGGCCAGTACCTGTTCGGTACTACCGATATCACCAGGACTGTTCCGATGGGGGAATGCACATACCTGGAGAGGGAAGATTATACTCTTGTCCTGCGTGGTATGATAGCACTTGCGACGGCTGTATTCCCTGAAGGTACGGCTGGATGCCAGCTGGATGTGCTTGCACGAAATCCTCTCTGGCAGAAACACCGGAACTTCGGCCATGGCACCGGCCATGGAGTAGGCTTCTATTCCGGAGTCCATGAAGGACCTCAGGATATAAGGCAGAATTTCAATCCGCAGCCGCTTCTTCCCGGCATGGTCACATCTGACGAGCCGGGCATGTACCGTGAGGGACAGCACGGGGTGCGGCATGAGAACATACTGCTTTGCCGCAGGCTGGACGAGAACATGTTCGGTTCATGGCTTGGTTTCGAGACATTGACATTGTGCCATATAGAAACATCCGCCATCATCAGGGATCTGATGACAGCGGATGAGATCGAGTGGCTGAATACCTACAACCGGACCGTGTTCGAGCGGCTTTCGCCCCTGCTTGACGAGGAGACATCCGCCTGGCTCGGCTCCAGGACCCGCCCCGTATGATCATTCGGTAAGGTTCCGTGCAATTTCTTCATCGGAGAGGCTGTAGTTCACAAGGTTGCCGGCAAGATACTGGTCGTATGACGTCATATCCACAAGCCCGTGGCCGGAAAGGTTGAACAGGATGACCTTGCTTTCCCCGGCCTCTTTGCATTTGACAGCTTCGCGTATGGTGGCTGCTATCGCATGGCATGATTCCGGTGCCGGGATTATCCCTTCTGCCTTGGCGAACAGGCATCCGGCCTTGAACGATTCAAGCTGGTTGATATCCACGGCTTCCATCAGACCGTCTTTCAAAAGCTGCGAGACAATCACTCCTGCACCGTGATATCTCAGTCCTCCGGCATGGATATTCGCCGGTCTGAACTTATGTCCCAGAGTGAACATCGGGAGAAGCGGGGTATATCCGGTCTCGTCTCCGAAATCATACTCGAACTTGCCTTTGGTAAGCTTCGGACATGACGCCGGTTCAGCAGCTATGAATCTGGTCTTTTTCCCTTCAAGGATCTTGTGTCTCATGAAAGGGAAGGATATCCCGCCGAAATTCGACCCTCCACCGAAGCAGGCTATGACCATGTCCGGGTATTCTCCGGCCATTTCCATCTGTTTCTCAGCTTCCAGTCCTATTACGGTTTGGTGCAGGCTTACATGGCTCAGGACCGAACCGAGGGTGTACTTGCAGTTCGGAGTCATCTGTGCCAGCTCCACGGCTTCGGAAATGGCTGTCCCGAGCGAGCCCTGGTGATTCGGATCCCGGGTCAGGATATCTTTTCCCGCCCTGGTGGTCATTGACGGGGACGGAATCACCTGGGCACCGAATACCTGCATGATACTGCGCCTGTACGGCTTCTGTTCGTAGCTTATCTTCACCTGGAACACGGCGGCCTCCAGACCGAACAGCCTGGCTGCGTATGCCAGTGCCGTTCCCCATTGGCCGGCCCCAGTCTCTGTGGTGACATTGGTCACTCCTTCCTGCTTGCAGTAATATGCCTGCGCCAGGGCGGAATTCAGCTTGTGGGAGCCGACCGGGCTTACACTTTCGTTCTTGAAATATATATGGGCAGGTGTCCCTATCGCCTTTTCAAGTCCGTATGCACGGACAAGCGGGGTAGAGCGATAGTAGGTGTACATCTCACGCACTTTCTCAGGTATGTCGATCCACCGGTCAGTCTGGTTGAGCTCTTGTCTGCTGAGTTCTTCAGCGAACAGGGGATAGAGGTCTTCCGGCTTGATCGGCTGCCTTGTGGCCGGATTCAGAAGCGGCATCGGCTTGTTGACCATGTCTGCCTGGATGTTGTACCATTGTGTCGGCAGCTCCGCTTCACTCAAGAAAAATCTTTTCTGTTTCATGACGCTTTGATTTAAGTTTGTTTTATATAAAGGCATGTTGTCCGCATGTGCTCCGTTTGATTTTCCGGTGTCCGTTTCCTTCAGCCGGCCTGTGCCTTCCGGAGGGGGAATGTCCGGATCTGCTGCAGGATAAAAAAAGAGCCGGTCGCGAAGTTGTTCGGCCGGCTCCTCAAGTTCTTTCTGAATTTATCTTTATGCCTCTATCCAGGCGTTGACTGCAACTGCTGCAAATCCGATAAATATCAGTGTCGCGAATATATATGCGATGACTTTAAGTCGCTTCAGCCAGATCATGTTGTTCCAGCCAAGGGTCTGGAATGCGCTCCAGAAGCCATGAGTAAGGTGGAACCACAAGGCACCGAACCAGATGATATAAAGGACCAGCACCCACCAGTGCCCGAAAGTGGTGGTAAGGAGGATATACGGGTCAACGGCTTCTGCGCCCATGAATTCCTTGAGCTGCATGTCTGCCCAGAAGTGTGTGAGGTGGAATGCAAGGAAACCGAGTACGATGATGCCCAGGACAATCATGTTCTTGGATGCCCATGAATCGGTCTTGGCCTTGCTGCCGACCTTGTAACGGAAATATCCTCCGCGGGTGTTGAGATTGTGCAGAGTAAGTATTATGGCATAGATGATATGGATGATGAAGCCGAAAGCCAATATCGGCACCATGACGGTGACTATGGGCAGAGACATGAATTCGCAACCCATGGCGAACAGTCCGTCTTTGTCTCCGAAATTACCGGACAGGGAATCTATTATGGAAAAAGAGTTGATGGTAAGATGGAGCAAGAGAAAAATGATGAGGAACAGTCCGCTGATACTCATTATGAGTTTCTTGCCGATAGATGATGTAAAAATGTTTGCCATATCAGTATCCAAAAATTCGTTTCTGTCTTCAGTTGTGCAAAGATATATTCTTTCTTGCAAGTTTCATAATAAAATGATATTTTTGTTTGCGTAAAATTTCAACACATTTATATATATGTACAGACGTGTTCTGCTGAAGCTTAGCGGCGAAAGTCTCGGGGGTCCGTCCGGGAAAGGGATAAGTGAGGACATGCTTTCCGCGTATGCGAAAGAGATCGCTTCAGCCGTGAAGGCCGGACTTCAGGTGTCCATTGTTATCGGCGGCGGGAATATATTCAGGGGCCTTTCCGGAGTCGGAAAAGGCTTTGACCGTGTAAACGGAGACAAGATGGGTATGCTGGCTACGGTCATCAACTCACTGGGGCTTGCCATGGCCATCCGCTCGGAAGGTGTGGCGGCTGAAGTGTTCACGGCCACGCCCATGATGCCGGTGGCGAGGTATTACATGCGCGATGATGCCGTGGCCTTCATGGAAGGTGGCGGTGTGTCGCTTATTGCGGGCGGTACCGGCAATCCGTTCTTCACTACGGATTCCGGAGCGGCGCTGCGGGCATTGGAGATAGGTGCTGACGCTCTCCTGAAAGGGACGCGTGTCGACGGTGTCTATACTGCAGATCCGGAGAAGGATCCTTCTGCGGTGAAATATGACGAGCTGACATTCGACATGGCCATGGAGAAGCACCTGAAAGTGATGGACCAGACAGCTTTCGCCCTGTGCCGGGAAGGCAACATGCCGATAATCGTATTCGACATGAATGCCGGCGGGAATCTGCTGCGCCTTATAAAAGGAGAGAAGGTAGGTACCCTTGTCCACGTATAGCATTGTGGGGACGAAGGTTTCCTGACACCTCTGACTGACGTATTGACAACAAACTGACAATAATATTATGATAGACAAAGCAAACGAAATCGTTTCCGCAGCGAAAGCCAAGATGGCAGATGCGGTGAAGTTCCTGGAAGAAGATGTCAAGACATACAGGGTAGGCAAGGCCAATCCGCTTATATTCAACAATGTCGTTGTCGACTACTACGGTACGCCGACTCCTGTCCCTCAGGTAGCTTCAGTGACGACTCCTGACGCGAGGACTCTTGTCATACAGCCGTGGGAGAAGAAGATGATACCTGTTATCGAGAAGGCTATCATGGATGCCAACATAGGACTCACTCCGCAGAACAACGGCGAGACTATCCGCTGCACCGTGCCGCCTCTTACCGAGGACAGGAGGAAGGAGCTTATCAAGAAGGTGAAGTCTGCCGGAGAAAATGCGAAGGTGGTGGTAAGGAATTCCCGCCGCGACGCTATCGAAGCCTTGAAGAAGGCCCAGAAAGAGGGGCTTCCTGAGGATGTGGAGAAAGATCTTGAGCAGAATGTCCAGAAGGAGACCGACAGTTTCGTCAAGAAGATAGACGAGATAGTCGCCGCCAAGGAGAAGGAAATCCTGACTGTCTGACAGTCTTGTACAGAAAAATCGCGGCCAAGTTGTCGCGGATATGAATTTTTCTTTATATTTGCATTTGAAATCAGGATATTTCATGTACAGACGATTTAGCGCATACGGTTATTTTTATTTCTATTTCCAGAAAGGGGAATAGCCGGGTGGCGCGCGTACTGTATGAACAGGTTGATACAATGGGGCTGTCCGGATGCGGGCGGCCCCTTTTCTTGTCTTGCTGTCTCCTGCGGCAGGGTGATGGAGACAGGCAGGAGAGACATTTGATTGGATATGGATCATAAGGAAAATCTTTCAAGACGGGTAGCGATACAGGGCTATCATGGCTGCTTTCATGAACAGGCGGCGCGGATATTTTACGGAAAATATGACGGGAGCACACCGGAGATAGTCGAATGCCCTACCTTCGATGACTTGTACAAGTCGATGGATGGCGGGAAGTCTGATGCTGCCGTGATGGCGATCGAGAATACTGTTTCAGGCGGACTTCTTCCCAATTTCGAACTTCTCCGCAAGTACAATGTGAAGATCAAGGGAGAGGTCTTTCTCCGCATACAGCAGAATCTCATGGCTCTTCCGGGGCAGAAGATCGAGGATATCAAGGAGGTGAGGACGCATTACATGGCGATAAACCAGACACGTCCGTTCTTCCAGTCTTATCCCTGGATAAGGCTTGTCGAATCCGAGGATACGGCCAAGAGTGCGGCGGATGTGGCCCGGCAGAAGCTCATGGGAGTGGGGGCTGTCGCGTCTCTGCTTGCCGCAGACCTGTACGGGCTTGAGGTCCTGAAGGAGAGCATCGAGACGTACAAGCAGAATTTCACAAGGTTCCTCATCCTTGACGACAGGATAACGATACCGAAGGAGAAGGTGAACAAGGTGTCGATGTGTTTCACTCTCCCTCACAAGGCCGGCTCTCTTGCGCAGGTGCTTACTATCCTGTCATTCTACGACATGAATCTCACCAGGATCCAGTCCCTGCCGATACCTGGCAGGTCCTGGCAATACTTCTTCTATGCTGACATAAAGTTCGACAGCTATCTTAGATACAGCCAGGCTGTATCGGCCGTACGTCCGCTGATGGAAGACCTGAATATCCTCGGAGAGTATGAGGCTGCGTTCTGATGCGGCGAGGCTGCAGTGAAGACACGGATTATCGGAAGTTCATTTTTAATGTTAATGTATACAGGATTATGATTATAACACCGGCTAAAAGGACAGGATCGGTCCAGGAATATTATTTTTCACGCAAACTGAAAGAGATAGACAGGATGAACGCCGAAAGAGATGCGGCAGGAACGGACAGAGTGATCAATCTTGGGATAGGCGCTCCGGACGGGATGCCGCCTGCGGAAGCCATAGAGGCTCTGAAGCGTTCTGCATCCTTGCCGGGGAACCACGCATATCAGAGCTATGTGGGAATCCCGCAGCTCCGCGAGGCTTTTGCCGGATGGTATGCAAGATATTATGGGGTCAGCCTGGATCCTGCCAGGGAAATACAGCCCCTTGTAGGTTCGAAGGAGGGGATATTGCTGATATCGCTGGCCTTTCTGGACAAGGGTGACAAGGTGCTTGTACCGGATCCGGGGTATCCTACATACTCATCGGCTACCGCCCTTGCAGAGGCGGAACTTGTCCCGTATGACCTGAGGGCGGACAATGGCTGGCAGCCGGATTTCGAGGCATTGGAGGAGTCAGACCTGACAGGGGTGAAGATAATGTGGACAAATTATCCCAATATGCCGACAGGTGCCCCGGCTACCATGGAACTTTACAGGAAGCTGGCAGACTTCGGCCGCAGGCACGGTATACTGATATGCAATGACAATCCGTACAGCTTCATCCTGAATGACAATCCTCTGTCGATCTTGGCGGTGCCGGGGGCGAAGGAATGCTGCCTGGAACTGAACTCGCTGAGCAAGGCCCACAACATGTCCGGATGGAGGATAGGCATGGTCGCCGCTGAAGCCGAGACAATAGCGCAGATACTCAAAGTCAAGAGCCAGATGGACTCGGGCATGTTCCGTCCGCTTCAGGAAGCTGCAGTGGCAGCCTTGGAGCAGGGGCCGGAATGGTTCAGGGCATTGAACGCCGAATACAGAAGACGCCGCGTACTTGCAGGGCGCATTTTCGATATGATAGGTGCGGAGTACGACCACGACAGCAGCGGGATGTTCCTCTGGGGCAGGATTTCTCATGACAACAGATTCCTGTCACCGGATTCGTCTGCATCTGCAGGGGAGCAGGTCTCCGACAGGATATTGTATGATGCCGGAGTATTTGTCACGCCAGGTTTCATTTTCGGTAAAAACGGGAGGGATTATATACGTATTTCCTTGTGTGCCAAGCCGGAAGTGTTGGAAAGGTCGGCGGCAAAAATATCCGATATCATGAAATGAGGATGGAAGGAGAGAAGCCTGACACAGTCATCACGGAAAAGAATACGGATTTTGGAGTTATTTTATGGGAGGACAAGAAAGGCGAGATCCGGACACCGGAGTTTACTGGTGTAAATGAGGATGGAAGGAGAGAAGCCTGACACAGTCATCACGGAAAAGAAAACAAAATGAAGCTTGGAATTATAGGATTGGGACTTATAGGAGGCTCCATGGCCATCGACCTGAAACGCCGTGGCTTTGCCGATGAAGTGACCGGGGTGGAGGCTGACAGCGTGAATGCGGCAGCCGCTGAGAAAATCGGTCTGGTGGACAGAATATTGCCTCTGGAGGAATGTGTCGCCACAAGTGACCTGTTGGTGCTGGCCGTGCCTGTCGGGGCTGCGGTGAAAATGCTGCCGGGAATCCTTGACATGTTCAGGAAGGAAGAAGAAGACACCGGCGCATGCAGAAGAACAGTCATCGATGTCTGCTCCACGAAGGAGCAGCTATCCAGGACAGTACACTACCATCCGATGCGCACGCACTATGTGGCCACTCATCCTATGGCTGGTACGGAATATTCAGGCCCGTGGGCAGCCATGCCAGGCCTTTTCGACGGGCGCGCCGGCATCATCTGCAACCAGGAAGAATCTTCGCCTGCAGCCGTGCATCTTGTGGAGAAAATGTATGACTGCCTGAACATGAGGCTGATATACATGAATGCGTCAAGCCACGACGTGCATACGGCCTATGTGTCGCACATCTCGCACATAACATCATTCGCCCTTGCCCTCACTGTCCTTGACAAGGAAAGAAACGAGAAACATATCTTCGACCTGGCATCCGGAGGCTTTTCCTCTACTGTCAGGCTGGCCAAGAGCAGCGCGGACATGTGGGTGCCGATATTCTCGCAGAACAGGGACAACCTCCTGAAGGTGATCGACACCTATCTTGAAAAGATAAATGATTTCAGAAAAGCCATAGACAGCTTCGACGAAGACGGCATACGCACCCTTATCGAAGACGCCAACAGGATAAAGAGAATCATAAGATAACGTGAATTCGATGAAATGAATGGAATGAATTTCATAGAATTACCTCTATAGAGGACGAAGTCCGGCGTAAGGAGGCTGGGTCAAAAGTCCCGAAGGGACCGCGACCGGAGGAAGCGATATCCCCCTAATAGGGGGTACAGGGGGTTAGGATGGGTCCAGTCTTTCGAAGAAAGACGTTTGAGGGTGACCAAAAGTCACTTTTGAGTCACCCTCTTTAAGAGGGGTGACACGAAAAAGGAAAGGGATTTCGAAGAAATCGTAACGTCAGTTCGACGGAATCTCTGATATTGAACAGAATAATTCGTCGAACTGACGTTAAGATAGTCACTGACTACAGGTTTGGAACAATTATAAAACGGACATATTATGGAAAAAAGATTAGAGATCATTCCTCTGAAGGAATGGAACATTTTCAATCTGTTCAATGACAGACGCCCGCTGCTCATAGCCGGGCCATGCAGCGCAGAATCTGAAATACAGATAATGGAAACGGCACGTGGCCTGAAGTCCATGGGCGTGTGCGTGTTCCGTGCTGGAATCTGGAAGCCGCGCACACATCCCAACACGTTTGAGGGAGTCGGTACCCCTGGACTGAAATGGATGCAGAGGGTGAAAAACGAGCTCGGCATGAAAATATGCACTGAAGTGGCCAGCGAGAAGCACATTTTCGACTGCATGAAATTCGGTGTGGACATGGTGTGGATCGGAGCCAGGACTACGGCCAACCCTTTCCTTGTGCAGGAAATAGCGGATGCGCTCAAGGATACCGACATTCCTGTCCTTGTGAAGAATCCCGTGAATCCGGACCTGGACCTGTGGATAGGGGCGCTCGAACGTCTGAACCAGGCCGGAGTGAAGAAGCTCGGGGTGATACACAGGGGCTTTTCCACATCGGAGAAAATCCCGTACAGGAACAGACCGGACTGGCAGATAGCCATAGAGTTGAGGACCCGTTATCCGGAGCTTCCGTTCTTCTGTGACCCGAGCCATCTCGGAGGTGCCAAGCAATATCTGCAGGAGATATCCCAGACTGCGCTTGACCTTGGTCTTGACGGCCTGATGATAGAGAGCCACTGCGACCCTACATGCGCATTGAGCGATGCCAAGCAACAGCTTACTCCCAATGAACTGAAGGAGCTTATGGACAAGCTTGTCGTAAGGGAGAGTGATTCCGACAGTCCCGAATATAAGGAGAACATCCACCAGCTCAGGGCCAAGATAGATGTCATAGACGACAGCCTGCTCTACATGCTGGGATCAAGGATGAATGTCAGCCGTCAGATAGGAGAGTACAAGAAACACAACAACATCGCCATCCTTCAGACGGGAAGATGGGACGAGCTTCTGGAAAAGGCCATAGCCAAAGGCGCGGAACTCGGGCTGTCAGCCAAGTTTGTCTCAGCTGTATTCAACGCAATCCACGAAGCTTCCGTACAGGTCCAGAATGAGATACTTACAGAAGATTCTTCAAAAGATTCCGGAAAATGACATTCTCCTCATCGGTGAGGAATACGGCCTCTATGGGTACCTGGAACATTCTTTTCCTGAGTGTTTCAGGTATTTTTCCAATGTCCCGGAGTCTCTGGCTGTCTTTTTCTGTGGTGGCAAGCATGGCTGTGGGTTCGTTCCTTGCGGCGGATTCAAGCGTTCTGATGTCTGAAGCCGTGAATTTGTGGTGATCTCCAAACCTGATGTGCCTCACTACGGTATACAGACCGGCAAGGTAGGACCTGAGCGGAGTGTCATTCGCTATGCCGGAGAACAGTATTGCCCTTTTGGCATACAGGTATCTGGAGTCCACATCCGGAAATACAGGGATGCTCTCGCAGTATCTAATTGTGGAGAACAGTACTGTCTGTGTCTTGCCGTTGCTGTTCTTCCCTGTCCTTGTCCTGGTGTCGAAATCCCTGATCCCGAGCGAGCGTATCCATCCGGACTTTTCTTTCTCGTCCATGAAGGAGGGGCATTTGGTGATGATGACGACATCTGCGGCGGACGTGCGGCTGCGAAGGTCGCGAAGCCTGCCGAGCGGTATCAGGTGATCCTGCGATACTGGTCTGCCGCAGTCAATGAGAAGGATGTTGATGTCCGGCTTCAACGCCCTGTGCTGGAAGGCGTCATCCAGGATAATGATGTCTGCAGCAGGAAAATTCCTATTCTTGCATTTCCTGTGCTTTCTGGATGCCTTCAGCCTGTCCGGATGGCAGAGGAAAGAACATCCTTCCACCCGTCTGGCATCGACGGCTACTGTCACCTGCGGGTATTTCCGCTTTATCTGCAGCGGCTCGTCCCCGGCAAATGCCGCGGTGCTGTCCTCCATTACCTGCTGGAAGCCCTTGCTTTCCCTCCTGTATCCTCTCGAAAGCACGGCCACGTTTTTCCCTTCTGCTTCCTTCATGGACAGCAGTGTCCTGATGGCCAGCTCCGTGTGCGGGGTCTTGCCTGTGCCTCCCACGGTGATGTTTCCGATGCATACCGTCGGGACATCCGCCTTCACGGATTTCCGTATTCCGTGGTCATACATGAAGTGCCTTAATTTCAGGATAAGATAGTAAGGCGCCAATAGAATATTGTCTATCATCTTTTTTCTTTTGTTCTGTCAGTGAACGTTGGCGGGCCACTTATGCCTGGTCCGTCTGTCCCCACCTCCCGCCTATATAGTCCAGCGTGCCGTACAGTTCATCGGGATCTGTCAGTGTCACAAGCCTGAGCCTTGTCTCCTTGAAGTCCGGGAGTCCCTTGAAATAAGCGGACAGATGCCGCCTCATCTCCAGTATCCCCACTTTGTCCCCCTTTACTTCGATGGATTTTGCAAGGTGTCTTTTGGCCAGGGACACCCTTTCCTCCACGGACATGGGCGGAAGCAACTCTCCGGTATCGAGGTAATGCCTGATCTCTCTGAATATCCATGGATGCCCGTATGTCGCCCTCCCGATCATGATACCGTCTACTCCGTAGCGGTCGAAGTATTCCTTCGCCTTTTCAGGTGAGTCGATGTCCCCGTTTCCGATGACTGGTATGGTCATTCTCGGATTTTCCTTGACCTTCCCTATCAGGGTCCAGTCGGCTTCTCCCTTGTACATCTGGCTTCTTGTCCGCCCGTGTATCGTGATGGCCTTGATGCCGGTGTCCTGCAGCCTCTCCGCCAGGTCCACTATTATCTTCGAGTCTTCATCCCATCCGAGCCTTGTCTTGACGGTGACGGGAAGCTTGACGGCATCCACCACCATTTTCGTGATCATGACCATCTTGTCGGGCTCCCTCATCATCCCCGACCCGGCCCCGCGTCTTGCTATCTTGTTGACGGGGCATCCGAAGTTGATGTCTATCAGGTCCGCTCCGTGCCCTCCTACCAGCTCCGCGGCATTCTCGGCCATCTTCGCCGCATCGACCATGGCTTCCGGGATATTCCCGTAGATCTGTATCCCGATCGGGGCCTCGTAGCTGTATGTCAGCAGCTTGTCCAGGGACTTCCTGGCGTCTCTTATAAGCCCGTCGGAAGACACGAATTCCGTATACATCATGTCCGCCCCGAATTCCTTGCATACGAAGCGGAAAGATGCGTCCGTGACATCTTCCATCGGGGCAAGGAACAGCGGTCTGTCCCGGAGTTCTATTTCACCTATCTTCATGCCGGCAATGTCGTGGTCTGTCGTCCAGGTGCTGCGTGAACCTTAATGTACTACAGGTTGAATTCCTTTCTGATCATGTCTGTGGCATCAAGAAGCTCCCATCCGAAGAACTGTACGAACTCCTGGCTTCTTGTACCTCCGCGCCGGATCTCCACAAAATCCTTGTACGGCTTCCTTCCTACATGCCCGTAGGCGGCAGTCGGCTCGTATATAGGCTTTTTGAGCTGGAATTTCTCTATGATCTTCGCCGGTCTGAGGTCGAAAAGCTCGCCTATCTTTCTTGCGATGAGGGAGTCGCTTATCTGCCTGCCTGATGCATCCTTGGCGGCGGTGCCGAAAGTATTCACGTATATGCTTACCGGCCTTGCCACGCCTATGGCGTATGCCAGCTGTACGAGCATTTCCTCGGCAAGTCCTGCCGCCACCATGTTCTTGGCTATGTAGCGTGCGGCGTATGCGGCAGACCTGTCTACCTTGGACGGGTCCTTCCCGGAGAATGCTCCGCCCCCATGTGCCCCCTTGCCTCCGTAGGTGTCCACTATGATTTTCCTTCCTGTCAGTCCGGTATCGCCGTGAGGCCCGCCTATCACGAATTTGCCGGTAGGATTGACGTGCAGGATATATCCGTGGCGGAACAGGGAGGCCGTCTCTTCCGGCAGCTCCTCAATCAGCTCCGGTATGAGGATTTCCTGTACGTCCTTCCTTATTTTGGCCTGCATGGCCTCGTCCACACGTTTCTGCCCGTATTGCGCACAAGCTTCGGCATAGCTCATTTTCCCGAGCTCCTCAGGCACGAATTCGTCGTGCTGTGTGGATATCACGATAGTGTGTACCTTGACCGGCTTGTGTGTGGCATCGTCATATTCTATTGTGAACTGTGACTTGGCGTCAGGCCTCAGGTACGGCATCCTGTCCGGTGTGTCTTTCCTTATGGAGGACAGAATCATGAGTGCCTTGTGGGCCAGTGCAAGAGGGAGCGGCATGTATTCGGCTGTGTCATTGCATGCATAGCCGAACATCATACCCTGGTCTCCGGCACCCTGCTCGTCTGCGTTTTCCGTGACCACCCCGCGGTTTATGTCCTGTGACTGTTCGTGCAGGGCCGATATCACGCCGCAGGAGTTTCCGTCGAACATGTATTCCGCCTTGTTGTAGCCTATCCTGTTGATCACACGACGTGCGATGCTCTGGATGTCCACATATGCGTCTTCCGACCTTACTTCCCCGCCCACAACGACGAGTCCGGTGCTGCAGAAAGTCTCGCATGCGACCTTCGCTTCCGGATCCTGACGGAGAAATTCATCAAGTATTGCGTCTGAAATCTGGTCCGCCACCTTGTCAGGATGGCCTTCCGATACTGATTCTGAAGTAAATAGATATGCCATATTTCAAAAAAATAAATGCCCCTTCAGAAATGAGGAGCACAAACCATATCTAAAAATTGAATACAATGCACAGAGGTGCAGAAATCCCATTTTAGCATTTTTTTGTGTGGTTGCAAGCAGCCAAATCTCTCCACATTTCTGGCTGCAAAGGTATATATAAATTTCAAATAATAAAATTTTAATGACAAAAAGCACCAAAAGCTGCCCCGGCACAAGAAAAAAGGCACGAGAAAAAGGCAAAAGAAAAACCGGACTGCAGTCTGCGGCATTGCTGCCCGGCTGCAGTCCGGCTGTTATTTCGGGGCGGTGTGTCAGATAGGCAATCTGACACAGCCCTGCGATTTTAGAAGAAGTAACGTACGCTCAGAAGCATGTTCCAAGTGTTGTATGAGTTGGCATACTTGCTCCACTCGCGAGGAGTGTAAGTGTACGTCTGGGTGCCAGCATCGTAAGTGAGGACCCTGTCTGAGTTCACCCTGTCGGTCAGACCCCAGTTCTTGTTCAGGAGATTGGCCACATTGTTGATGTCCAGACCTACCTGGATAGTGTGGATCTGATCCGCTACCGGGAAGTGGAAATCCTGGGTGAACTTGAAGTTGAAGCGGCTCTGCCAAGGTGCGGCTACAGAACCTCTCTTCATGTATTCGCCTCTGTGCTTGCTAAGGTATTTGTCGCTTGCCACGAATTCTGCGAAAGCTTCCTTGTTGGCGGCATCGGCAAACGTCATCTGTGCAAGGTCTGCCTCTGTAGGGATGTATATCATCTGCTGTGCACCATAGTCATCAGCCAGGGCATATCCTTTAGGATTTGAAATCGTATAGGACAGGCGTGAATAAGAGTAGTTTCCTACGTAACAGAGGTTATAGCCTTCATAGAAGAGGCCGAATGTGGATGTTCCCCATCTGCCCTCGTTCACGCTGTAGCTGATGTTGGCGATGAACCTGTGAGGAGGTACGAAGCCTGAGTGTCCGAGTTCGGCTACGTTTGAACCGTCCTTGCTGTAGTTCATGGCGCTGTATGCGGAAGATACCTGGTCACCCCATCCTTCACCGAGAGTCTGTGAATCGCTGAATGTATATGCAGCCATGAGGGAGAGACCGAAATGGAAGTCCTTCTGCAGCTGTGCGGTCACTGAAGCGTAGTAACCGTTCACATCGCTGTTGGTGAGGTAGTAAGGGTACATTGTACCATTTTCGCTGTTCTTGATATTTTCGCTTGTCCAGTGTGCCCTTGTTGTAGGTTCACCAGGAAGCTGCATGCCGTTCTCATCCCTGGTATAGCCGAGACGGTAGGTCTTCACGGACGTCAGGTCCTTGCTGTAGATGCCTTCGATGGAGGCCTTGATGTCCCCTGGAAGCCTTGCATCGAGGGCAAGGGAAGATTTCCATGATGAAGGCATCTTCAGGTTCTTGTCCATGATGGTAGGAGAAGTAGGTGCATAGAGATCCTGCTGTGTGAAGCTGCCGCCATACAGGTCGTCAAGTATCTCGTCGATGTTCGTATGGAACGATGGCATATCCATTTCTGAGCCGGCGTCAGCTATATACTGGGCCTGGATGCAGTTGCTGTTTCCGATGGCGGAAACTATCCATACGAACGGAATACGTCCGGTGAAGATACCCGAACCTCCGCGGAGGACGAGTTTCCTGTTGTTGAGAATATCCCAGTTGAAGCCGATACGCGGCGAGAAGTTCACCGTTGCCTTAGGCATGTCATCGGTTGCCAGACCGTTGAATGACTGGGAAGTCGCTGCCAGCTCGGAGAATTCCTTGTTGTAATTGTTCTTCAGAGCCGGATATACAGGGATTTCCAGACGGAGACCGGCGGTAAGCTTGAAGTTGTCGGCTATGTTCAGCTCGTCCTGAAGGTAGAGCGATGTCTGGTTGTAGGCAAAGCTCGGATATTCCTGTGTGAGTGAATTGTTGTTCGGATGGGTGATGGCGAAAGCGGCTGGTGTCGCGTTCTTTACGAAATCCTCCCATGAATTGTATACATAGTAGCCGGCGCCGCCCTGCATATAACCGTTCTTGGTGAGGTCATACTCGAACTGTACGCCTGCTGTGATGTTGTTGATGCCTTTAACGATATTCACCTCATCTGTAAGAGTGATGGTATGCACGTCACGGAGGTTGCCGTATGTGAACGGATCAAGACCGAATGAAGTCATGACCGTAGGTGTTTCGGCACCGTTTTCGGCGTTGTTGTCAGCGTCGATATATTCGAGGATATCCACTGTCGGGAAAAGATCCCCGTCCCATGAACGAGGCTCGTACTGGTGAGACCATGTGGCGCGGAACATGTTGTTTACCATTCCGTCGAGGAAGGATGAATTCAACTCTGCTGCCAGGGAGATGAAGTTCTGCTCCTGATAGTAGTTTGAGTTCTTGAATGTCATCGAGTAGTCAGAGGTACGGCTGTAGTCGTTCCTGTTATATACATTTTTCAATGGGCTGATGGAAGTGGACGGGTCAGACGAATATTTGTTCATCGTCTGGCTGTAACGGATGTTCAGCCTGTGGTTGTCGTTGATGTTCCAGTCCACGCGGGCCATCAGTTTCCAGTCGGGAGTACTGAGGTTATAGTTCTGGTAAGGACCTGTCTCGTATCCGTATGTGTCCCTCAAATAGTTGGAAACCTGGTTCAGGAAGGCTTCCGTAGGCCTGTGATATTGTGTGTCGCCGCCCCATTCTGCCTGGTCGTTCGGCCTTGCAAGCGCATTTGAACCCGGGTCCTGGTCGAGCTGATACTCGAAGTTGAGGAAGAAGAAGAGCTTGTCCTTGATGATAGGACCTCCGACTGTTGCACCGATTGTGTTGTCGAGAGACTTGTTGAGAGTAAGTTCAGTGTCTCCCACTCTTCTACCTGTCACGACATCGCTTGTATAGTAGTTGTATACGGAAGCGTGCCACTCGTTGGTACCTCTCTTGGTCACTGCGTTCACTGCACCTCCCGTGAAGCCGGACTGGCGGACATCGAACGGAGTGATGTTGATGGAGAGTTGCTCAAGGGCGTCCATTGAGATAGGCGCACCGCCTGCAGGAAGGTTCTGTCCGATACCGAATGCATTGTTGAATGCGGCACCGTCGACAGTCACGAATGATGACCTGTAGTTTCCGCCTCCGATGGCCAGACCGTTGGACGTGGTCGAAGACTGCGGAGTGAGTTTCAATACGTCATTCAGCGCACGTGAAGTCGTAGGAAGGGCGTTCATGGTCTTCTGGCTTATAGCCGTGCCGGCACCGGCTCCCATGGCGCTCATATCCTCATCTACGTTCGCGGTGAAAACCACGGCATCAAGCCCCAGAGCCTCCACCTCAAGTGTGTTGTTGATTGAAATCGTCTCGCCGAGTGGTGCATATACCTCAGTATTTTCGACAGTCCTGTACCCGAGGACTTCTACTTTCACTGTGTAAGGGCCACCAGGGGTGATGTTGTTGATACGGTAGTTTCCGTTCTTGTCGGAGACAGCCGTGTACTGAGAGCCTGAAGGCGTGTGTACGGCGATGATTGCGGCGCCCTGTACAGGACCTTCGCTGTCAACAACTTTTCCGCTGATGGCGGAAGTTGTGACCTGAGCGTTGACGGAAATGGCGGCAAATACCCCCAAAATCGTCAGCACTAATAGCTTAATTGAGTGATTCATAATAAAATAGCTATAAATAGGTTTATTTTGACGGTGCAAAGATAGTATATTTTACAAAATTCAAAAGTTGAAGGGAAAAATTAACATTTAATTATGTTTCAGCGATAACAATTCGTAACTGACATTCCTTTTCCGGAAGTCTTGACTCTATGAAAATAAAGTTAACGTCAGTTCGACGAATTTTTATGTTCAGTATCACTAGTGTCCCGTTAAGGGACTGTTAAGAGTTTACAATTGATTTATTTTTAATTAATTACAAAGGTTTTTTCTT
>CALVDP010000008.1 GCA_944326315.1 uncultured Bacteroidales bacterium
TCCGCATGCATCCACATGTCCTGAGACCATGTGTCCGCCGAATCTGCCTCCGCATTGCATCGCCCTCTCAAGATTTACCTTTGATCCCGGGACAAGGGCTGCCAGGGAAGTCCTGCGTATGGTTTCCGGCATGGCATCGGCCGTGAAATGTCCCAGCCCTGGTGTCACGGTAAGGCATACCCCGTTCACTGCAATGCTGTCTCCAGGCACAGTCCCTTCCAGCACCTTGTGCGCCTCGATGTCCAGCACCATGCCTGTTGCCCCGCCTTTCACCGAGCGTACGGTCCCTATTTCTTCTATTATCCCTGTGAACATCTGATCATTCATTTTTTGTCTGTTGTACTGCTGCCCGGGAGGGAGGCTTTCACCCATGACGGTGTCCGGAAACGGCTGAAACCGTGTATGAGCCAGTCGCATCCGCATCGTGAGACTGATGCTATGTCCACCGGCATCGCGTCCTCCATCCTGGCGAAACCTTTGCCGCCCACCGGCCCTTTGGAAGTGCCGCCTCCTATGATCTTGGGTGCCACGAAAGTGAAATATTCATCGGCATGTCCGCCGCTTATCACACTCCATGCCAGTTCGGCCCCGCCTTCCACGAGGATGGAATCCACGGACAGCGCACCGAGTTTTCCAAGAAGGTCACCCATGTCAACCCGTCCTCCGTCATCTGCAGTGCATTCCAATGTCTGTATTCCGCATTCCTGCAGGGCGCGGATATTCCCGGACGGCGCTTCAGCGGTGTGGGCAAGTATGGTCCTGTATTCCTTGGCTGTCCGTGCAATGGCTGATGATACCGGCAGGGAAGCCCTGGAATCCGCTATGATCCTTATCGGCTGCCTCATGCCTTCTATACGGCAGTTCAGCATTGGGTCATCAGCCAGTACGGTACCTGTGCCGGCCATTATGCCTGTATATTGCCCCCTCATCATGTGGCACAGTTTCCTTGATTCTTCACAGCTGACCCATTTTGAATCTCCGGAAGCCGATGCTATACGCCCGTCCATGGTCATGGCAGATTTAAGTACAATCCACGGCCGCCTTTCTGTGATGTATTTTATGAATACGCGGTTCAGATATCTGGCTTCATCTTCGAGCAGCCCGGTCTGCACACCGATTCCGTGCCCGCGCAGTATTTCCGCCCCGTGTCCGGATACAAGGGGATTCGGGTCAGTCATGGCAATGACGACCCTGGATATGCCGGCATCGATTATGGCCGTTGTACAAGGGGGTTGTTTCCCGAAATGGCAGCATGGTTCCAGAGTCACGTACATGGTGGCTCCTGCCGTATCTTCCGCGCATGAGGCAATGGCTTCCGTCTCCGCATGCCTTTCCCCGTATTGTCTGTGCCAGCCTTCAGCTATGACGCGTCCGTTACGGACGATCACCGCGCCCACCATCGGGTTGGGATTGGTACGTCCAAGACCCTTTTCCGCAAGCCCGAGGGCAATTTTCATGAATTTCCTGTCTTCTTCGCTCCACATAACAAAAAACCTGAATACTTTCCAGTACCCAGGGCAAAGTCTGCACGACATTTACGTGGCATCGGACTCTTTCCAAGCCGCCATCACTGTCTCCTCTTCCATCCGGACTTTACCGTCGGTACCGGAATTGCACCGGTTCAGTCCCTGATAATCAGGGAGTCGCGGACTGTCACCGCCGGTAGGGAATTGCACCCTGCCCTGAGAATTCGTTTTCAATCCTGCAAATATAGTCAGATTATGACGGAAATGCAATAGTCTGCCGGATAGAATACAGATAGAATACATGAGAATACATGAATAAGATCCATGAGATAGAGGGCACGGCAATACGAAAAAAAGGGGCTGCGCCCAATTTAACACAGCCCCTTTTATTTCCCTGAAACAGGGTGAGATTATTCCGCAGTCTCCTCAGGTGACATCATCACTTCGATGAAATTATCCTGTGACACGATATCACGGACGGCAGTCTTGATGTTTTCGGCATTGATTTCCGATAATGCTGCCTCGTAAGCCTTGTCGAAGTCTTCACCGT
The DNA here is from genome assembly GCA_944326315.1 of uncultured Bacteroidales bacterium. GTDB lineage: Bacteria > Bacteroidota > Bacteroidia > Bacteroidales > UBA932 > Cryptobacteroides. Next base: position 2,017 of record CALVDP010000008.1, read on the forward strand.
ATTCCTCGTAGTATTTGATGTTGTTCAGCCAGTAGCTGTTCTTTATCCTTGATTCAGGTATGTTCTTCCTGAAGTTCTCGACAGTCATGGACAGCTGCTCCTCTGTAGGGCCTTCTTCCATGAGTTTGTTCAGACCGTCTACAGCAGACTTTCTGAGCTTGTCGGCTGCATCAGGGTTGGTGTCGAAATATACCTGGATAAGTGCACGCTCTTCCGGCTTTTGCTGGATATCGAAGCTTACGCCGGCTCCGTAGGTGCCGCCTTCCTCTTCACGCAGTGTGGCTACATATATCATGTCCATGATGTATTGCGCTGCATTCATCATCACACTTCTGTGTATGGAGTATGGCACGTATGCAGAATAAAGCTGGAACACGGTGCTCTTCGGTGTCTCCATCTTCACAGAGAAGTGGTCTTCAATCCTGCCCTTGGCTATATCCTCGTCCCTGTCTATCCACTGGTGCGCTTTCTTGCCCTTAGGAAGGGAGCCGACATATTTTTCCACCATCGGCTTGAGTGTATCCATGTCTACGTTGCCGACAATCACAAGTGTGGCTCCGGCTATGTTGTCGTAGAGCTGGCGGTAAACTCTTTCTATAGTGGCGAGATTTGCCTTGGCAAGCACATCATCGCTGATAGTGAATCTCCTCGGGTTATTGTTGTAGAGGACCTTGGTCATTTCCTGCTGGAGCTTGAAGTCCGGCTGGTTTTCAAGGTTCGGAAGCACTGCCTTGATCTGGCTTATGCCAGTGTTGAATTCGTTCTCGTCGAAACGAGGCTCCATGAATGTCAGATACATGAGCTGGAAGGCAGTTTCAAGATCCTTAGGCGAAGATGATGCGCTGATGCCGTGACTCAGGCTTGAAATGAACGGTGACACGCTCACTGATTTCCCTGCAAGTATTTTCGGCAGGTCAGAGCCAGGGAAGTCTGCCAGACCTGAATTCTGCATGAATACGCCGAAGATATTGTCTTCGAATGAAGGCAGGTCTTCAGTGGCGATGAGTGACCTTCCGCCATCCATGTAGAGCTGCATCATGACATTGTCCTTCTCATACTCGGTAGGCAGGACAATGACTTTGAGGCCGTTCTTGAGGATCCATTCCGTGGCTCCGTATATGGTCTCGGATGTCTTTTTCACCGGTGAACCTTTCAGAAGAGCCGGGTCGAGAAGAGGTACATTGAAGTTCTGTGCCTCGTTGGCCTGTATTTCAGATGATTCCACTTCCTGGAGAGCGGACATGAAATCCGGTACGGCAGGATGTATGAGGCCTTCCTTTTCAGGAGCCTTGTAGAGGATCACCATGTTCTCCTTTGTGATCAGCTGTGAGGTCACCTGGTTGACAACGGCTGCGTTGACCTGAGCGGCTACGGCTTTGGCCAGTTCATATTCAGCCTCAGGCACCATGTAAGGGTAGTTGTCGAAGAAGTTGTTGATATAGCTCTGCACGAAGTCCGCGTTCTTCCTTGAATCAGCCCCTTCGGCCTGCTGTTCGTAGTAGCTCAGGATATTTTCCTTCGCCCTTGATACTTCGTCGTCAGTGAAGCCGTAGCGTTTCATCTTCTCGATTTCAGTCATGAACGCCTTGAATGCGCTGATACCTTCGCCGTTCTTGCATGAAATGTTACCCATGGCCACGTCACAAGTCTCGCACAGGTTGCCTATGCCGAAGCTTGCGTTCATGAACGGAGCGTCAGGCTTGGAAGTGATGTCGTTGAATCTTTCTGCCATCACATAGTATATGACATCGTTCAGGAACTTGATTGAGAAGCCGAGATCCGTGCTGTTCAGCTCCTCAGGCAGCGGATCGCTTTTCCACATCACGGATATTGTCGTGGCAGTAGCCTCCGGATCGGTGATGACTCCGACCATAGGCTCGGTATTTCCCGGAATCCTGTACACTTCCTTCTGCTTCGGATTCTCCTGTGCCGGGATATCGCCGAAAAGGTCCTTGATCTTGGATTCCACCTTGTCGACATCGATGTCACCGACAACGATTACAGCCTGCAGATCAGGACGGTACCATGTGTGATAGAAGTTCAGAAGGCTTTCCGGCTTGAATGTCTTCAGATTTTCCTCGCTTCCGATGAGGGTGCATGTGGCATATTTGGAATCCCCGTAATAGTAAGGAAGGGATTTCTCGTGCATTCTCCAGTCAGCGTTGCTCCTGGTCCTTTTCTCCTCAAGGATGACACCTCTCTCGGCATCGATTTCCGCCGGGTCGCAGGTGACATAGTGAGAATAGTCATGCATGATGAGCAGGCACGTGTCCACAATGCCTTCCCTTACTACAGGGATGTTGTTCAGCATGTATGTGGTCTGCTCGACTCCGGTGGCGGCGTTGATGTTCCTTCCGAATTCAGCACCTATCTTCTGCAGATAATCCAGCATTGTCTTGCCTGGAAGGTTCTTCGTGCCGTTGAAGCACATATGTTCAAGGAAATGTGCAAGTCCGTCCTGGTCTGGAGTCTCCTGTATGGCACCTACATTGGTCGCCAGATAGAATTCAGCCCTCTGTGCCGGCTTGTCATTGTGTTTGATGTAGTAAGTCAGGCCATTGTCCAGCTTTCCCTTCCTTACGTCCGGGTCATTCGGCAGCTGGTTCTGCCCTGACATCGCCACTGCGGAAAGCAGGAGGGCGGCAAACAAAAAGATTCTCTTCATAATTAATATAATTCGGATAAAAATTTTTCAGGCTTGCAAAGATAGTCTTTTTTCTTCTGAAAATGAATATGCATTGCAAGGGTGCCGCCCTCGGCAACTAATGTGCCATCATGCCTTCTGCAGACGGATTATTTTCGTTCCAGCGACTTCATCCATCTCTCCAGACTTGTGAAAAACTCCTGGCGGGCGTATCCGAGTCCGTCGCGTCCTGTGAATTTGACTGTAGAGAAGCCCCATCCATGTCCTCCGTACGGATAAATGTGCATTTCAGGGTTATGCCCCTTTTCCTTCAGTGCATTATAGAATACAATGCTGTTTATCACAGGGACGGTTCTGTCATCGGAGCAGTGGGCCAGGAATACCGGGGGAGTGTCTTCCGTCACCTTTCTGTAGAGGGAATAAGTGGCTATCAGCTCATCATGAAGGGCCTGATCTTCAAGCCACTTGTCCGCTGACTTGCCTTCCGTGGATTCCCATGTCTCGTCCTTTCCGATCAGGTTGTTCTTGCTGCCGCCGTGTGAAGGCACCTTATCCATGGCTATGACCGGGTAGATGAGTATGGAGAAATCCGGCCTCGTGGCTGCATCCGTGTAGAGTGTCGTGGCGGAAGCTGCCAGATGTCCGCCGGCCGAGAAGCCCATGACCCCGATCTGATCCACACCCCACTCTGCGGCATGAGCGCGGCAATACCTGAAAATTTCGTGAATGTCGTCGAGCGGCACTGTCCAGTGGCCGTTCGGAAGCCTGTACTTGGCGACAGCCACTGTCACCCCATGCGATGTCATCCAGTCTGCCACATATACGCCTTCATTGTATGATGAGACTATGGAGTATCCGCCTCCCGGGCATACGATCACCATTTGTCCGTTCGGTTTCTTCGGGAAATACAGGTCGAAGCGGGCGTTGTCGGAGATGTTGCCGATATTCCCGTTCTCCCGTATGGTCTCGTCACCGGACAGCCCGTTCACTACTTTCATTTCAAGTCCGAGGGCTTCGGTTTCCTTCCCGATGACAATATCGTTCGTCTCGGCAGGTGTGTCCCTGTATAGGAAAACGGTCTTGTCCGGCCTGAGCTTTGTTCCCGGCTGGGCGTCAGACGTGTTCATTGCTGCTATCATCATGCATGCTGCCGATGCCAAAAAAATCAGTTTGTTCATTTCTCTGTCTGCTTTGATTTCATGTACAATAAAAGGGGCCGAGCCCAAAAATCCGATTGGACGCAGCCCCTTGGTGTCAGTCACGCATCAAGGTTATTCCTTGCCTGCGAGACGTTTGTAAGTGTTGAGCCTGATCTTCGCGAACTCTTCTGTCCTGGTAAGAAGCTCAGCGGCTTCTGCAGGGAACATCTTGTAGAGCGATGCGAACCTGACTTCACCCTTGAGGAAGTCCTGGAACTTGCTCCAGTCAGGTTCCTTGCTGTCGAGTGAGAACGGATTCTTACCCTCTTCCTCAAGAGCAGGGTTGTACCTGTAAAGATGCCAGTATCCGCATTCTACAGCCAGTTTTTCCTCTTTCTGGCTCAGACCCATACCGGCTTTCAGACCGTGGTTGATACATGGCGAGTAAGCGATGATGAGTGACGGACCGTCGTATGCCTCAGCCTCTTTGATCGCGTTGAAGAACTGGGCTGGATTTGAGCCCATGGCCACCTGTGCGACATATACGTAGCCATAGCTTATCGCCATCATTCCGAGGTCCTTCTTGCGGATCTTCTTTCCTGATGCTGCGAATTTAGCTATCGCACCGGCAGGTGTTGACTTGGATGACTGACCTCCGGTATTGGAGTACACCTCGGTGTCAAGCACGAGAACGTTGACATTCTCTCCGGACGCAAGTACATGGTCGAGTCCGCCGTATCCGATATCGTATGCCCATCCGTCACCGCCGAAGATCCACTGTGAACGTGCCGGGATGAAATGCTTGTATTCAAGGATAGACTTGCATACGTCGCAGTTGCACTCCTCCATGAGAGGTATGAGGGCATCCGCCACTTCGCGTGTAGTCTTCGCGTCGTTCTTGTTTTCAAGCCACTTCGTGAAGAGAGCCTTCATCTCGTCTGAGCAGCATGAGCATGCAAGCCCTTCTTCCATAAGCCTTGCAAGTGTCATTCTCACCCTGTCGGATCCGAGCTTCATACCGAGACCGTACTCGGCGTTGTCCTCGAAGAGGGAGTTGGCCCATGCCGGTCCGTGTCCCTGTGCGTTCGTGCAGTATGGAGATGCAGGGAATGACGCACCGTAGATGGAAGAACATCCTGTAGCGTTGGAGATCATCATGTGGTCACCGAACAACTGTGTGATGGTCTTGATATACGGAGTCTCGCCGCAACCTGCGCAGGCGCCGGAGAATTCGAACAGCGGCTGAGAGAACTGTGCGTTCTTCACATTCTGGAACTTGTTCTGTACGGTGTCCTTGTAGCCGATGTGAGAGTGCAGGTAGTCGAAGTTGGCCTGCTCGTGCTCCTGTGTATCCTCAAGCACCATGACAAGGGCTTTCTCCTTGGCAGGACATACATCGGCGCAGTTGCCGCAGCCGGTGCAGTCTGCAGGGGATACCTGCATTGTGAATGTGTACTCCTTGAATACTGCCTTGCCCTGAGCCTTCTTGATGCCGGCAGGTGCAGCCGCAGCCTCGTCTGCTGTCATGAGGTATGGACGTATCGCTGCATGAGGACATACGAATGCGCAGGTGTTGCACTGGATACAGTTCTCAGGCTTCCACTCAGGAACCTTGACTGCCACGCCTCTCTTTTCGTATGCGGCAGTGCCGTCCGGAATTGTACCGTCTGCCATGTCCTTGAATGTGCTTACAGGAAGCGTGTCACCGGCCTGGGCATTGACGATGTCGGCTATCTCCTTGACGAACTCAGGCGCAAGCCTGTCTTTGTTCGGATTTTCGAACTTGGCAGTGATGTCCTTCCAGTCTGCAGGTATTTCGACCTTGGTGTACTCTCCGCCCCTGTCGACAGCGGCATAGTTCATCTTGACAACATTCTCGCCCTTCTTGCCATAGCTCTTGTCGATGGCTTTCTTCATGTATGTCACGGCATCCTCGTAAGGGATAATGCCTGTGATCTTGAAGAATGCGGACTGGAGAATGGTGTTGGTTCTTCCTCCAAGACCGATCTCGGCGGCAATCTTAGTGGCGTTGATGATATAGAGCGATATGTTCTTCTTGCCGATGACAGCCTTTACATGGTCAGGAATCCTCTTGAGAGTCTCTTCCTCGTCCCAAAGGCTGTTGAGAAGGAGTGTACCGTTCTGCTTGATACCCTTGAGCACATCATATTTGTGCAGGTATGACGGCACGTGGCATGCCACGAAATCAGGGGTGGATACCAGGTAAGGAGCCTTGATAGGGGAGTCTCCGAAACGCAGGTGAGAGCAGGTGTATCCGCCGGATTTCTTGGAATCGTAGTCGAAATATCCCTGGCAGTATTTGCTTGTGTGGTCACCGATAATCTTGATGGTGTTCTTGTTGGCACCTACCGTACCGTCTGAGCCGAGTCCGTAGAACTTGCACTCCGTAGTGCCCGGCTTCACTATGCTTATCTCTTCCTTCACCGGGAGAGACTTGAATGTCACGTCATCGACTATGCCGATCGTGAAGCCGTCCTTAGGCTCAGCCAGCTCGAGGTTGTCATAAACGGCGATGATCTGTGCTGGTGAAGTGTCCTTAGACGAAAGTCCGTAGCGTCCGCCCACGATGAGAGGTGCGTTCGCCTTGCCCTGGAACAAAGCCTTGACATCCATGTAGAGAGGCTCTCCGAGAGCTCCCGGCTCCTTGGTCCTGTCAAGCACTGCTATCTTCTTCACTGTCTCAGGAAGCACCTTCATGAAATACTTGGCAGAGAACGGCCTGTAAAGGCGCACGACGATAAGTCCGTATTTCTTTCCTTCTGCAGTGAGATGGTCGATGGTCTCCTTGATGGTCTCAGTCACAGAGCCCATGGCTATGATGATGTTTTCAGCATCAGGGGCACCGTAATAGTCGAACGGTCTGTAATCCCTGCCTGTAGCCTCGCTGATCTCGCCCATGTACCTGGCCACGATATCAGGGACTGCATCATAGTACTGGTTGCTTGCCTCCCTTACCTGGAAGAATACGTCGGCGTTCTGTGCCGTTCCCCTGGTAACAGGGCTGTCCGGATTGAGGGCCTTCTCCCTGAAGCGGGCGAGAGACTTGGTGCTTATCATTTCCTTGAGCACAGCCTCGTCGATAAGCTCTATCTTCTGTATTTCATGTGATGTACGGAAGCCGTCGAAGAAATGTACGAAAGGTACGCTTGACTTTATAGTCGAAAGATGGGCCACTGCGGCGAGGTCAAGGGCTTCCTGCACGGATGCCGATGCAATCATTGCAAAACCTGTCTGCCTGCATGCCATCACATCCTGATGGTCGCCGAAAATGGAAAGCGCGTGTGACGCCAGTGTCCTGGCAGATACGTGGAATACGCAAGGAAGCAGCTCTCCGGCGATCTTGTACATGTTCGGGATCATGAGGAGGAGACCTTGTGATGCAGTGAATGTAGATGTGAGCGCACCTGCCTGCAGTGAACCGTGCACTGCTCCGGCCGCACCACCTTCACTCTGCATTTCAGTAACTTTCACTACCTCTCCGAAAAGGTTTTTCTTCCCTTGGGAAGCCCATTCGTCAACATACTCGGCCATTGTCGATGATGGGGTGATCGGGTAGATGGCTGCATTCTCGCTGAAAAGATAAGCGATATGGGCAGCGGCATAGTTACCGTCACAAGTGATGAATTTTTTTTCGTTTGCCATAATCGTTAATGTTTATGTAAGATTATAATAAAATCGGTTATTGATCTTCAATCGTAAAATTATGCCAGTTTCCTTTCCTGTACTGTTCGTGTATTGCTGCAAGTCAAAACGGACAGAATTACAATATATTGTTTTCCAATAAATTACAAATCCGTGCCCGTTAACGATAATGTTATCAGTACAAATTTATACAATTTTTTGGAATAGAGGCTTCTATTTCTGATTATTTTTCCCGCCTCAAAAATGATTCAGGGGATACGCCGGCCCTGTACGGTCCGGTGCATCCCCTGTGTTATCCTTATCAGGCATGATTCTACTTGAGGGCGCTTATGCCTTCGATGGTGACAGTGTCTCCTGCGATTTTCTTCACAAGTCCCTGCAGGACAGTTCCTGGCCCGATCTCCATGAAGTATCCGGCACCGTCGGCTATCATGTTCCTGACAGTCTGTGTCCATTTTACCGGAGAAGTCAGCTGTGCAAGCAGGTTCTTCTTTATTGTGTCAGGGTCTGTTGAAGGGAGTGCGGTGACATTCTGGTATACCGGGCATACAGGCACCTTGAAAGTCGTCTTCTCAATGGCCTCGGCAAGCTCTTCGCGGGCAGGCTCCATCAGAGGGGAGTGGAACGCTCCTCCTACCTGGAGTATCAGGGCCCTCTTGGCTCCTGCAGCCTTCATCTTCTCGCATGCTTCGTTGACAGAATCAGTCTCGCCGGATATGACGATCTGCCCGTCGCAGTTGTAGTTTGCAGGCACTACGGTACCCTGGCATGATGCGCATATTTCTTCCACCTTTTCGGTAGGGAGGGCGATGATGGCAGCCATTGTCGATGGTTTGGCCTCGCAAGCCTTCTGCATGGCCTGTGCCCTTATTGAAACGAGTCTCAATGCATCCTCGAAGTCCATGGCTCCGGCAGCCGCAAGTGCGGAGAACTCTCCGAGGGAGTGTCCGGCCACCATGTCAGGATGAAAACCTTCATAGCATTTTGCAAGGACAGTGGAATGCAGGAAAACCGCAGGCTGTGTCACCTTGGTGGCTTTCAGCTCTTCGGGTGTACCGTTGAACATGATGTCCGTTATCCGGAAACCGAGGATTTCGTCAGCCTTTTCAAGCATCTCCTTTGCGCGTGCATCTGATTCATAAAGGTCCTTGGCCATTCCCGGGAATTGAGATCCCTGGCCAGGAAATACATAAGCTTTCTTCATATTACTTCTTATCTTTGTTAGACCTCATCTTGTTTATTCTTCAGGCAAAAATATGCGAAATTAAGTTTTCAAGCAAATTTATCCGCCGGAAGATGTCTTGGGAAGATGCCTTTTCCGGTGATCCCATTTTGCTAATTCTTACACACCCTAAAGGGGCTGGGTCAAAAGTCCCGAAGGGACCGCGACCGGAGGAAGCGATATCCCCCTAATAGGGGGTACAGGGGGTTAGGATGGGTCCAGTCTTTCGAAGAAAGACGTTTGAGGGTGACCAAAAGTCACTTTTGAGTCACCCTCTTGTACCCCCGTGCGGAATCGAACCGCAACCGTCAGAACCGGAATCTGAAATTCTATCCATTAAACTACGGAGGCGAAACGGAGTGCAAATATACAAATTTTCATGAAAAAGAAAATCTGCAGGCCAAACTTATTTTCCGTTATTGTCCCTTGCACCATCTGTCAAGCCAGCCGAAGTACTCTCTGTGCCAGCAGAGTGCGTCCTGAGGCTTGGTTATCCAATGGTTTTCCTCCGGAAATATGACGAGTCTTGAAGGCACTCCCATCAGCTGCGCCGCGTTGTATGCCGCCATGCCCTGGTCTACCGGCACCCGGAAGTCCATACCTCCGTGAGTCACGAGCAGAGGGGTATGCCAGTTGGTCACGAATTTGTGAGGGGAGTTGGAATAATGTCGCCTTGCTGCCTGTGACGAACTCCATGGTGAGCCGCCCTGTCTGATGCCCCCGAAAGTCTCACCGTCTCCTGCCGGGCCTGTGGCGGGATCGTGCGAGGCTTCGTAAACATGTAGACCACCGTTGTCCCAGTTCGGGAACCACATTTCTTCTGTTGTCATGTACATGTGCTCTTCATTGAAGATACCGGCATGCGCTACAAAAGCATCGAAAAGGTCGCCGTGCACCCCGCAGAGGTAGTATACCGAATATCCGCCGTAACTTGCCCCGCAGGCCGCCATCCTGCCTATGTATTTTTCAGCCATGAGGGCCTTGGCTGCAGATATGTAGTCCTGGATATTCAGTCCGCAATAATCTCCTGATATCTGTTCCGTCCATTCCTGTCCGAAAGCCGTGGTCCCGCGTCTGTTAGGCAGCACAACGACATAACCCTGTGAGGCCATCAGCCTGTAGTTCCACCTGTACGACCATCCCTGGCTCAATGTGCTCTGAGGACCGCCCAGACAGATGAGTATTGCCGGATAAGTCTTGTTTTCATCGAATTCCGGCGGGTATATCACCCATGTGAGCATGTCTTTGCCGTCAACTGTCCTGATATGTCGTGCTTCGGTACGTGTCTCCGCCAGTTTGTCAAGTATGTAGGCATTCTCCCTGGTGACAGGCCTGGCCGTGACATTGCCGGAATTCATGTCCAGGGCTACAAGTTCATCCGGGAAATCCATGCTGCACCAGCTTGCGTAGAGCGTTGTCTTTCCCTCCGAAGAAGAGATGTGGAATGGCGAGCTGAAGTCATACCACATGTCTTCTCCTGTTATCCTTGTGATGCTGCCGTCTTCAGTATCAGCCGCGAATATACCCTGCAGGCCTTCGGCAAGGGCGTTGAAATATATCTTGTCCGAAGATTCTTCCCATACAGGGGCCGCCGCATTGTATTTGAAGCCGGAGGTCAGGTCCCGGACATTTCCCAATACGGGAAGCCTTTCCTCTGGACTTCCTGCCGGAGCCTTCCATCCGATGTCCGCTATCATGAGCCTCTGCTTGTCAGCCTCGTACCCGTCCCTTTCCATACTCAGCCAGCATATCTTGCTTCCGTCCGGAGACCAGACGGGACATGTGTCATATCCTCCGCCGGTGACTATCCGGGTGCATTTGCCGCTCCTGACATCGTAAATGTATATTTCAGAGTTCGTGGAGAAGGCGTATTCCTTCCCCGTGAGCTTCTTGCACGAGTAGGCTATCGCCCTGCTGTCAGGACTCCACGCAAGTTGCTCGATTCCGCTGAAAGGCTCTGCCGGCAGTTCGTAGATTTCTTTTTCGGAAGCAAGTATATCCGTGGAATTTTCAGGCCTTATGCTTTTCGGCTTGCCTGATTTCACGTTGACAGGGGCTATGAAGGTGTGCGGGACTTCAGTGACCCAATGATCCCAGTGTCTGTACATGAGATTGTCTGCAGTGAATGCGTCGGCCTTGTCGAGGTCCGGCCAAATGTCTGACGGTCTTTTGACCGCTCCTTTCACTTTGCTCGTGTACATGAGCATCGTACCGTCCGGGGACAGCTTGAATTCGGAGATGCCGGCCGGAATGTCGGATATCTGTTCTTCGTTTTTCAGTATCCAGCTTCCGTTCCTGGCATGGCGCAGTTCTGCTATCCAGATCTGCCCCTCCTTTATGTACAGAAGTTTCTTCCCTCCGTCACACCAGCGTGCGTTGCTGATGCTCTGGGCCGAAGCCGTAAGCTGCTGCCGTCCGCTTCCGTCCATGGCGCATATATACAGGTTGCCGCATGACCTGTTCTCGGGTACCGATGTATAGGATATGTTGTAAAGGATAAACGACCCGTCAGGAGATACCTGCGGATCGGACACCCTGCCGAATGACAGCAGCACCTCAGGTGTCATCTTCCCGTCTGTAATGTCGGGCTCCGGCATGGCTATGTAGCCGGCCTCTGTCTTTCTTCCCATGATATTGTAACTTCTTTTCACCAGAAACGATACGGCGTAGATCAGGCATGCAAGTCCTGCAATCCAAGTCAGAACCTGCAGGAAATTCCTCATCTGCCTTTTTCCCTTCATTTTTCTGCTATTGTCCATGTCATATCATATTAACATCAATCCATTATATAGTATTATAACGCCAGTTCGACGAATTATTATGTTCAGTATCAAAGATTCCGTCGAACTGACGTTACGATTTCTTCGAAATCCATTTCCTTTTTCGTGTCACCCCTCTTAAATTCTCCCCTGCGTAGGGGAGAACTTACATCGGACTTCGTCCTCCATAGAGGTAATTCTATGAAATTCATTCCATTCATTTCATCGAATTCACGTTATTATATATAAAGTCTGTACATTTCCTCAGTCAATTCCTTCATTTTCATCCTGATATTTTCAGGAGACAGTACCTCTATGCCCGGACCGTGGCTCAGGAATTCCAGGTAGAGTCCCTTGTCCGGAGATACAAATATGGAAAAAGTTGTCGACATTCCGTCATTTCCCACTATAGTCTGGGTATGGTGGAGCGGCAGATCCCTGATATATGACGCCTCATTCCCGAAGGCCTTGAACAGAATAGTGCAGGCCTTGCCGGAAGGAAGGTAGCTGCCGAAAGATGTGGAGAACAGGGCGTCAATGTCGAAGTCTCCGGGCATGGCAAAAGTGTCGGGAAGGACTTCCATGGATTCTATCCTGTCCAGGGAATAGACCCTGCAGCTGCCTTTTTCCTCTGCCAGGCCCACAAGATACCATCGTTGTGCGGATTCCTTGATTCCATAAGGATGCACCCTTCTGACATCCGGCTCCGATGCTCCGTATTTCCTGTAGCTTATCCTGACGATATTGTTTTCCTGCATGGCTGTCATCAGAGGGGAAAGGTATTTTTTTCCGGACGGAACTTCTTCCACGGAAAGCCTTCCCGAGAGGCCTTCCTTCGAGAGAGACAGAAGATTGTTGACCGTGAAAGTGTCTATCAGCCATGATATTCCGGTGTCTCTGTCGGAAATATCCACGCTGTTCCTGATAAAATACCGGTTTGTGCTCCTGTTGCATTCTATGTCTATGCCGAACACATCCGAGATGGCTTGCCTGTGGTTGTTGAAGGACCTTCTTGGATATGAGCCTCCGAACTTCCTTTCCCAGGAGGAACTGAGTTCCTCAAGGCTGATTCCATTGTCTCCGGCGGTGATGAATTTCTGGACGAGCCAGATGTATTTGTTAAGCAGTTCAGTGACCATTTTCCCGAATTTGTCTTCAAACATAGTTAAAATTTATGATTATCCGCAATAATACTCCGTTCGTGTCATTTCGACGTGAGGATAATCTATCGCCATGGGGTGCCCCCGAAGAGGGTGACTCAAAAGTGACTTTTGGTCACCCTCAAACGTCTTTCTTCGAAACCATTGACGAACAGAGTGCAATTGTGCCTGCACAAATTGCCGAGGTGAGGATATGGAAAAACTTCAGTTTAACCTGGACCCATCCTAACCCCCTGTACCCCCTATTAGGGGGATCTCGCTCCCTCCGGTCGCGGTCCCTTCGGGACTTTTCCTTCATGTCCTTCATGCTTTTGTTTCATGATTCTGAGATATTTAACCTGCGGCCACTTATCCTGTGGCGCCTCGGCAATGCAAATCAAACAAGTTTGTTTGCATTGCTCTCGGCTTCTTGGTATATTTGACTTCGTCATTTATACAGTGGCGCCTCGGCAATGCAAATCAAACAAGTTTGTTTGCATTGCTCTCGGCTTCTTGGTATATTTGTCAGAATAAAAAGACCACATATGAGGAAAATGATGTTTTTCATCGGGTTGTCCGCTATCGCCCTGTCAGCTGGAGCGAGGGATGTCCGTGATATCTACCACAAAGACTGGATTGATTTCAACAAGAACGGCAGGATGGATGTGTACGAAAATCCGAAGGCCCCTGTGGACGAGAGGGTGGAAGATCTGCTCAGCCAGATGACTCTCGAAGAGAAGACATGTCAGATGGTCACATTGTATGGCTACGGCAGGGTGCTGCAGGACGACCTTCCTGCCCCGGACTGGAAAGAGAAGCTGTGGAAAGACGGCATAGGGGCGATTGACGAACATCTTAACGGCTTCAGGCAATGGGGGATGCCGCCGTCCGACAATGAATATGTGTGGCCGGCTTCCCGCCATGCGTGGGCACTGAACGAAGTGCAGCGTTTTTTCGTGGAAGAGACAAGACTCGGGATACCTGTGGATTTTACCAATGAGGGCATACGCGGTGTCGAAAGCTACAAGGCGACAAATTTCCCTACGCAGCTCGGCCTGGGTCACACGTGGGACAGGGAGCTTATCCGCCAGGTAGGATATATCACAGGGCGTGAGGCAAGGCTGCTCGGCTATACCAATGTCTATGCGCCGATCCTTGACGTCGGGCGTGACCAGAGATGGGGCCGCTATGAGGAAGTCTACGGGGAAAGCCCATATCTGGTGGCCGAACTCGGCATCGAGATGGCAAAGGGACTGCAGACCGACTGGCAGGTGGCTTCTACTGCCAAGCATTTCATTGCATACAGCAACAACAAGGGGGCAAGGGAGGGAATGTCGCGTGTCGACCCTCAGATGTCACCGTCAGAGGTGGAGAACATACATGTGTATCCATGGCGAAGGGTGATCGAAGAAGCAGGCATCCTCGGTGTCATGAGCTCCTACAATGACTATGACGGATATCCTGTCCAGGCAAGCGGCTACTGGCTTGAAGAACGTCTCCGCGGGGATTTCGGTTTCCGCGGATATGTGGTGTCGGACAGCGATGCAGTGGAATATCTGCACATGAAGCATGGCGTGTCTCCTGACATGAAAGAGTCTGTGAGGCAGTCCGTGATGGCCGGACTGAATGTACGCTGCACCTTCCGCACGCCGGATTCCTATGTCCTGCCCCTCCGCGAGCTTGTGGAAGAGGGCGGCATCCCGATGTCGGTCATTGATGACAGGGTAAGGGACATACTCCGGGTCAAGTTCATTACAGGCATATTCGACAAGCCCTACCGGGATGATCTCGCAGAAGCGGACAAGATTGTGAACTGCAGCGAACATCAGGAAGTGGCACTGCGGGCTTCAAGGGAATCAATAGTCCTGCTCAAGAACGAAGGTCTGCTGCCGCTGGACATGGACAGCATAAGATGCATAAGCGTCTGCGGGCCCAATGCGGCAGATGCATCGTATGCTCTGACGCATTACGGCCCTCTCGCCGTGGAAGTGACTTCCGTCCTCCAGGGGCTGGAAAACAAGCTCGCAGGTCGTGCCGAGATCCTTTACACGAAAGGCTGCGACATCGTAGATGCAGCATGGCCCGAGTCCGAAATACTTCCGGAGCCTCTGACAGCAGTGGAGCAGGAGGAAATACGCAAGGCTGCGGACAATGCACGGAAAAGCGATGTGGCGGTAGTCGTCCTCGGGGAGAATTCAAGGACATGCGGGGAGAACAAGTCAAGGTCAAGCCTTGATCTTCCGGGACGCCAGCTTGACCTGCTCAAGGCGGTATATGCTACCGGAACGCCTGTGGTGCTGGTCATCATCAGCGGACGTCCGAATTCCGTCAACTGGGCAGACAGATATGTGCCTGCCATCATCGAGGCCTGGTATCCGGGCTCACAGGGCGGTACCGCCGTGGCCGATGTCATATTCGGTGACTATAATCCAGGCGGCAAACTCACGGTGACCTTCCCGAAGACAGTCGGGCAGATCCCGTTCAATTTCCCGGCCAAGCCTTCCTCGCAGGTGGACGGAGGCCGGACTCTCGGTCCTGACGGAAATGCCAGCCGGGTGAACGGACCGCTCTATCCTTTCGGCTATGGTCTCAGCTACACGACATTCGGATATTCCGGCATGGACATGTCATCATCCGTTATCACCCCGTACCAGGACATTACAGTGAGTGTCAACGTGACAAATACGGGAGATGTTGCCGGTGACGAGGTGGTGCAGCTGTATATAAGGGACATCATCAGTTCCGCTACTGCGTATGAGAAGACCCTGCGCGGTTTCGAACGCGTACATCTTCTTCCGGGAGAGACGAAGAAAGTCTCTTTCAGACTTGTGCCGGATGACTTTGCATCTTATTACAGCGCGCAGGGCAGGAGAGTGGTCGAGCCTGGAGAATTCCGTATCATGGTAGGCGCTTCCTCTGAAGACATTCGTCTGTCCGATACACTGACGGTCGTCCCTTATCCTGGGCTGGAGACTGTGATACCTGCGTCTGACCGCAATCATGCCGCCTCTTCCGGAAAGAATAGCTCGTCAGAAGGCAAGCTGTGGTCAGGCGGCCCTGGAGATTTCATGACTGTGCCTGTCAATCCGGACGATCCCGTGTCCGGTGCGGTAATATCGTGGTACAGCCTGAGCGGGGAAGTGTCATTCGAGATACAGCTTTCAAACGGAGGCGGTCAGTTCCTTACGGTATTTTCGGGCATTGCCGGGAAAGGGGAGCAGACATGCAGCTTCGACACGAGCAATGCCAGTGACTGCAGGCTGCTTCTGAAAAGCGGACGCGCATCTGTATCCGGTATCCGCCTGTCACGATGACCCCAAGATACTGCAATGGGAAAATATTGTCTTAGTTATCAGTCGAATATATGAAGAAATGGATGATGCTTCTTGCCCTGCCGGTACTTGCGGCTGCAGAGACCGGTGCAGTGCAGACAGAAGATGATGTGGAGCCTTCTGTGGTGACGGCCGAAAAGTCGGATTCCACGGCCGTGACCCCTAAAAAGAGCGCCTACGGAAAACTTCTCTCCGGTGTGACAGCCTCCGCATCAGGACTTATGGATATATATAAGGTCAAGTCGTCATATTATCTTGAAATCCCGGATTCCCTTATGGGAAAACCTATGCTTCTTGCATCCAGGGTATCCGGTATAAGTGACAATTCGGATGTCATAGCCGGTCAGATGCCCCGGGATCCTCTTCTGCTGCAGTGGAGCAGGGATGATTCGCGGGTTTACCTCCTTGATGCCATGAACAATGCCGTGTGCGATACTTCCGAGACCATATTCAAGGGTTTTGAGCTCAATAACCTGAAGCCTGTGATGAAAGCCTTCGACATCAAGGCATTCAAACCGGATTCTTCAGCTGTCGTGATAGATGTGACCAAGTTCTTCTGTGCTGACGAGCCGTACATGTCACCGTTCATCAAAGGCTCCACCCTCGATGTTCTTCTCGGCGTGGACAGGCTCAAGGGATCTTTCAGGTCTGACATGTCGTCGATATTGTCATTCAAGGCATTCCCCAGGAATATAGTGTTCAAGTCCAGAATGGTCTACACTGTGGATGACGAGCCGTTCACCGCTGTTGTGACCGTCTCCATGATCCGTCTTCCGGACGAGCCTATGAGACCGCGGCTGTATGACTACAGGATCGGCTATTTCACCGACAGGTTCGTCAGATATTCCGAAAACACCGACAGGAGCGAGACTGTACGCTACATTACGAGATGGAATCTGAAGCCAAGACCGGAGGATATGGCCGGATATCTGGCAGGGGAGCTTGTAGAGCCGGAGAAGCCTGTAGTATATTATATTGACGACGCATTCCCTGAAAAATGGAAGAAATACATAAAGCTCGGGGTCGAGGACTGGCAGAAAGCGTTCGAACAGATAGGGTTCAAGAATGCCATAGTCGCCAGGGACTATCCTTCCGACCCTGACTTCGACCCGGACGATATCAGGTATTCATGCATCAGGTATGCATCCACAAGAGTGGCGAATGCCATGGGACCATCCTGGACAGACCCGCGGTCAGGGGAAATCATACAAGGTTCAGTATATTTCTACCATGATGTGCTGAAGCTCCTGCACAACTGGCGTTTTGTCCAGACTGCCGCGGTGGACCCGGCTGCAAGGGACAAGGTGTTCGACACAGAAGTGATGGGACAGATGCTCAGGTACCTTATCGTACATGAAGTCGGCCACACTCTCGGGTTGAAACACAACATGAGGGCCTCATACGCCTATCCGGTGGATTCCCTGCGCAGTCCTTCATTCACGTCGGAGCACGGGACAACGGCGTCCGTGATGGACTATGCCAGATGCAACTATGTGGCACAGCCCGGCGACGGGGTGACATGGCTTGTCCCTCCTGTGCTCGGCCCGTATGATTACTACGCGATAGACTGGGGATACAGGCCGATACCGGGCGCCGGATCACCGGAGGACGAACTTCCGGTGCTGGACAGCATGATACGGGCAAAGTCAGGAAATCCGGAATACCTGTACGGGGAGCAGGAGCTCTTCACCTCCATCGACCCGGCCTCTCAGACAGAATCTCTCGGAGACGATGCCGTACTGGCAAGCGCCTACGGTATACGCAATCTCAAGGTGCTGATGGACCATCTCGTGGAATGGACGGCGGAAGACGGGAAAGACTATTCCTATACAAGGGAAATTTACAATGAGGTGCTGCGCCAGTTCAGAAGGTACTTGGGACATTGTACCGTCTATATAGGAGGGAATTTCAGACAATATCCTGTATACGGAGACGGAAAACCGGCATCGGTGCCTGTTCCAAGGAAGAAGCAGAAGGAAGCACTGGCTTTCATAATGGAGAGCCTGGAAGAATTGCCTTCCTGGATGCTGACATCCCAGGTCAGGTCTGTGATGGAGCCTGGCAATGATGTCATCTATGACTTCCAGGCCTCATGCATAAGGAATCTTGTGTCGCAGACTGTCAGGGTCGGATATACGGCCAAGAACTCCAGTGATCCATACACGCAGTATGAATATCTGAATGACCTGAATGAGGCGGTATTCAAGGGAACACTGTCCGGCAGAAAGATAGACAGGGCTGCCATGAACATGCAGCAGGCCTTTGTCTCGTCGCTGGCAGGACAATACGGAGCATCATCCGGCTCTTCTTCCAGAAGGCTGAGCGTGACGGACAGCAGCATGTCCGCTGATTTGCTGCCGTGCTGGTCCATGGAGTCCGGCGAGTCTGATGCAGGGACAATATCGGCGGCATCATCTCTCCGCCAGAGTGATCTGACGGCAAGCAGCAGGGAAATATGCTTCGGCATATTGAAAAAACTACGCAATGTCCTGGAAAACAGGACTGAGAAAGCAAAAGGAGAACTCTACTGCCATTATGCGTATCTCCTTCACGAGATTGACTCCGTCCTTGCCACGGATTGACGGATTCAGGCTGCAGGCCAAGACCGATACATGAACGGAAATTCACAAACATAATTTCATATGATACAGCGACTGATGACTTTTTCAATCTGCGCCCTGATTGCAGTCTCGGCAGACGCTGCCATGGATGAATGGCAGGATCCGAGGGTGAATGAGGTGAACAGGGCGCCTATGCGGACTTCCTATTTCGCATACGCTACCGAAGATGAGGCCAGGGAAGGAAATATGGGAGCCTCTTCTAATTTTATGACACTGAACGGAATGTGGAAATTCAACTGGGTGAAGGACGCGGACCGGAGACCAACGGATTTCTACATGACAGACTTCAATGACAAAGGATGGGACGACATGCATGTGCCTGGAATATGGGAGCTGAACGGCTATGGCGATCCGGTCTATGTCAATATAGGGTATGCATGGCGGAGTCAGTACAAGAACAATCCGCCCATCGTTCCTGTCGTGAACAATCATGTGGGCTCCTACCGCAAAGTCGTGGAACTGCCGGAGGGATGGAAAGGCAAGGATGTCTTCGCCCATTTCGGCTCGGTGACTTCTAATATTTATTTCTGGGTGAACGGTGAATTCGTAGGCTACAGCGAAGACAGCAAGCTTGAAGCGGAATTCAATATTACGGAATACCTCAGGCCTGGCAAGAATCTTCTCGCCTTCCAGGTGTTCCGCTGGTGCGACGGCTCTTATCTGGAAGACCAGGACTTCTATCGTCTGTCCGGTGTGGGCCGCGACTGTTACCTGTACGCAAGGGAGAAATCCAGGATAAATGATTTCAGGTATACTCCCGACCTTGACAGTGAATACCGCAACGGCACTCTGGCCATCGGATATGACGTGCAGGGAGAATGTGACGTGGTGTTGAGCCTGCGTAATGAGGACGGCTTCATTGTAGACGAGGGCAGCACGTCCGGCAAGGGGCATAAATCTCTGACATTCGAGGTGGAGAACCCTCGGAAATGGACAGCAGAGACCCCGTATCTCTATACGCTGACGGCTACGACCAAGAAAGACGGCAAGGTCTTGGAGTCCATGTCGTTCAATGTCGGTTTCCGAAAGGTGGAGATGAAAGGTGCGCAGGTGCTTGTGAACGGCAAACCGGTGCTTTTCAAGGGGGCCAACCGTCACGAGATGGATCCGGACGGAGGCTATTATGTGTCGTATGAAAGGATGCTTCAGGATGTCTTGAGGATGAAACAGTTGAACATCAACGCAGTACGCACATGTCACTATCCTGATGACAGCAGGTGGTATGACCTGTGCGACCGCTATGGCCTCTACATGGTCGCCGAAGCCAATATCGAATCCCACGGCATGGGGTACGGAGACGCCACGCTGGCCAGGGATGCAAGATACGAGAAAGCACATCTTGAGAGAAACGAACGCAATGTATACAGGAATTTCAATCATCCGTCCATAATTTTCTGGTCTCTCGGCAATGAAGCCGGTTTCGGTCCCAATTTCGAGAAATGCTACCGCTGGGTCAAGAAAGAAGACCCGTCCAGACCGGTCCAGTACGAACAGGCAAGGACGAATGACTTCACGGATATTTTCTGTCCGATGTATTACGGCTATGACAGTGTCATAAAGTACTGCGAAAGCAATCCCGGGAAGCCGCTGATACAATGCGAATACGCCCATGCCATGGGCAATTCCATGGGAGGATTCAAGGAGTACTGGGATCTCGTACGCAAATATCCCGAATACCAGGGCGGTTTCATCTGGGATTTTGTGGACCAGTCATGTCACTGGAAAAATTCGGAAGGGGTGAAAATATACGGATATGGCGGAGACTTCAACAGATATGACGCATCTGACTATAATTTCCAGGACAACGGCATAATAAGCCCGGACCGTGTACCGAATCCTCATGCATACGAGGTAAGGCACATATACCAGTCTGTCTGGACATCGTTGTCGGATCCGCAGACGGGGGAATTTTCCGTGTACAATGAGAATTTCTTCAGGGATCTTTCAGCCTACAGACTTGAATGGGAGCTTGTTTCGGACGGAAAGGTGATGCAGTCCGGTACGGTCCAGGATGTGGATGCCGGCCCGCAGGAAACGGTCAGGGTCCGGCTCGGATACGACCTTTCCATCGTGGATGACGGGGGAGAGTGTTTCGTGAATGTCTACTGGAAGCTCAAGAAGGCTGAACAGATGCTGCCTGCCGGATATACTGTAGCCTATAATCAGATCCCGCTTTCAGAATACAGGTATCCGGACCTGGACCTGAAGAATGCCGTCTTGTCCAACACGAAGGTCGTGGAGCCGCAGATACGGGAGAACGATGCATTCTATCTGATAGTGTCCGGAGAGAATTTCGTACTGGATTTCAGCAGGGCGACAGGTTTCATCACGTATTATGAATACTGCGGCAGGCCGATGCTGCAGAAAGACACCGACATAAGGCCGAATTTCTGGCGGGCGCCTACCGACAATGACTTCGGTGCCGGACTCCAGAAAAAGTATGCCGTATGGAAAACCCCTGGTTTCAAGCTCAGGTCTCTCGAAGCCGGGATGAAAGACGGGCTTGCGGAAGTGGAGGCGACGTATTATATCCCGGAGACACAGACAAGTCTGGTCATGACTTATCTCGTGAACAACGAAGGCGCTGTCCGTATTACCCAGAAGATGGAGGCCGGACCGTCCACAGAAATACCGCCTATGTTCCGTTTCGGGATCAGATTCAGACTCCCGAAGGACTATGACACCGTGGAATATTATGGCCGCGGACCGGTGGAAAACTATATAGACAGGAATACATCCACGCCTGTAGGGATATACAGGCAGAGTGTTTCCAGCCAGTTCTATCCGTATATCCGTCCTCAGGAGACAGGGACAAGGTCTGATCTCCGCTGGTGGCAGATACTGGACTGGAGCTGTTCCGGGCTGAAAGTATACAGTGACGCGCCATTCTCGGCATCGGCGCTTGAATACAGCATGGAATCGCTTGACGACGGCGATGCCAAGGACCAGAGACATTCCCAGGAAGTGCCAAAGGCAGACTTCACTGAAGTCTGCATAGACAAGGTGCAGATGGGACTTGGCTGTGTCAACAGCTGGGGCGCCCTTCCGAGACCGGAATACATGGTGGAGTACGGGGACAGGGAGTTTTCTTTCATCATCTCTCCGGCCGTACATGCATATTCTTCAGGAGACCTTGCCTTCTGATGCAGGCATCGGGGTGGCCGGATATCCTGGCGGAATGACTTATCTGAGGTATGGAAGCAGCACGCTTTCCATCACCTTGTAGGCTTCGGCCGTCGGATGCACTCCGTCATCGGAATATCCGGCCTTCATGCCTCCCTCACTGTCCCGGAGGGCTGAATGGTAGTCGACATAAGGTATCCTGTTCTCCCTTGCATATTCCTCTATCATCTTGTTCAGGCTTTCTATAAGTCCGGACACATTCTCGATGCTTTTTCTCCAGCCGAACTGTATGGACGGGGTGACGGAGCAGAGTACAGGCCTTATCTTGTGGAGCCTGGCAAGTTCGCACATGGATGCGAGGTTGTCCATGATGTTTTCAGGTGCGATATATCCCGTGTTGCGTGCCAGATCATTGGTGCCGGCCAGTATCACGACATATTTCGGCTTCAGGTCCAGCACGTCCTGCCGGAAGCGGATGAGCATCTGAGATGAAGTCTGCCCGGATATACCCCTGCATGCGATGTTGTTGTCCGTGAAGAAGTCAGGATCCTTGCCGTCCCAGCCGTCCGTGATGGAATCCCCCATGAGGACTGCAAGAGGCCGGGATGTCACTTCCGAATTGGCCGCCGCGTATCTGCCGAACTGCGCCCAGTCCCGGTCTGCCGGTATCTGTGCGGAAAGCGGCAGCATTGCAAGGGCAGCTGCTGCGATTAACGTGCATGTTCTTTTCATATCTGCATTTTGTTTGTTGTATCCAGTTCAAAAATCCGTACAAAAATAATAAATTTGCAGGTCAAGAGATCTGAATATACCGGAATATGATAATAACAGCAGAAAGCGGGGCTTCAAAGACCGACTGGGTGATCGACGGCAGGCATATCAGGACCAAAGGAATCAATTTCTCCGTCATGACCTATGAAGACATCTCCTCGATAGTGGCATGCGTGGCCAACGAGATAAGGGAGGGACTGAGTCTCGGCATCACGCACAATATCCCTGTGTGCGTGAATTTCTATGGCGCAGGCCTTGTTTCAGAAGAACAGAAAGCCAGGATGTCCGAGATTCTCGAAGATTTTTTCCCCGGATCCCTGATAGAATGTTCGTCGGACCTTCTGGCGGCGGCAAGGGCTCTGTGGGGTGACGGCCCCGGTACGGTGGCCATACTCGGGACAGGATCCAACAGCTGCAGCTACAACGGTCGCCGTATAACAGGCAACATCAGGCCGGGCGGTTACATCCTCGGCGACGAAGGCGGAGGCGCGGCACTCGGAAGACAGTTCCTCTCCGACTATATCAAGGATCTGGTGCCGGAAAGGATAGCGGCAAAGTTCAGGGAACAGTATCCGCTCAGGTATCAGGACATCATCAATTCAGTCTACAAAAGTTCGAATCCTGCCGGCTTCCTGGCTTCGTTTGCACCGTTCATCATAGAGCTGGCCTCCAGAGACAGCTATTGCGGACGGATTCTCGACGGGAATCTGAGGGCATTCGTGACAAGGTCGCTCCTGCCGTACCGCCAAGCCGGAGAAGTACTTGATGTGGGCGTGGTCGGGTCTGTAGGCCTTGCATGCAGCACATGGCTGCAGAAGATAGGGGATGAATACGGCATCAGGTTCTGCAAATTCATTTCAACGCCGATAGAGTCCCTCGCCGATTATCATTTGAGGAAAAATCCTAATTTTGCACCCGGATTTCAGGCAGACGGCCGGAATCATTTTTGAGAAAAGCATATATGAAAGACAAATATCCGTCAGCGCTTCTTCAGAATGCGGTAGATGCCATCGGGGCATTGCCGGGAGTCGGGAAAAGGAGCGCTCTTAAGCTTGCGCTGCATCTGCTCAGACAGCCCGCGGACAATGTGAAGCATTTCACCGAATCCATTGACAGGCTCCGGAATGAGGTCAGATACTGCTCCGAATGCCGGATGATATCGGACGGGGACATATGCAGCATCTGTGCGGACGAGAAGCGGGACCACAGGACAATATGTGTCGTGGAGAGCGTGCAGGATGTCATGAGCATCGAGAAGACGCGCCAGTACAACGGGGTATATCATGTCCTTGGCGGCATCATTTCCCCGATAGAAGGGACCGGCCCTTCCGACCTGACCATTTCAAGGCTAGAGGAAAGACTTGCACATCTTGTTTCGGATTCCGGCCCCGAAGGGATCGAGGTCATTTTCGCCCTGAGCGGAGACGTGGAAGGGGAGACCACCGCCTTCTACATATACCGCAGGATAGCGCCTCTCGGAATTCGGGTCTCCACCCTTGCCAGGGGGCTCGGTTTCGGCGACGACATCGATTACGCCGATGAGCTTACGCTCGGCCGCTCCATAGTCAACCGCCAGGCCTTCAAGCCGTGACAGATAAGCCGGAACACAGCATCTTCTATAAAATTTGACATTGATGACATTCGTTGAGATTTTTGTACTTGCTCTGTCCCTAAGCGTGGACTCCTTCGTGGTGTCAATGGGAGGCAGTGTGACCCTCGGACGGGTGAGTCTCCGCCAGGTGCTGAAAGTAGCCCTGGTCTTCGGCACCGTCCAGGCTGTCTGCCTGTTCACAGGATGGCTTTTCGGATACTCGATTGTGGCATACATAAGCAAGGTCGCGCATTATATAGCGCTTGCAGTGCTATCATGGCTCGGGGTGTCAATGATTGTCGCCGGGATAAGGAACAGTACAGAGTCCGTGAAACTGAACGGCTCAAGGAACCTCTGCCTGGCAGCCTTCGCCACAAGTGTGGATGCCATAGCTGTGGGAGTGTCCCTTGCAATGGGAGACATGAAGACGGCTGAGGCAATCGCGGTGACAGTCCTGACTTTTCTGATAACCGTGGCAGCCTCGTCTCTCGGCATAACTGTCGGTTCGGCTACGGGACGCATTTTCGGCAATGCCGCACGGATTGCAGGCGGACTTGTGCTGATATTCATCTGTGTCAGGCCCTTCCTGCCGTTCCTGTGAAAAAATTTGCCGGAAAAGTAAAAAAGAGTTACTTTTGCAGACTTTCTTGTAAGGCAGGCTGGCTGCAAGCCTGATTATTAATTTTCCGACGACCCATGACTGTCTGGCACAGACTGAAAGCCGGAACAAAACGGATAAGGGGATGATAGAGATTTTCTACAAGTCAAACGGCCAGATGGAGATGTCCCAGTCTGTGGACGTGCTTTCAGGCCTTACTCCTGAAATGGTGGTATGGATAGACCTCTTCGCACCGTCGGGCGAGGAGAAGAGATCCACCGAAGCCTTCGTGGGGACGACTATCCAGAGCCGTGCCCAGGCCGAGGAGATCGAGAGTTCATCCCGTTTTTCCGAGACGGACACTGCGATTTTCGCCAACACCAACTTCCTTATACCGGGTCCGGAAGAGTATTCGATGGAGACAGTCTCGTTCATCCTGACTGACAATGTGCTCGTGACACTGAGGGAATGTCCGCTGCGAAGCTTTACTGACCTTCAGCGCAGGCTTCTCGCTTTCCCGAAGTTTTATCCTACGGGATACATAGTGTTCGTGAGCATACTAGAGCAGAGAATTGACCTGGATGCCGACATGATCGAGCTTATGTCCAAGGAGATAGAGCAGTTCAACAGGAAGGTGAGCCTAGGCGAGGACATAAACGAGGAGTTCCTTCTGGATATCAACCAGCTGCAGGAGAATACCATGCTTGTGAGGGAAAACATTGTGGACAAGCAGCGTGTGATATCGAGCCTCCTGAAAAGCAACAAGTACCCCCACTCCCTCCAGCCCAAGCTGAATGTACTTCTCAAGGATATATCGTCTCTGATCAACCACACGAATTTCGGTTTCGAGCGTCTGGAATATCTGCAGAACACAGTTGTCGGTCTTATCAACCTGGACCAGAACAAGATAATGAAGGTATTCACGCTGGTATCACTCCTTTTCATGCCGCCGACTCTCATTACAGGTTTCTACGGAATGAACGTGAAGCTGCCTGTTACCGGCACAGGATGGGATGTAGCCATTGTGCTTGCGCTGATGATTTTTTCCTTCAGTATTATCCTTATAATATTCAAGAAAAGGAAAATGTTGTAAAACTTTTTGAAAATCCGAAAATTATACATATTTTTGCCCGCCTTTATACCGGAGGCGGGCTTTCTGTTTCCGGCAAGGCACGGAAGATAATGTTTAACCCGCTAGTTTGTTTTAAGTATTATTACAATGGAAGAAAACAAAACAGTAACAGCAGAGGCAGCTCCTGCAACAGAGCCGGTACAGGAATCCGCACCGGTTGCAGAAGTGAAGGAGACCGCTGCTGCAAAGGAACCAGGAACGGTTTCCAATGCATCAATTGACCCGGACAAATTTGACTGGGATGCCTTCGAAGGTACGAATGTTTCCGCCGAAGACAAGAAGAAAATCGAGGACCAGTACGACCAGACACTTTCAAAGGTAGTCGAGAACGAGGTCGTGGAAGGTGTTGTCACTTCAATCAGCAAGAGAGAGGTGATCGTGAACATCGGCTACAAGAGCGAAGGTGTCATCATGGCTCCGGAGTTCCGCTACAACCCTGACCTCAAGGTAGGTGACAAGGTCGAAGTCTTCGTAGAGACAGCAGAGGACAAGAAAGGCCAGCTCGTGCTTTCGCACAAGAAGGCCCGTGCACTCCGTTCATGGGATATGGTCAACGCAGCATACAATGCAGGCGAAGTGGTCAAAGGCTATGTCAAGACACGCACCAAGGGCGGTATGATCGTGGATATCTTCGGTATCGAGGCATTCCTTCCTGGTTCGCAGATCGATGTCAAGCCTATCAGGGACTACGATCAGTATGTCGACACTACAATGGACTTCAAGATCGTCAAGATCAACCAGGAGTTCAGGAATGTGGTCGTATCTCACAAGGCTCTTATCGAGGCCGAGCTTGAGCAGCAGAAGATGCAGATCATCGGCAAACTCGAGAAAGGCCAGGTACTTGAAGGTACAGTCAAGAACATCACAGGCTACGGCGTATTCGTGGACCTCGGCGGTGTGGACGGACTTATCCATATCACTGACCTCTCATGGGGCAGGATCAACCACCCTGAGGAAGTCGTTCATCTCGACCAGAAGATCAATGTCGTGATCCTTGATTTCGACGAGTCCAAGAAGAGGATTGCCCTCGGACTCAAGCAGCTTACACCGCATCCGTGGTCAGCTCTCGACCCGAACCTGAAGGTAGGCGACAAGGTGAAAGGCAAGGTAGTGCTCATCGCAGACTACGGCGCATTCGTGGAGATAGAACCTGGCGTGGAAGGACTTATCCATGTATCTGAAATGTCATGGTCTCCAAGGCTCCGTGTAGCCCAGGACTTCTTGAAGGTCGGCGACGAGGTAGAGGCGCAGATCCTTACCCTTGACAGGGAGGAGAAGAAGATGTCTCTCGGCCTCAAGCAGCTCATCCCTAATCCATGGGAGAATATCCGCGACAAATATCCTATCGGATCGAAGCATACGGCTACAGTCCGCAATGTCACCAATTTCGGCGTATTCGCAGAGCTTGAGGAAGGCATCGAGGGTCTCGTTCATATCAGCGACCTTTCATGGACCAAGATCAAGCATCCTTCAGAGCTTGTACAGCCTGGTGACAAGATAGATGTCGTGATCCTCGACTTCGATGAAGAGAACCACAAGCTCAGTCTCGGACACAAGCAGCTCCTGCCTAATCCATGGGAAGACATAGAGTCTACATACCGTCCTGGTACTGTGCATACTCTCAAGATCGCCAATGTTTCAGACAAGGGGGCTACAATCGACCTCGGCAACGATATCGAAGGATTCTGCCCTGCCAAGGAACTTGTCAAGGAAGACGGTACTGCCGCAGCAGCAGGTGAAGAGCTTGCATTCAAGGTGACTGACCTCAAGCGCAGCACAAGGAGAGTCGGACTTTCACATGTCAGGACTTATTCTGAGCCTAAGGCCGCCGACAAGCCGGCAAGCGAGTCAGACAGCACCAAGAAGGCAGTCAAGAAGATAAACTCCAACATCGAGAAGACTACTCTCGGAGACATTTCCGAGCTTGCGGCCCTCAAGTCAAAACTTGAAAAAGGCGAGTAATCTTTTCGGAGATGAACTTCACTCTGAATATATTGGGCACGGCTTCGGCCCTGCCCACTGTAAACAGATATCCAAGCGCCCAAGTACTGGATGTACGGGGGCGCTTGTTTTTGATTGACTGCGGTGAAGGTGTCCAGGTCCAGATCAGGAAATGCAGGCTTTCCATCCTTAAGATAGAGAGTATTTTCATCACTCATCTTCACGGCGACCACACATTCGGTGTCTTCGGCCTGCTGTCAACCATGAGCATGCTCGGGAGAAAGGCGCCCATTGATATCTATGCGCCGGCTGCATTCGCCAAGGTGCTGGAAGATTTCATGGCATCTTTCGGTGAGGGCATGAAATTCGAGCCTGTCCATCATCCGGTATCCGCCACCGAGCCTCAGCTGATACACGAGACAGGCAACCTTGAGATACTGGCATTCCCACTCAGACACAGGATTGAGACATACGGCTATCTTTTCCGGGAGAAAACCCCTCGGAAAAATGTACGGAAGGAGATCATAGAAAGGGACGGGCTGACACTGGCCGAAATAGCCATGCTCAAACGCGGGGAGGATGTGACAAGGCAGGACGGCACCGTCATACTTAATTCAGAGGCAGCGTACCAGCCCTACGAGCCGAGAAGCTATGCCTACTGCAGCGATACCATGCCCTTCCCCCAGCTGTCAGACTGGGTCAGAGGAGTGGACCTGCTGTACCATGAGGCAACATTCCCGAATGAATACGCCGATCTTGCAAAAGTCACCTTCCACTCTACCACGGGTGATGCCGCAGGCTGTGCCCTGTCTGCCGGGGTGGGGAAGCTTGTCGTAGGGCATTATTCGTCCAGGTTCAGCGATGTATCATTCTACCTCGATGAACTTACATCCGTCTTTCCGGCATCATGTCTCGGACATGAGGGCATGAAAATAGACATTCCTCTGAAAAGATATCAGTGACCGGGAGGAAACTTCCCGAGGATTCTTGCGTCTTTTGACGATTTACTTTTATCTTTGTCTCTTCCAAACATAGAAAAATGAAGAAATTTGCGGTATATTTCCTTATACTTTGCTTATTGCCGGCATTTTCAGGCTGCGGCTCCCTTTCAAAGGTATCCTCATCCCGTGATGATGCCGGTGCGGTTTTTTCAGGCGCCGGAGACAGCCCCCAGCTTAACTATATTTCAAGGTATTCGCGCATTGCTGTCGAGGAAAGGAAACGCTCGGGAGTACCGGCCAGCATAACGCTTGCCCAGGGTATGCTTGAGTCCGGGAACGGAATGTCCGAACTTGCGGTAAGGGGCAACAATCATTTCGGCATCAAGTGCCACGACTGGAAAGGCCAGAAAATCTATTACGATGACGACAGGAAGGGGGAGTGCTTCAGGAAATACCGGACTCCGGAAGAATCCTACAGGGACCATTCAGACTTCCTCCGTTACAGGGACAGATACAAGTTCCTCTTCGAGTTCCGTGTGACAGACTACAAGTCATGGGCTTATGGCCTGAAAAAGGCCGGATACGCCACTGACCCGTCGTATCCGAAGAAGCTTATAAACCTGATAGAGGAATATGACCTTGACCGGTTTGACAGAGCATTGCCGAAAAAGACACGCCAGGGCGCGGACAAGTCAGGAAAAGACAGCAAACCTGCAGCCGATGCAGGATACAGGAATGATGACCTTGCGGAAGAAGCCTCCGTACCGGCAACACCGGCCGAGCTTGAGACTCCCAAGCCGCTTTCCGACAGGCAGGGAAAGACAATGCATCTTTCGCTCTCCAGACAGCTCTTCTCACAGAACGGTGTTCCTTTCGTATATTCGGCGGAGGGGGAGACTTACGCCGACATTGCCAGGTCATACGACCTGTTTACCGGAGAGATATTGCGCTACAACGATCTTGAGAGCGACTGTGATCTTCTGCCCGGGACGGTAGTATATCTTCAGCCTAAGAAGTCCCGTGCGGCAAGACAGGTGGACAAATATGTGGCCGACGGCGGCGAGACACTGAGAGATATAGCCCAGAGATACGCTGTCCGGATGAAAAGCCTGCTGAAACTGAACGGCATGGAGGCCGACAGGACATTGGATGAAGGAGAAATGATACTGCTCAGAAAATGATGTTGAAAAAGAAAAGTATATTGGCTGTATCCGCAGCTTTCATAGTGCTTGCCGCGTCTGCAGGTGTTTTTGCCGGGACCAGGTACTGGCTTGACAGGAAGGCCCCGTGCTTCGGGAATGAATATGTACTCTATGTCTATCCGGAAACAGAATCGGGCGCCGTCCTGGATTCAATAGCTGCAGGAGCTTCCGCAAAAAGAAAGGGCAGCCTTGTGCGCTGTGCTGAAGCTTTCGGCCTTGAAAGCGGCATGAAGCCGGGTAAATATGTCATCAGGCCGGAGTATTCCGCGGCGTATGTTGTCAGGATGCTCCTGAACGGCTGGCAGACCCCGCAGAATCTCACCCTGTCAGGGACAATAAGGTCCAAAGGTAGACTGGCTAAGGCCGTGGATCTGCAGATGATGGCGGATTCGGCAGAATTTGCCGCAGCTCTTGAAGACACTACGTTTCTCGCAGGCTACGGCTTCACTCCTGAAAATGTCTTCGCCCTCTTTCTCCCCGATACTTACGAGATGTACTGGACAGCTTCCGTAAAAGATATATTCGACAGGTTCAAGAAAGAATACGACCGTTTCTGGACAGAGGAGCGCGTACGGCTGGCGGAGCAACAGGGCCTGTCTCCGATGGAGGTATCCGTGCTCGCTTCGATTGTGAACGGCGAGACGCTGAAGACGGCTGAATATCCGGTCATAGCAGGTGTCTATCTGAACCGTCTCAACCGCGGGATGAAACTCCAGGCCGATCCGACGGTATGTTTCTGCTTCGACTATACTCTTGACAGGGTGCTCAGAAAGCATCTTGCCGTGGATTCCCCGTACAATACGTACAAGTACAAAGGCCTGCCTCCTGCACCCATAAGTGTCCCTCCGAAAGCCTGCATCGACGCTGTACTGCATCCAGACACACATGGATACATGTATTTCTGCGCAAGCCCCGCATTTGACGGAACACACAGGTTCGCGGTGACATACAGGGAACACCTCAAAAACGCCAGGGAGTTCCAGCGTGCACTGACCGCCCGTCAGAGGGCGGCTTCATCGGCTTCCTGAGATTCTTTCATCTGCAGCAGCCTGGATGCTATGATACGCGCCGAACACGCCACAAGTTCCGGACAAGGGCGCTTCCGGTAATATTCAGGAGTGCGCTGGGAGGGAGCTGGTGACTCTTCTTTTTTGGCCGTGATTCCAAGCAGTTCCCTGCAGATGATACTTCCGTTCTCTTTCCTGAATTCATCGGCGAGTTCCTGCACAAGTGCGTAATTAGCCGTCCTTTCCTTCATGTCTTTCGGCCGAATGGCCGGTGACATGAAACCGGCGGCCATGCCCATGGCTGTGACTGTCCCGCACACTTCTCTCATCCTGGCCATTCCGCCTC
Source organism: uncultured Bacteroidales bacterium (assembly GCA_944326315.1). Lineage (GTDB taxonomy): Bacteria > Bacteroidota > Bacteroidia > Bacteroidales > UBA932 > Cryptobacteroides. The sequence continues at coordinate 33,188 of CALVDP010000008.1, forward strand.
CGAAGCCCGAAGCAATTGTAGCGGCAGTAGTCCCGTCAATTCCGAAAATATCGCTGAATGCCAGCATTACGGCCTGGCAGCAATTGTAACCGTCAAGAAAGTTCTGCCTGGCCATGCCGGCTCTTTCCTCAATGTTGAAATTATCAGGTAAATGCATTTTGATCCGAAAATTGGGGGACAAAGATATACATAATGGGCTGATCCGTCAAGTGAAGTTTCTTATATCGTCATTATATCGTCATCCCGGCATATCTGAAAAAGAAAAGGAGTGACCCAAAAGTCCTTTTGGGTCACTCCTCAAACGTCTTTCTTCGAAAGACAAAATCCATCCTAACCCCCTGCACCCCGGGGATTAACCTTGACAGGTTTTCCTCCTTCGCACCTCAGGAATATCCGTACCAGTCCGGTATTCCATTCGGTTTGTCGTCGGTTTCGCTTCCTCCGGTCGCGGTCCCTTCGGGACTTTCGAAACAGCTCCTGACGTTTTTCTGCGAAAACGGAATATCTCTCAGGATCCTGTCCCGGTTAGAAGTAGAAAGTCACTGAAATATTCTGTCCTATGTTGTTTGTCCCGAAACTGAAGCCATGTGAACTCGGGCTTTCGAGTTCTGTCCATGTCTCCACTGCATTGCTGACTGTATTGTATCCCTCTGCAGTGTAGTATGTAGCCTGGGTCCAGTTGTATATGGCTGATATGTTGATTTCCCCGCCTATTGAGATTTTAGGGGCTACAAACCACTCTATCCCGGCAGAAAGAATAGCACCTGCATAGTGTGTCGGCTCATTTGAGAAACGGGAAAGATAACGCATGTAGCTGAAGCCGTCGGGAAGCGGGTTTACAGAAGCGTTGCCGAATGCAGTGGACGGATTCTGATTGACCTCGGTGACAGCATTGCCATAGCTGAATCTTGCCCTGTCGTAACTGAACGCATAGATGAGACCGGCGCTGAAGACTCCCTGGACACGGCGTTTCCCGACCCGGTATTCGGCTGCCACACTGAAGCTTCCTCCGCTTTCGACTGTCCTGTAGGAATCTATGAGCTTCTTCCCGGACAGAGGATTGGCGAGCAGTTCAGCATCGTCAGGGACATACTGGTTGGTGGTATTCCCGTCATGGATCCATCCGAGGTTCACCCTGATCCCGAGATTGTCTGTCACCATATATTTTCCCGCTATCGACACGGACGGCTGGTGCAGTCCTCCGGTGTTGTACGGACTGCCTCCGAAAGATCCTATTGTCTGGTCTGCGGTGTTGTTGAAAATGTTGCCCACGAAATTAATGAATGGGTTAGCGCTTACGCTGATGGCGAAGTCTCCCTCCTCTGGAAGGTAGTCACGCACATCTTTCATTGTCTTGGAATCCTCCGCTGAAAGTGCAGTGCAGAGGAAAGCGAGGGCCGCTGCAAGTATTATAGTCTTTTTCATGTCCGTTGCCTTTTAGATATTACCACCCAAGCTTGTTGTTGGAACTGCGCGGGATTGTGTTGCCGTCGCTTGTCTCGAATACCGTCACACCGTACAGGTTCTCGCGGCTGACAGGCTCGGTTTCGACAGTGATGGCAGATACTTCGACAGGGATGAGCTTGTTGCTGTCGGAAAGTGTGGCAGTCCCCTCGGCATACTGGTAGATGACATCGACATCCTGTGTCCTCCAGCTGTATTCGACAGGGTATGAGTATGATACCGTACAGCAGTAACGGTGTGTGAAGTTCGTTTCAAGGGAAGCATCGGTGCTTGCCGTGAATTCCGTATCCATATCCCAGCAATTTGACGGCAGGGTCATGGATGCACTATAATTCCCGTCGTTGTCCGTGACAGCGGTGACGGTGATCCTGACAGGGGAGGCGCTGCGGTCTGAAGGATCGGATACCGAAGCTTCGATCTTCACGGTCCTCCTTTCGAGCGGATTTGTCCCGGCGATGTAGTATTCGTCGGAAGTCTCGTCCACTCCAGTGGCCCTCAGCCATGTCTCCACTTCAGCCTTTCCGTTGACCTCTATCGTCTGGTCAAATGTGACAGGAAGCGTATCGTCGCTCCTGACAATCATGTCCCTTGTGTAGACCATTTTCTGTGACATGCTGACAGTCAGGCTTTCAGAGCTGCCGGACACGACATTGTTGTACAGGGCGTCGCTGATGGAGACAATGCTCATGTCTGCCTGTGCGAAGCTTTTCTGTGCGTTGAACGGAAGTACGGTGACAGTGGCGCTGACAGGGCTGTTTCCCACCGGTATTTCAATCCTGTAATTGCCGTTCTCGTCTGTGACAGTCTCGAAATACTGGTTGCCCTGTGCGCCGCCTGCGTAGTCTGACGTCGGAATTGTCACCATTACAGTCTGGCTTGCTGCAGGAAGCCTGTGGTTCGAGATTACGGCGCCGTTGACTTCGTAGTCGCCGACCTCGTATTCCACTGTGCCTGTCAAAACGGCGTCCGAAGGGATTGATTCAAGTCTAAGTTCAGATTGTTCCTTCTGGCAGGAAACCATGGCAGCCACGGCCAGGAAAAGGCCGGCTGCAAAAAGAGAATTCTTCATGATAATAGATTTAGAATTGATTAATAAAAACACTCAAACTTAAAATAAAAACTTCAGATAGATGCAGTTTTTTCTTTTTTTGTTGCAAATTTTTCTCTTTTTATCATGATTTCTGCAGAAAATTCCTATAGGCGGCTGACCTTGATGATATTTTTCCTCACCCTGATCTGAGATATCACCTTGTCAAGCTCCAGATTGTTCGGGACGGAGAGCCTGATCTGGATATCGTATGTGCCGTTACGGTCATTGTCGGTCACATTGAAGTTCCTTATCGACGCCTTGAATGAATTCACGGTGTCGAAAATCTCGTTGATTACGGAAGATTCGTGGGCGGCCACTATTTTCAATGCCACCTGGAAGCTGGAATTCCCCTGGGAATCGCTCCACTTGACCTTCTGTATCCTGTACGGATATTTCTCCATGAGCCTTGCGGCGTTCGTGCATGACATACGGTGTATCTTGATGCCGTCCTTGATCGAGACGAAGCCGAATACATCGTCGCCGAATACTGGATTGCAGCATTTGGCCATCTTGTAGTCAAGAGACTTGAGGTTGCGTGCATCTATTATAAGTATGTCATCCGATGCGCCTTCAGGCTTTCTGGCGGAAGGCTGCTGCGGTTTGTCAGGCTGCCTTGCCGCCGTGTCTTCGACAGGCCTTCCACCTTCCTTGCTGTCCAGGAAATTCTTTATTTCAGCGATGTCGATGCGTCCGTCGCCTACGGCCGCGTAGAATGCGTTGACATTCTTGTACTGCATCTTCTTCATGAGTACGGCAAGGTCCTCATCATCGAGCTCGAGCTTCCAGTTCTTCAGCCTCCGTTCCAGAAGTTCCTTGCCTTCTGCGGCCTTCTGGAATTCTGCTTCGCTCAGTTTCTGGCGTATCTTGGTCCTGGCCTTGCTTGTGACCACGAAATTCAGCCAGTCGGCCGACGGCTTCTGGTTCTTGCCGCTCATTATTTCCACGACATCTCCGGTATGAAGCTTCTCCTTGATAGGTACGGCTTTCCCGTTTATCTTGCCTCCCGTGCACCTGATACCGAGGTTCGAGTGTATGTCGAAGGCAAAGTCAAGCACAGTGGCCCCGGCGGCGAGCTTCCTCAGCTCTCCGGACGGAGTGAAGACGAAAATCTCTTTCTCCGGAGGTGAAGGCAGGTCGTCTTCATAATACCCGGAAGTGCCGCCATGGGTGACGTCCTCGGGATGTTCGAGGATATGACGCACCGAGGTCAGCCACTTGTCGAGGGCGGCCTCATGCTTTATACCTTTGTATGACCAGTGCGATGCAAGTCCGTTCTCGGCCGTTTCATCCATTCTCTTCGTCCGGATCTGCACTTCAAGGTACACATTGTCCTTGTTTTTCACCGTAATATGCAGAGACTCGTATCCGTTCGGCTTCGGATTGGATATCCAGTCCCTCAGTCTGGAGGTGTCCGGCTCGTATTCTTCGGTCACCCTGGAGAATACTTTCCAGCAGAGGGCATGCTCCTTCTCCCTGTCAGGCTCGCAGTCTATGATGAACCTGATGGCGAACACGTCATACACGCCTTCGAAAGGCACCTTCTGCTTCTGCATCTTCCTCCATATGGAGTATGCTGTCTTGGTCCTGATCTTGAGCTTGTAGCTGATGCCTTCTTCGGACAGCTTGTTCTTGAGCGGCTCGATGAACTGCGTCATGAGCTTCTGCCTGTCACCTTCGGTGCTTTTCAGCTTGTTGGTGATGGCGCGGTACTGCTCCGGCTCGGCATACCTGAAATAGATGTCCTCCATCTCGCTTTTCATGTTGTACAGCCCGAGCTGGTGTGCAAGCGGGATATACAGCATAAGGCTTTCGAGTATCTTCCTTTCTCTCGACAGCTTCGGGAAGATATCAAGGGAACGCATCACCTCCAGGCGGTCCGCAAGCTTGAGTACGGTCACCCTCGGGTCTCTGGAATAGGAGACTATCAGACGTTTGTAGTTCTCCGCCTCAAGTCTGGTGTCTTTCGGCTTGATGGTGGCGATCTTGTTCAGTCCGTCCACCATTGTCTTCACGTCCTTGCCGAAGTCTGCCCCTGTCATGATGTCTGTCTCCGGATGGAAACGCTGTGCCTCATGCAGGAAGACGGCGGCAATGCATTCTGCCGGGAGTCCGATCTCGTCTGCAGCTATTTTCGCCACATTCACGGGATGTTCCATGAAGGGTTTGCCGTTACCCCTTGTCTGCCCTTCAAGAGCTTTTTCTGCTATATCGTATGCCTGTCTTATCAGGTCCTTTCCTTTTCCGTCATAGTTCGGGAACAATTCTTCTGTCCTGTCCATAACAACCTCCGCTTTCAGGATTATTCTCAGCCTGCACAGGCCGCGTACCTGTTGTGTCCGGCACGGGCCTAACCTTTCAAATTTAGAAAAAAATATGCAAAAAACAGAAAAATCTTCCGGATACGCGGGCTAATTCTCTTTCGGCTAATTCTCTTTCCAGACCTTGAGATATTCCTGGAGTGCCCACATTTCGTCCCTGTACCTGGCTGCCGCAGGGAAATCCAGGTCCGCTGCCGCTTTCTGCATGTTCTTCCTGGCTGTGTCCACGGCCTTCTCCACCTGATCCCTGGTCATGGACCTTATGACAGGGTCCTGAAGCACTGCAGCAAGGTCGGCCTTGATATAGCCGTCTGCAAATGCCGAGTTGGAATCCCTTTTTGAATCATGTCCGAGTCCGACTGAAACATATCCGCTTCCAAGCTCGTTCGGATCCGGGATATAATGCGGGTCATCGTATGAATTGGCTGCACTCACCTTGCCGGAAACGGTATTCGCAAGACGCGGATTATGCCGCCTTGCCTGTTCTCCGCCCTGCCCGTTGTCCGCAAGTATGTTTTTCTTGAGCCCGACCTGGGTAGGGGTGATACCGTGTTTCTTGTTGTATTCCATCTGCTTGCTGCGCCTCCTGTCGGTCTCGTATATTGTCTCCTGCATGGACCCTGTGATGGTGTCGGCATACATTATCACCAGGCCGTTGACATTCCTTGCAGCGCGACCTGCAGTCTGGGTAAGCGACCTTCCGGAGCGCAGGAAGCCTTCCTTGTCCGCGTCAAGTATGGCCACAAGTGAAACGGTAGGGATGTCCAGTCCTTCCCTGAGCAGGTTCACGCCGACCAGCACGTCAAAAAGCCCGTTCTTGAAATCCTCTATGATCTCGACCCTTTCCAGGGTGTCCACGTCGGAATGTATGTAGCGGCAGCGGACTCCCATTCTCGTGAAATATTTCTCCAGTTCTTCGGCCATTCTCTTGGTCAGGGTCGTCACCAGCACCCTCTCGTCCTTCTCGGCCCTTTTCCTTATTTCCTCAAGCAGGTCATCCACCTGGTTTTCCGTCGGCCTTACCTGTATCGGCGGGTCAAGCAGCCCTGTCGGCCTGACAACCTGTTCCACCACAAGCCCGCCTGACTTCTCGAGCTCATAGTCGCCAGGTGTGGCGCTCACATATACGGTCTGTCCTGTGATCTCTTCAAATTCCTCGAACTTCAACGGCCTGTTGTCCGCGGCTGCCGGCAGCCTGAACCCGTACTCGACAAGTACGCTCTTCCTTGAGTGGTCGCCCCCGTACATCGCCCTTATCTGCGGCAGTGTGACATGGCTTTCGTCTATGAATGTGATGAAATCTTTCGGGAAATAGTCTATAAGGCAGAATGGCCTCATGCCTTCCTTCCTGCCGTCGAAATACCGTGAATAATTCTCTATGCCGGGACAATAGCCCATTTCCTTGATCATTTCCAGGTCGTATTCCACTCTCTGTTTCAGCCTTTTGGCCTCCAGAGGCTTGTCTACGCTCTCGAAGTATGCGCATTGTTTCACGAGGTCGTCCTGTATTTCGCTTATTGCCTTGATGCTCCTTTCCCGCGTAGTGACAAAGTTGTTGGCCGGATATATGGCGACTTCTTCGAGAGTGTCAAGGAATGCTCCTGTGACCGGGTCGATGACGGAAATACTGTCCACTTCATCACCGAAGAATTCTATCCTTACCGCATTGTCGCCGTTGCCGAGGCATATATCGACAGTGTCGCCCCTTACCCTGAACGAGCCTCGCTTGAAGTCTGCTTCCGTCCTTGAGTACAAGGCGTCTACAAGCTGGTACAGAAAGCGTGTCATGCTCCTCCTCTCGCCTTTCTTCACGAAAACGGTCTGGGAATGGAAGTCTTCGGGATTGCCTATACCGTACAGGCAGGATACGCTGGAAATCACAATGACATCCCTCCGTCCGGACAGTAGCGAGGACGCCGCACTCAGCCTCAGCTTCTCTATCTCGTCATTGATGCTCAGGTCTTTCTCTATGTATGTGTCCGTGGTGGGGATGTATGCCTCCGGCTGGTAATAGTCATAATACGAGACGAAATATTCCACCGCATTGTTCGGGAAAAAAGACTTGAATTCCCCGTAGAGCTGGGCTGCAAGCGTCTTGTTGTGGCTCAGGATCAATGCGGGACGCTGGAGCCTTTCGATGACGTTGGCCATGGTGAAAGTCTTTCCCGAGCCTGTCACCCCAAGGAGGGTCACTGCGTCAATCCCGCTGTCAAGTGCCGAACATATCCCCTTTATAGCCTCCGGCTGGTCTCCCGAAGGCTTATAGTCCGAAACGATCTGGAATTTCATTATTGTATAGCCTGTTTTCGCGCGCAAATTTACGAAAAAACGCCGTAAATACTCTCAGTCGCTTGCTTTTCGACGCATTGTTTATTATTAAATTAATTGCAAAAACATTATTGTGTTATTAAAAATATTTATTATTATTGCATCTGTAAACAAAAATAACACTAAAAGTATATGAAGAAAACCGCAGCAATCATCACACTGATGTCAGTGATCTGCTTTTCTTCCGGAGCCGGGACGAAGACCGGGGATGACAGGATCGGGCTGACCCTGATACCTCCCGGCACGATCACCGACAAGGTGGACCTCGACATCCGCGCCGGCATCGTGAACGACGGCGATGGAGAAGGGACGTATGAAGTCTCTCTCTACCTCGTAGAAGAAAGCAGGAATTCCTTTCTGACCAGTTCGGTCATTTCACTCGGCCCCGGAGAGACAGAAATGATCAGGTATGTCCTCAAGTCTGAAAATCTTCCGGGGGGGGGAATAGTATTCTTCTTAGGGTAGTCACCCGGGATGACGGCTCGGTCCGAGAGCTGTCGAGAAAATTCGAAGTCATAAAATCATCTGTCCGGTCCACGGGCCTTATAGACGGGGCGTGGGCAGGCATCTATCATTGGAGCGAGGATGAAGGCCGACACTGGAATGCCGATATCAGGGAACTTGATGACAGCCAGTGGCGGGAACTTGTGCGGTCGATGCACAAGATCGGAATGGACATCATCGTCATCCAGGAAGTATTCAGGAACAACGACTATGTAGGGAAACATTCCCTGACGGCAGAAAGCTATCAGGGCAGGGCATTCTATCCGTCAGAGCTGTATCCCGGACGTATGCCGATAAAGTCGGCGGACCCGTTGGAGGCTATACTGGCCCAGGCGGACGAATGCGGGATGTCGGTGTTGATGGGCGTCGGCATGTTCGCATGGTTCGACTTCACGGAAGAGTCCCTTGAATGGCACAAGAACGTAGCGAAGGAACTGTGGGAGCGGTACGGCCATCATGATTCCTTCTACGGCTTCTATGTTTCAGAGGAATGCGCAGGGAATCTGTATAATTCGGAGACCACAGACGAGATGAAGCTCCGGCGCAAGAAGGAGATTTCCGATTTCTTCCGGGAATTCAAGCGATTCACATCAGGCCTTGCACCGGAAAAACCGGTCATGCTGGCGACAAACAGCATGGGAGTTCCGGACGGAGAGGATGCCTATCCGTCGCTTCTGGAGAATCTGGACATTCTGTGTCCGTTCGGATTTGCACGCATGCCAGAAGGTGACCTTACCGGGAAGCAGGCGGCGGATCTGCTTCAGAGTCTGTGCGACCAGGCAGGGGCACATCTGTGGTTCGATCTGGAAGCTTTCCTTTTCAATCCGGACATGTCACTGTATCCGCGCCCGGCAGACGAGATCATCAGAGACCTGAATCTGTTCGATAATTTCGAAAAAGTCCTCTGCTATCAGTATCCCGGTGTCTTCAGCGACCCGGAAGCATCAGTCAGAGTGGGCGAGGAACGCACGGTGGAGCTTTTCAAAGCATACAAGGCCTACCGCGAGAAGGTCATCCAAAACAGAAATAACCAATAATTAATACATACTCAAATGAAAGACACAGTGTTTCTTTTGTCCTTCCTGTGCATGGCCGGACTGCTGTCCTCATGCGAAGAAGGCACATTCGGAGCCAATCCGTACGATCCGGACACTCCAGTGACAGTCTCGGAATGGCCCAAGGTCGTATCATTCGAACCCGAAAGGGGCAAGGCCGGAGATGAAATAACGATCTCCGGAGCCAATTTCACCACAGCGGTAAGCGTTACCTTCGGAGGCCGTGAGGCAGAGAGCTTCACGATTGTGGATGACGGCACCATCAAGGCAATCCTGAGCCAGTACGGGAATTCCGGTGCTGTAGCAGTGACTAACCACAAAGGGGAGCGTTCTCTCCAGGGATTTGTCTATGAATGGCCTGAAGTGCCTACGGAGAACCCTAATTTCGCTCTTGACGGGACAGCTACGGCGACGGAAGCCTTCTCCGGATTTTTCGAGACAAGCATGAATGACGGGCAGGCAACGACTGCCTGGGTATCCGCAAACAATGACCAGGGGACAGAAAGATGGGTGATGATAGAGCTGGACATGCTGCGTGAAATAAATACTGTGACCACAAGATGGGATCCTAATGCGGCAGGTACCGACTATGTCCTGGAAATCTCAGAAGACGGTACGTCATTCACTACCATAGCACAGGAAACAGGCTGGGTATCCAACGGCGAGGATAACGGTGTGAAGACAATCACCTTCGAGCCTGTCAATGCCAGGTATGTGCGTCTGTCGGGACTGTATAATAGCCTGACACCATATAACATGACGCTCTACGAATTCGAGATATACAACACTCCTCCGCCTCAGAATGTGGCTGAAGAAAAGGTGGCTGACGCGGATTGTGAAGCCAATCCTGATTCCAAATTCCATATAGTAGACGGCAAGCTGTCAAATATATGGCAGTGTGACTTGAGTCATGAGAGCCATTGGGTAACAGTGGATCTTGGTGATCTGACAACTATCGACAATATTATAATATCCTGGGATGGCGGCGCATATCCAAAGACCGCGGAAATAAGCCTGTCAGCAGACGGACAGGAATACAGCCAGGTCTATTCGGTGACAGACTGGTCACCGGAGGCGGAGCCTCGCGAGCCTGGAGAGACGGCATGGACCAAGGTGGTTATGGATGCCGCATTCGAAGAGCAGGAGGCAAGATATATCAGAGTGGACTTCAGTGATGCGTCAAGTCCTTATGCCATTTCCATATTCGAACTTGAAGCATACAACCAGTGGTAACGGACATGAATACACTCAAAACCATAATACCGATGCTGGCAGTATCGGTACTGATACTGTCGGCATCATGCAGCTGCGACAGGGATTCTGATACCTTGCCGCCTCCGTCGACCGGGACAAGGCCAGGCAGCAATGACATGTCGCAGATATACGACTACGTACAGTCCTACCAGCTTGCCTATATCAGGTCACTCCAGTTGCCAAGCGGGGCGATAAAGGACAATGAAAGCGAAAACAGCAAGATTACGCCTTACTTTGCACATTTTGCAGTCCTCGCTCTCCTTACAGATCCCGATGATGACAACCTGACTGCAGTTAAAAACTACATGCTTTGGTATTTCAGCAAGTTGAACGGCACTGTCACGGAATTCCGTAATGACGAAATAGCTGGTTCGGTATATGATTATTTCGCTCCGTCGGAAACCACGCAGGGCACATATGATTCCGTTGATTCGTACGCGGCGACATTCCTTGAAATTCTAATGAAGTTTGCCCAGGTGTCGGATTCCAATGAACAGTGGCTTGCTCAATACAAGGACAAGATATCCCTTGTGGCCGATGCCATGCTCAAGACGATTGATTATGGCGGGAACAGCCTTCCCGGCGGCAACCTTAATGACTATCTCAGTATTGCGCATTACCGTTATCCTGTGAAATATCTCATGGACAACAGTGAGGTGAACATGGGGCTGAAGGCTGCAATCTGGCTTGAAAGCCGATCCCTGCTTGATACCGGGGCAGACCTGGAGAGCCTGCTGGAGGAAAATACAAGTGCAATCGGGACCCTGTACAATGAGACAAACCGGAATTACGACTATGCCAAGGGTAATGCCTCGGACTGGTCCGTATTCTATCCCGGGGCCACGGCCCAGCTGTACCCATGCCTTTTCGGGGTCACATCCCCGCTTGAGACACGTTCCAGACAGCTCTACGAGAAATTCAACGAGAATTATCCGGACTGGGCCTCGGGAACGACATATGACACCTATCCGTGGACGATGGTGGTCTATGCCGCAGCCGTGATGAACGATGCCGAAAGAGTCAACTCATATATAACACATATCTATGGCATGAACATGAAGAACGAACAGAAGGCCTACTGGTATGATGCCGAGGCGGGAAGCCTTGTCCTGGCCATCGATACCATCAGGAAAAATGCAGAATAACCCAAAAACAGTCAGAAAATGAAAATCAATGACAATATAGGACGGACATGGAAATCCGCAGCGGCAGTCTTTTTGGCAATATTCATGTCAGCTGCACTTATGTCCGCACAGAACAGGTATATTACAGGAAAAGTAACTGATGCCAAAGGCGAGCCTGTACCGGGAGCTGTAATTATACTGGACAACGATACGTCCACGGGAGTGGTTGCAGATCTTGACGGTGAATTTTCTGTTGCAACGGATGACGCCAGCAACCGCCTGACCGTGTCCATGATAGGATATGATACGGCAGATCTTGAGGCATCGGCAGGACAGAGGGTCGTCATAATTCTCGAGGAAGCAGCATACGAGCTGGAAGGCGTGGTATTCACAGGATACGGTACGATTTCCAAAAAGGACATGACGGGAGCTGTAGGTGTGATTGGCGGCAAGGAGTTGCAGGCCATGCCGGTAACCAGCGTCAACAATGTCCTTCAGGGCAAAGTCCCGGGACTGACGGTGACTTCGACCAGCGGAACGCCTGGAGCGGGGAGTGTGGCAAGAATCAGGGGAATCGGCTCCATTACAGGTTCTACGACCCCTCTGTATATTGTCGACGGACTTCCTCAGGACGGGATTGACTATCTGAATCCCAATGACATAGAATCCATTTCGGTACATAAGGATGCTTCTGTCGCGGCAATTTACGGATCAAGAGGTTCGAACGGTATCATCGTAGTGACGACAAAGAGCGGGAGCTACAACAACAAGCTTCAGGTGAGCTATGACGGATATGCCGCATGGCAGAATCCATGGAAGAGGCCATACATGCTGAATGCTGAAGAATACATACGTTACAAGAATATGGCTGCCGACAATGCCGGCCAGGACAGGATACCTGCTTTTGCCACCCAGGAGAATATTGATGCCGTTCTGGAATTTGTAAACAAGAATATCGGGCCGGAAGGGACGGACTGGTGGAATGAAATCATAAACAAGAACGCCTTCATGCACAGTCATAATGTCAGCATAAGCGGGGGCTCGAAAAACGTAAGCGCCATGTCAAGCCTTGCCTATACGAACCAGGACGGAATTGTAAAAGGCTCGACGTATCAGCGCATATCCTGGAGAAACAATTTCAGTTTCAGAATATGCGACAGGATATCCCTGACGGCGAACCTTGGAATAATAGACGAGAAAAGACATCTTATCGACGAGAACAATCCATATACCGGCACAATTTTCAGTGCAATGGGTGCGGATCCTATTACACCGGTATTCAGAAACAATCTTACTGACGTCCCTGCCTTGCTGTCACAGATATATGACGGCTACGAACCGGACAATGTATATTCCCAATATGCCGGCATATTGTTTTCCAACAAGCGCAACCCTGTGGCACAGATAGAGAGGATGAAGCAGAGCGTATATGAATATTTTTATGTCAAGGGCGGAGCCAATCTTGAAATCAGGTTTTTTGATTTCCTGAAGTTCAATTCGAGGTTCAGCATGGACCTTTCCAGAAGTACTACAGACGGATTCCAGCCGAAGTATTCGCTCAATTCCAACGACTACGCCAATAACAACAAGGTGATAGCGAACAATTCGAGAAGTGAGTATTTCGTATGGGAACAGCTTCTGAATTATGACCAGACCTTCGGGAAATTCAAGATCGGAGCAATGCTTGGAACATCTGCGGAAGTGACCAATGTGTCATCGGTCAACGCATCCATCGAGGGGTTGCCGAACAACGACAGTGACATGGCGATACTCAATGCGGGAACAGAAAATGCGATAGTGACAGGTTACCCATATTCCAACGCTCTGGTCTCAGTTTTCGGCAGGGTAAGCTTTGATTATGCAGGAAAATATCTTCTGGCTGCGAACTTGCGTTATGACGGTTCCTCGAAGTTTGCAAAAGGAAATAAATGGGGACTTTTCCCTTCTGTGTCTGCTGCATGGCGCTTTTCCGATGAAGGATTTATGCGGTCTGCCAAGAACTGGCTGAGTGAAGGCAAACTGAGAGTCAGCTATGGGCATATCGGAAATCAGAATATCAGCGGCGGCGCGTATATGTCCACTTTCGGAAGCACAATCTATGACAGGTACAATTTCGGCAGTCCGGATACGGCAGTCATTGGAGCCGGTATCACATCTGTGGGTAATCCGGTGCTTATGTGGGAGACATCCAAGCAGTTCGACGTCGGTCTGGACATGAGTTTCTTCGATAACAGCCTTGAATTTGTGGCTGACTATTATATCAAGGACATAGACCACATGCTTATGCAGGAACCTCAGCCGACGACTCTCGGCCTGCCGACCTTCCCTTATGCCAATGTAGGATCGATGAGAAACGAAGGATGGGAGTTCGGACTTACTTACAGAAAGACTTTCGGAGAGTGGTTTGTGACGGCATCGGCAAATATTTCCACTTACAGGAATACTGTCACCTCTCTCGGAAACGGGGATGCCATCTATGGATCTGCTTACAATAACAATGTGATAACCAAGACGGAAGTAGGCAAGCCTGTCGGATATTTCTACGGATATGTGACAAACGGCATTTTCCAGAATGAAGAGCAGGTGGAAGGCAGTGCACAGCGTGAAACAGCCACTCCTGGAGACATCCGCTTCAAGGATCTTGACGGTAATGATGTTCTTGATGATGATGACAGGACCATGATAGGAAGCCCGTGGCCGGACTTTGTCTATGGACTGACTCTGGGTGCGGCATGGAAAGGTTTCGACATAAATGTATTTATCCAGGGATCACAGGGAAATGACGTGATGAACATGACATTGTACGATTTCGAGTCAGGTACCGGATACATGAACGCCCGCGCCGGTTTCCTTGAAAGGTCGTGGAACGGAGAGGGCTCTACGGACAGATATCACAAGATATCGGCGGACCAGGGGCAGAACCTTCTTATCTCGGACTATTTCATGGAAGACGGCTCATACATGAGGATAAAGAACCTGCAGATAGGCTATGACTTCTGCAACAGGCTTGTCAGGAGTGACGTCATAAGCCAGCTGCGGCTTTACGTAAGCGCACAGAATCTCCTGACTCTGACAAGGTATTCCGGGCTTGATCCGGAAATAGGGTCATCCAATGCAATACTGAATGGTATCGACCAGGGCTTCTACCCGCAGGCAAGGGTATGGACAGTAGGTCTGAACATAAAATTCTGATGATTATGAAAAAAATGAAAATATTATCCGCATTCCTGGCTGTCGCATGCCTTTGGTCATGCGAGAATTTTCTGACACGTGATCCGAAGGGGACGATGGATGAAAACAGGTTTTTCAATTCTCCCGATGCCGGGTTCCAGGCTGTGATCAAGTGTTACCAGACACTCAATGACTTTTACCGCTTCGAGCGGCCGAGGATGGATCTTTACAATATTTCCACAGATGACTCTGAAAAAGGAGGGTCGGGTGCCGGAGACGGTATTGCAGCGCAGGAGCTTAGCTTCGGACGGCCTCTGGCATCGAATGAAGATCTTGCCAATCTGTGGGAGGGCATGTATCTCGGTATTGCCAGATGCAATATATGCCTGGAAAAGTTACAGGACAACTCCGTAGAAATGATTGATGCGGAAGGTTATCCTCTATCGGCAGAAACGAAAGCAAGGTACACGGCTGAAGTGCGTTTTCTCAGGGCATTCTTTCATTTTGAATTATGTAAGATTTTCGGAGGTGTCCCTATTGTCAAAAGGAGCCTGACTGTTGCTGACAGCAAGTCTCTGGTAAGAGCTACGGAAGCCGAAACAGGACAGTTCATAATGGATGAGCTGAAAGCTATCGCCGATGAGGCGAATCTCCCGTCGAAGAGTACGTTGCCTTCTACCGAGCTTGGCAGAGTGACCAAAGAAGCCGTCTGGGCAATGCAGGCAAGGGTGTACATGTACTTTGCAAAAGATGATGAGGGGCTGTATGCTGATGCAAGGGATGCCGCCAAAAGGGTGATTGGCGAGAAGAGCTGCATACTTGAACCGAATTTCCAGGATCTGTATATGCCTGACGGCTACCTTTCCGGGGAATCCATATTCGTGAACATCAGGGGAGATGTACCTGCCCAGTATATTTACGGATCATTCCTTCCATGTTATTCGAGCCCGAGATCTACCGGTGCATACGGCTTTGACCAGCCTACGCAGAATCTTGTGGACGAATTTGAAGAAGGCGATCCGCGTCTCCTGTACACTATCATTGAAAACGGTGACGTGTTCCCTACAAATTCCGGGACTGAAACACTGGATTTCTCCACCTATCCCAATACCGGATATCACAACAGGAAGGCGTTCCTGATTGAAAGCCGCCGGGGAGCGGGATGGGGTGATGATGCGTGGTCATTCCATCATATCAGATATGCCGATGTCCTGCTGTTGTATGCGGAAGCATTGATTCAGACAGGAGGAGACAAATCCGTCATTGTAGATTGCATAAACCAGGTAAGGACACGCGCCAATAATTCGCGTTCAGGTGATGCTGAAGCGGTCTCGAGAGTGAGGGCTATTTCCGACAGACAGCTGCCCATGGTTCAGGAATCAGATGATCTTCTTGCTGCTGTCAAACATGAGCGCAGGGTCGAACTGGCACTTGAATACAATCGCCTTTATGATCTGAAACGCTGGAACTGCTATATTGAGACAATGAATGCTTTCGCCCAGTTCGATTATTCCAACGGCAGGGGTGCCGCATTCAGGAAAGGAGTCAACGAGTTCTTCCCTATACCACAGACAGAGATAGACCGGAGCGGTGGTTCGATAACACAGAATCCAGGTTATTGATACAATTTGATGTGACAGAGGGTGACCAAAAGTCGATTTTTGGTCACCCTCAAACGTATTTCTGCGAAAGACCGGTAGATTGTCCTTTCTGCCGTCACAGTCCGATTGTCTTCGTCGCTCCCCAGCTAACGCCCGGGGCCTGGCCGGAATTCCAGAGACATTCACGCGCTGTGAGCCTGCGGCTTTCCGGGTCAATGCTGACAGCAATGAATGACAGCAGAGTCTCGTCTTCCGATGAATATTCGCCTTTCATAGGGGAATCCACCCTGAAAACGGGAAGACTGATGCTGCCGTCAACACCGTTCCAGATGTAGAATTCGTTGTAGTTCTTGTCCCCGTGAAAATAGGCCCTGATTTCAGGATGTGAGGCGAGGAACACTTCCAGGCCCTTCCAGTTGCCTGACGGCCTTCCGTCCGCATACCGTACCGAGGAGATGTCGGCAATGAGGTTCTGGAACCTGTCCACGCTGTTGATCCCGTGATTTCCCCTCGGATTGGTGAAATGCTTGGCCTCGGCTTCAGGCGGGTCATGCGTGAAAATCAGGGCAGGAATATCACGGTCTTCCGCCACTTCCTTTTCATACCACTCACGCATTATGCTGTCGGGCCACATGCCCATGAAGACGAACCTTATGCTGTCTTTGACGAAGGTATAGTGCGTCTTGTGCATGCTGTAGTCGAAACGGTCAGCGGGAATGGTGTCGGAAGGCGTCTCCGCCATATTGTGATTCCATATACCCGCTGCGCTTGAAGCATCCCTTTCCGGGGTCAGAGGCTCCGTATACCCGATGGCGTCAGATATGTCATGATTCCCGGGGACAAGATACAGCGGGACCCTGTCATGTCCGCTATCCGGGCCGTCACCTATAATACAATAGCCGCTCCAGTCCCTGCAGAACATTGACCATGAGACGGAAGCCGGCTGCACCCCGTCCTCCATCCGGTTGGCAATGTCTCCGGTGCAGATGACGAAATCAGGACTCCCGTACACATTGCCGGCAGCGACTCCTCCGTCATCAGGCAGGGGAGTGTCCTCCAGAATCCGGAAGGCTTCAATCATGGCCCTGCTTACGGAATCCGCAGGTACCACACCGCCCCGGAACTCCCTTTCCAGCCCGTAATGAACGTCAGAGCAATATATGAAATTCAGGTATCCGCGCCCGCGTGCATCCGTGAAGGACAGGAATACGAACAGCGCTGCGGCTGCAGTCAAATATCTTTTCATCTTGGCCATGTGCCGGCAATTACACTTCCGTCTGACAGGGAAAAATTACCACTCTATCTTCTCGTCGCTGATCTTGGATGCTCCGGCGTTTGTCGCACCCTGGGTAGGCATCATTATGTACCAGTCACCGGTACCGTCGGTATCACGGGCAAAAGAAGGCTTGTTCTCCTTGTCCTTGCTGTCGTATTTGCCGTCATTCTCGCCCCATTTCTCTCCGGAAGCGACACTGAGGTTCTTGAACACGTCAAGTGAATTTCCCTCCGGGTCGAGAAGCTCTATCTTGACAGACTTGTCGGCAGAAAGTCCCGAAGAGAATATGAGCGCGTCGGAAGGCACGTCATCCTTGACATCCTCTGACCATATCGTGATGAATTCCCCCGGTGCGACAGTGAGTGCGTCTGCCGTGAAAATCGTCTTCTCGTCATCTTTCATGATATAGCAGCCTGAGATGTCGATCTGGTCGTCAGAAGCATTGTAGAGTTCGATGAACTTGTCGTTTCCGTTCAGTTCATTGAGCTTGAGTCCGTCATATACCTCGTCTGCAGGGATCTCTGGGACAGACGGCTCCGGAAGATCGTCCGGTTCTTCTGAATTGCTCCGCCCCATGGTGCCGCCGGCCACTGTCTCCCATGACGAACCACCGTCTTCTGTCCTCGAATAGGTATAGTTGTCTTCCATTGCAGGCACCTGCACTGCATCGATCTGCGCATAAGCCTCGTCCAGAAGCGTAATTGAATCCCCGCTGCCGGAAATCCCGAACTCGAACGTCCCTTCCTGTATCACAAGGAAGCCACCGGCATCTATGGACGAACCTGCCGGGAATGTGTATTCTTCGTCAGTGCCCTTGTTGTCCTGGACATGGTATCCGGAGATGTCTATCGATGCCGATGTGGAATTGTACAGCTCTATCCAGTCCCCGCCTTCGCCGCCGGAGCATACTTCGTTGATGTAGAGTCCGCTGACATCCGAATGTTCAGTGCCGGGCTCGACATCGTCCTTGCAGCCCGCGAGCATTGCCGCCGAAGAGATCATGGCGGCGATAATCATAAATCTTGTATTCATCTTGTTTTTGTTTGGTATTTCCGATTGTGACAGTCCGTGGCGCGGTGTCAGAATGAAACCATAAGCCTCAGCTGCAGTACGTGAAAATCGATCCCTTCAGGACGGGCGGCACTCAACGGCTGGCCGTCTGCCGTAATCTGTCCCTTGGAGTCGGCATATTTGTCATTGTCCATGAACAGGTAGTTCAGGCCTACAAGGATATTGCTGACAGGATACCAGTTCAGATTCACGCTGTATGAATAGGCAGAGCCGCCCGTGACAGGAGAGCGCATGTCATGGAAATCGTTCAGGTTCAGATGGCTGACCCTTGCGGCGAGTTCGAGGTTGCCTCCGCGTCTGTCGACCTTCACCCCGCCGAATTCAGCGTCTTCACGGCTGTACTCCCTCTGTCTGCCGAGTATCATCCATGATACATTTGCATACCATCCTGCAAATTCTGCGTTTGCCAGCGGTTCACGCACTCCGCCGTTTTCCAGATAGCGGTTCAGGTCCGTGAACAGGTATTCGCCGTATGCAAGCAGTTTGCTCCATCGGAAAGCGAACTCTGCGCCGTATGTCGCGTAATGGTCTACATTGCCCACCTCGGCCTGGAGGAATCTCCTGCGGTCTGTCCGGCTCTCAGGAAATGTCCTGAACAATACCGTCCTGTTCTCCTCTCCGGTGGAATCTGGCTTCCTCCAGCTTGCATAGCCCCCTATGTGCAGTGTAATGTTGTCGTTGCAGATGACAGGCACTGCCAGGCGGCCGGTGAAGCCATAGCCGTCACTTCCCCTGTTCCTTTCTTTCTGGATGATGTCTACCTGTTGGCCGAACACTCCGCCTGAAAACCACCAGTATCTGCCCCACCATGTGACAGCCGCCCCAAGCCTGCGTCCTCCTGCAAGCGCCTCTACGGCCATCGGACGTTCGTTCGCGGTAATATATCTGGAACTGGTGACCCTCTCCATGCTCATGGGCTCCTTGAAATGTCCCGCCTGGACAGACAGATGGTCATTGAACTTGTAGCCGAGGTACATGTCTTTAATTTCCACCTCATTATAAGCGAAATCCAGGTCGAATTCCGCGAACCATTTCTCGAAAAGTTCGGCCTTGATCGCAAAACGTGCCCTCCGGACGCTTACCCCGTTGCTGAAACGGAATACCCCGTCATCTTCCTCCAGGTCCTTGTTGAGCTTGGATGTGAGTCCGTCCACTGATTCTGTGGGAATATAGAATGAAGCGTCGGTATAGATCCTGTTGTCAAGCCACAGCCTGAATTTGCCGTCGGATGTGCCTACATTCAGTTTTCCATCCTTAAAATATGCCTTGGCTTTCAGAGGCCTGCTGCCGTCATACTGCCAGTCGACCTTTCTTTCGTCGCCATTGCCGCTGTCTTTTCCCTGCACGTCCTGGATGTTGCCCTGGCAGAGCAGGAAAAATGCCGCCGCTGCCGCCAATATTGTCCCTTGCCTATACATACTTTGGAATTAATGCCGCAAAAGTATGTCCGCAAGGTTTAATATCTGTTGCGATTTCTTTTCCTGACTATTGATTTTTCGTGAAGATTATGTTAACCGGGTCTGACGCCCGACTCCGGAACTTCCTGCCATTCATCATAACAGATTAGTTACATTTGTACATATTACATTCAAATTCATGACAAATGACGATTGTCATGTCGCACAAAATCGTATCGTTTTCCTGCTCGAAATAAGGTAAAGTCACGGATTCTGTGTATATTCGCAATTTACACACCACTAATACATTGACATGAAAAATTTCCGAAAAGGTCTTTGCGCTGCAGTACCGGTATTTGCAGCCGCCATTCCGGCTTCCGCCGCAGATACAGACGCGTCAAAGGTTCCGGCCGCAAAAGAAAACAGAAGACCGAACATTATCTACATCATGACAGACCAGCAGTGCGCCACTGCGATGAGCTGCGCCGGAAATCCCGACGTGCTCACACCTAATATGGACAGACTTGCGGAACACGGCATACGTTTCACCAACGCCTATTGCGCCATGCCCCTGAGCGGCCCTGCCCGTGGTGCGATGTTCACCGGATACATGCCGGTTGAGACAGGGATCATTGAAAACGACATTCCCGTTCCGGATTCTCTGAAAGGAATGACTCTCGGCTCATTGGTAGCTTCTGCCGGATATGACTGCGCCTATGCCGGGAAATGGCATGTGAATACCGTCAGCCTCCCTTCAGACCACGCCTTCGGGTTCAGGAACCTGCACGGGCACAATGACACAGGTCTGTCAGAAGCCTGCATAGAATATTTAAGGGAAGACCATGACAGGCCTTTCTTCCTTGTGGCTTCATATATCAATCCCCACAACATCTGCGAGTATGCACGCGGGCAGAATACCCCTCACGCTTCACTACCGGAATTCACTCTCGAAGACTGTCCGCCTCTGCCGGCCAATTTCGCTGTGAATCCGTATGATGCAGCCGTGCTTCAGTTCGAGAAACGGCAGAGCTATTCCCTTTATCCTTCGCAGGACTTCACTCCTGACGACTGGAGACGCTACCGCTATGCCTATTACCGTCTTGTGGAGGCTGTGGATGCCGAGATCGGAAAGCTGCTTGACGAGATCGACAGGCAGGGGCTGTGGGACAATACAGTCATTATTTTCACCAGTGACCACGGAGACGGCAATGCTTCGCACCAGTGGAACCAGAAGACCGTCCTGTACGAGGAAGTGGCCAACATTCCTTTCATAATATGCCTTCCGGGCGGGCGGAATGCCGGCAAGGTGCTGCCGCAGCTTGTCAACAACGGCACCGACCTTATGCCTACCGTATGCGACTGGGCGGGGGCGGAAGTTCCTGCAGGACGTTCGGGCCTGAGCCTGCGTGATGTGGCAGAATCGGGAGATGCCGCACACCCGTTCAGGGACTATG
This sequence comes from uncultured Bacteroidales bacterium, assembly GCA_944326315.1. Classification (GTDB taxonomy): domain Bacteria; phylum Bacteroidota; class Bacteroidia; order Bacteroidales; family UBA932; genus Cryptobacteroides. The sequence goes on from CALVDP010000008.1 coordinate 54,295, forward strand.
TGGTGACCGAGACCAACTTCAACCAGACAGCAGGCACTTCAGGCTGGATGGTCCGCACGGCCAGGTACAAATATGTCCTTTACGACAAGGGGCTGTACCGCGAACAGCTGTACGACATGGAGAACGACAGGGGAGAGATGGTGAATCTTGCTGTGGATTCCAGATACAGGACTATCGTAGAGGAACACAGGGCCATGCTCAGGGAATGGATGCAGACCCATCCTGGACCGAGGAATGCCTCCATGGCCAGGTTCATCCCTGAATAGGCCGTTCCGTCATTTCTTATATCATTGGTGTCATTTGTACTCCGAAGGCATGCAGCCGATGTGTTTCTTGAAACTTGTCGCGAAGTAGGACGGTGAACTGAAGCCTGTCGCGGCAGCCAGCAAGATTCTCGCCCAGACAGTATTGTACCAGTGGGGCATTATTACCACATCGAGAGTGGTAGGAGTTTCGTTCCGATGCCGTCCTTGTTGGCCGCCTTCACCGCAAACCGGTATTTACCCGGAGGCAGATTGGAGTATGTGGCCGCCCGGGAAGGATCCATGACATAAGTCCATCCGTCGGAGAAGCCTTCAAGGGTATAGGCAAACCTGTTCTGCTTCCACGACACGAAATCGGCCGCCGCAAATGTCAGGGTAAAGGAAGACCTACCCTCACTGAGCCGTATTTCGCCTGTCCTGCCGATATCGGAGGTCACCAACGGCGCAGGTGCCGACTACGACACGAAATACTGGATTGCACGATAGTCGGGTCCGAGTGTCCTCTCCAAGCCTTGAAGATTCAGTGAAAAACGTTTTCATCCATTTTGATTATCTGCGACAATTCTTTATATTTGCGACCGGATTTGAAAAACTTTCTTTACAACAATAGGTTATGGTTTATTCACACGAAGTGCAGCAGATGTGCTGCGTCAAAAAGGGACCAAACCATGGTCCGGCTCCTATTCCTGAGGAGGGAAAATGGGTAAAATCAAAGGAAATAACTGATATTTCAGGACTTACTCACGGCGTGGGCTGGTGCGCTCCTCAGCAGGGTGCATGCAAGCTGACACTCAACGTCAAGGAAGGCGTTATCCAGGAAGCTCTTGTGGAGACTATCGGCTGCTCCGGAATGACACATTCCGCAGCCATGGCATCCGAAATCCTTCCGGGCAAGACCATTCTTGAGGCTCTTAACACGGACCTTGTTTGTGATGCTATCAATACCGCGATGAGGGAACTTTTCCTCCAGATCGTTTACGGACGTACCCAGTCCGCATTTTCGGAAGGCGGTCTTATGATCGGTGCCGGCCTTGAGGATCTCGGCAAGGGACTTCGCAGCCAGGTAGGTACACTCTACGGTACATTGGCAAAGGGTCCGCGCTACCTTGAGATGGCCGAGGGATACATCAAGACTCTTGCCCTCGACAAGAATGACGAGATCTGCGGATACGAGTTCGTACATCTCGGCAAATTCATGGATCTCGTGAAGAAAGGCGTTGACGCAAACGAGGCCCTGAAGCAGGTGACCGGCACTTACGGCCGTTTCTCAAAGGAGGATGGCGCTGTCAAATATATCGACCCACGTAAAGAATAAGGAGGAGACATACTATGATAAGAGAAGTTAAGTTCGAAAGCCAGGATCGTCGTATCAAACAGATTCTCGCTGCGCTCAATGCAAACGGTATCAAGGATATCGAGGAGGCCAACGCTATCTGTGACAAGTATGGTCTCGATCCTTACAAGACTTGTGAGGACACTCAGCCTATATGCTTCGAGAACGCCAAGTGGGCTTATGTAGTAGGTTGCGCAATCGCCATCAAGAAAGGGTGCAAGAACGCTGCCGAGGCTGCCGAGGCTATCGGTATCGGTCTCCAGTCATTCTGTATTCCCGGCTCCGTGGCAGATGACCGCAAGGTAGGTCTCGGACACGGCAATTTGGCCGCCATGCTTCTGCGTGAGGAGACCAAGTGCTTTGCTTTCCTTGCAGGCCACGAGTCATTCGCAGCTGCAGAAGGTGCTATCAAGATTGCAGCCAAGGCTGACAAGGTGCGTAAGGAGCCTCTCCGCTGCATCCTTAACGGTCTCGGCAAGGATGCCGCGCAGATCATTTCACGTATCAACGGCTTCACTTACGTGCAGACACAGTTCGACTATTACACAGGCGAGCTGAAGGTCGTTCGCGAGATTGCATACAGCGACGGCCCGCGTTCCAAGGTGAAATGCTACGGTGCAGACGACGTACGCGAGGGTGTAGCCATCATGTGGCATGAGGGTGTGGATGTTTCCATCACAGGCAACTCTACAAACCCTACACGTTTCCAGCATCCGGTTGCCGGTACATACAAGAAGGAGCGTATCCTTGCAGGTAAGCCATATTTCTCTGTTGCATCCGGCGGCGGTACAGGACGTACGCTTCACCCGGACAACATGGCCGCAGGTCCAGCTTCCTACGGTATGACCGACACCATGGGCCGTATGCACAGTGACGCGCAGTTTGCAGGTTCATCTTCAGTTCCAGCCCACGTGGAGATGATGGGATTCCTGGGAATAGGCAACAACCCTATGGTGGGATGTACTGTTGCTTGTGCTGTGGATGTGGCTACTGCCCTGAACAAGTAGGCGTCATTATCTGTCTTCAGAAAACCCTCCCACTCCGTGGGGCCCTCCCTGTGCGGGCGCAACGTTTTCTTCAGACAGACAATGACTTGCAGCAAATAAACAGTCCCTGTAACTTTGACGGTTACGGGGATTTTTCGTATGTGGGGGTGTCTGGGAAAAGACAGGATTTGCCAATTTGATTTTGGAGAAATTCAAGGTCAAGTTGGCACCTCCATTTAATAGACTTGTTTATATGGACTGAAATCGAGTACAGATAAAGAGAGATTCCAAAATTATGTGGAATGGCAGTCAAAGCCTATTCACTTTTTTGTGAATCTTAATAAAATGACTATATTTGCAGAAATAACGATTAATGGACATAATTTTTGACAAAGATTATCTGAAAGAACTATATGTAACAGGAAAGACAAGTGACAAGAAACATAGATACCAGCCGCAGATAATCAACAAATATGTCCGAGTGATAGATATTATGATGAGTTTACCCGACACGTTGTCTTTAATGAGGATAAACTCATTGAATTACGAGAAATTAAAGGGAGATAAGAAAGGACTGTCCTCTGTCAGAGTCAATGACCAGTACAGGATAGAATTTGAAGAATATACTGTGGATGGACAAAGCATAGCAACAATATGTAATATAACGGAGTTGTCTAACCATTATAAATAATAAAGATATGATTACTTCCATTAAAGGGATAGACCCTAATATGATAGCAAACAACCTGGAGCCTTTCCGACCGACACATCCCGGGGAAGTGCTGAAAGGTGAACTGGAATACAGAGGAATCTCCCAGAAACAGTTGGCAACAGAAATGGGGATTTCATGCACATTGCTTAATGAGGTGTTGAATGGCAAAAGACAGGTAAATACAGAACTTGCATTGCTTGTCGAGGCAGCTTTGGATATTCCTGCAGAATCCCTGTTGCAGATGCAGGCAAGATACAACATGCTTACAGCCAAACAGAATAAATCGTTTATGGAAAAGTTGCAGAATGTGCGTAAGATTGTCGCAGCACTTTAATTTCCGACAATTTACAGAGAATCTTCCGATTCGGTTTCTGATGAAATTGAGTCGGAAGATTTTTCGTTTATATGCTGACAAGATTTTGAGAATCCAATCTTATATATCCCTTGAAATTTTTGTCACTCATGTAAATGATGGATAGTAATCTCGTTATAAATAAGTTACAAAACAAATACCTGCCTTGCTTTAGGGATAACGAGAACTGGAAGAAGAAAGTCATTCATAATTAGGGACTGTCGTAAAAAGAATAAAACTTTATAACGAATTGATTGCCAATGTAATATAAAATTTGTATCTTAG